>NZ_JBPUGH010000027.1:0-28093 GCF_051548005.1 Curtobacterium flaccumfaciens | reverse complement strand
GTCGATCGCCGCGTGGTGCGCCTGGGGGCTCGGCTCGGCCGAGCGCGCCCGGACCCGGGCGGTGTACGCACTCGAGACGGCGGCAGATGACCCGCTGGCGTCGCTCGTCCTCCGCATGGTCCGGTGCGGGGTGTCGCCCGCGTGGGACCCGTGGTGACACCGGAGGCGGCGCGGTCGGGGGACCGCATCGTCTACGGTGGGAGCAGCAGCCAGGGAGGGGCCCAGTGCGCAACGACGACACCGCTGACGGCAGCCGCGACGATGACGGCGGCACCGAGCACGCCGACGACGTCGCCGACACCGTCATCCGGCCACGATCCGACGGGCCCGTCGCGGGCGACGACGCTCTCGGCGACACGATCGTCCGCCCCCGCGGGCGTCGAGCGGCCGACCCGGCGGGCGACACGGTAATCCGGCCGAGGCCGCTCGGTGTCGGCGACCCGTCCGACGATCCGCTGGGCGACACGATCGTCCGCCCTCGTCGCGACGAGCGAGAGCGCTCCGTGGCGCTCCCCGACGAGCACACGATCGTGCGCCGAGCGGGCGCGCCGCAGGCGCCGACCGACCAGCCCGACCAGCCCGTGCAGGGCGTTCCGACGCGACCCGGGACCGATGGCGGGCCGGTCGCCGGGCCGGCACCGGGCCTCCAGGACGGAGAACCACGCAGCACGCGCACGCCGTCCGTCCGGATCGGCGACCACGTGCTGCGGCTCGACCGCCCCGTGGTCGTGGGCCGGCGGCCCGCGCTGCCGCGCATCGTGCGCGGACCGGAGCCGCTGCTCGTCACCGTGCGCTCGGCGTCGGGACAGGTCTCCTCCTCGCACCTGCTCGTGCAGGCCTCCGGCGAGGCAGCGGTGGTCGAGGACCTGCGCTCCACCAACGGGACCGTCGTCCGCCCGGTCGCGGGGAAGCCGTTCCGTCTGGCATCGGGTGGGTCAGCGGTGGTCCTGACGGGTACGGTTGTCGAGATCGGTGACGGCAACGCCGTCGAGATCCTCTCGCCGCACCTCCGGGTGCAGCCCGCGGATCCCGTCCCCGTCCCGCCGGACCGGCCGTAGCGGTTCCCTGACCGCCGTGCCCCCGACCGCCGTGCATCCCACCCCCAGAGAGCGATCCAGTACACGTGACCGAACTCGGCCGAGCAGCCACCGCGCACGCCATCGACGTCCCCGGTGCCGACGGCGCCGTCCTCACCCTCTCGTGGGGAGCCGCGACCGACGTCGGTCGCCGTCGCGACCACAACGAGGACAGCTACATCGTCGGCGCTCCGTTCTTCGTCGTCGCCGACGGGATGGGGGGACACCTGGCGGGCGACCGTGCGAGCGACGCCGTCGTGCGGCGCCTCGCGCAGGTGTCGGAGCAGCCGTTCACCACCCGGCAGGGCATCCAGCGTGCCCTCCTGCTCGCGACCGCGGACATCGAGCGGGCGGCGGGCGGCAACGCCATCGGCGCGGGGACGACGGTCACCGGGATCGCCCTCGTGGCGACGCAGGGGCAGCCGGCGGCACTGGTGTTCAACGTCGGTGACTCCCGGACCTACCGGATCGACGACGGGGTACTGCGTCGCGTGACCGTCGACCACTCGGTCGTGCAGGAGATGGTCGACGCCGGACTCCTCCGCGCCGAGGACGCCGAACGACACCCCGACAGCAACGTCATCACCCGTGCCGTCGGGTTCGGCGAGCCGCCGGAGCCGGACTGGTGGACGCTGCCGCTGCGGCAGGGCGACCGCTACATCGTGTGCTCGGACGGTCTCACGAAGGAGCTCGGCGACGTCGGCATCGCGCGCATCGCGGCCCGGGTCGACGGCGCGCAGGAGCTCGCGGAGCGCCTCGTCGGCGACGCGGTCGTCGCGGGTGGCCGCGACAACGTGACCGTGGTCGTGCTGCAGGTCGACGGTGCTCCGGACGACGGTGACGTCGAGGACACGCTGCCGCGACACTGACCCCCGAACTGGGGCCGATGGTGCTCACGGGGTCCAGGGGGCGCCCGGGTCGGCGTCGGTGCCCTTCCGTAGAATGACATGGCCGTGACGAGCGTGCCGGCCGTCCGACGGCTGGGGAGGAGGGGAGCATGGCGCGACGACTGCCGTCCGACCCGCCCGTGATCCCGGGCTTCAGTCCCGTGCACGTCCTCGGCTCCGGCGGGTTCGCGGACGTCTTCCTCTACGAGCAGGACATGCCCTCCCGCAAGGTCGCGGTCAAGGTGCTCCTCGACGAGGTCGTCGACGACCGGGTCCGCCAGATGTTCCAGGCCGAGGCGAACCTGATGGCCCGGCTGAGCACGCACCCGTCCATCCTCACGGTGTTCCAGGCCAGCGTGGCCGCCGACGGGCGTCCGTACCTCGTCATGGAGCTCTGCTCGTCGTCGCTGAGCGACCGCTACCGCCGCGAGCCGATCCCCGTGTCCGAGGTCCTCGCGATCGGGATCCGCATCGGCGCTGCGCTCGAGACGGCCCACCGCGAAGGCGTCCTGCACCGCGACATCAAGCCCTCGAACATCCTGCTCACCGCCTACGGCAACCCGGTGCTGTCGGACTTCGGCATCGCCGCCACCGTGGGGGAGTCCGACCCCGACGAGCCCGTCGGCATGTCGATCCCGTGGTCGGCGCCGGAGGTCCTCGGCGACGAGTCGCGCGGCTCCGTCCAGTCCGAGGTGTACTCGCTCGCGGCGACCGTGTACTCGCTCCTCGCCGGTCGGAGCCCCTTCGAGGTCCGCGGTGGCAAGAACGGCGCTGGCGACCTCATGGGCCGGATCGACAAGGGCGGTGTGAAGCCCACGGGGCGGACGGACGTGCCGCCCACGCTCGAACGCCTGCTCGCCACGGCGATGTCCCGCAGACCCCAGCAGCGACCGGCGACGGTGCTCGAGCTCGTCCGCGGGTTCCAGCAGGTCGAAGCCGAACTCGGCATCCCGCAGACCTCCGCGGACGTCGCGGTCGAGTCCTGGGCGGTCGCCACGCCGACCCCCGACGGCGACCGCACGATGATCCGTGAGCTCCAGCCCCCGTCGCGGCTCGGAGGGCGTCGTCGTGCCCGCCGCGCCGTGCAGGGCGGCGTCGCGGCGATCGGTGCGCAGAGCGTCGGGACCGTGCACCGTACCGGGTCGACGACCCGCGCACGCCGCAGGAGCCGCTCGACGCTGCTGTGGGCGGGGTCCCTGACCGTCCTGGTCGTCGCGGCGCTGGCCGTCGCGACGGTCGTCGTCGTCGGTCGACTCGGCAGCGGTGCCATCCCGGTCGTGTCGGACGTCCGGGCGACCACGACCGCCACGTCGGTGACGTTCCGCTGGTCGGATCCGGGTCTCGGCAGCGGGGACACCTACGTGGTGTCGTCCAACGGTGCGTCCAGCCAGCAGTCCGGTACCACCTTCGTGGTCTCCGGGGAGCGCGGCGCCGAGGAGTGCATCTCGGTCGCGGTCAACCGCGACGGGAAGACCGGGGCAGCGAGCGCGCAGCGGTGCGCGACCATCGGGAGCGGCCGGTGATCCGCGGGCTCCTCGCGAAACACCGCTCGGCGGCGATCACCACCGCTGCATCGGTGCTCGTCGGTGCAGTGGTCGCCACGGCCGCGGTGACGTCGAGCGGGTACCACACGCAGCGGGTCGACCTTGGGGACGGCACCGTGTGGGTCCCGTCGTCGCAGTACGGGGCGATCGGTCGGGCCAACACCGGCGTGCTCGAACTCAACACGGCCGTCGAGACTTCGACCGACCAGCTGGCCGTCCTCCAGCGCGGGTCCACGGTGTACAGCGTCGACCAGACGAAGGGCACCGTCGCGAAGGTGGACGTCACGGACGCCACCGTGGGGGACCCGGTCACCCTGCCCGCAGGTTCACCGCAGGTGTTCTTCGCGGGGTCGTCGGCGGTCATCGGGAACGCCGACACCGGTGAGCTGTGGACGACGCCCGCCGCGGACCTCGCCGACTTCGACGCGTCGACCAAGGCGGACCTCACGCTGGGCGCCGACGCCGTCTTCGACGCCTCGGACGACCACGTCGCGGTCTACTCCCCGAAGACGTCGACCGCCTCCCTCGTCGACCTCGGCACCTCCGTGTCGGTGGCGCAGAAGTGGACGGTCCGGATGGACGCCGACCACGACCTGCAGGTCGCGGCGTTCGGCCGGAACGTGGCAGTGCTCGACCGGACCGACGGCGTCCTCGCCATCGACGGCGACCGCGTCGAACTTGGCGACCGCGTCGGTGCCCAGCCCGCGCTGCAGCGTTCCACGACCGGCGGTGACGGCGTGGTCGTGGCCGGGACGGCCGGGATCGTCCGCGTGTCGCCGTCCGGCGCCGTCGACGCCACGCCGCTCGCGGTGTCCGGCCGTGCGGCGCGACCCTACGTCGACGGATCGTGCGTCTACGGCGCGTGGGCGGGCGGGCAGGCGGTCGACACCTGTGACGGACGCGCGGTGCAGCGCCTCGAGAACGCGACGAGCGGCGGCGGCCTGCAGATCCTGCACAACGGCAGCACGGTGGTCGCGAACGACCCCGACTCCGGGCGGTCCTGGGCGATCGACCGCAGCGGTCAGCTCATCGACAACTGGGCCGACCTCATCAAGAAGGACGACGACCAGCAGCAGGAGCAGGTCTCGAACGACGACCCGGAGGTCGAGAAGGACCAGAAGCCGCCGGTCGCGGTCGACGACTCGCTCGGCGCGCGGCCCGGGCGCACGACGAGCCTGCCGGTGCTGCTCAACGACTACGACCCGAACGGCGACCCGATCATCGTCTCCGAGGTCGGGAAGATCGACGAGTCGATCGGGCGGGTCGCGATCGTCGGCGACGGCCAGCGACTGCAGATCACCCTCACCTCGCGTGCACGCGGCACGGTGAAGTTCCCGTACACGATCACGGACGGCAACGGTGGGTCCGACACCGCGACCGTCACCGTCTCGGTCCGGCAGGCGTCCGAGAACGACGCGCCGCGGCAGGTCCGCGACACGAGCGCGAACGTCGTGCAGAACGGACACGTGGTCTCGAACGTCCTGGGCGACTGGGTCGACCCGGACGGCGACCCGGTCTACCTGAAGTCCGCGACCGCCGCCGACGGCGACACCGTGTCGACGACTCCGGACGGCCTGCTCGACTACCGGAACAAGAGCGGCAGGACCGGTGACCGGTCGGTGCAGCTCGTCGTGAGCGACGGGCAGGCGGACGGCCGCGGTTCCCTGACCGTGAAGGTCGCGAAGGCGGGGAGCGTCCCGCTCTACGCCGACGCCTTCCCGGTCGCCGGGTACGCGGGCAAGGCCTTCACCGTCGATCCGCTCGACCACGTCCGCGGCGGCAACGGCTCGGTGACCCTGACGAGCGTGTCGTCGTCGAAGGGGCTGACCATCACGCCGAGCTACGACTCCGGGACGTTCCGCGTGGTCGGTACGGGGGCGGGCGACCACCAGCTCGAGTACACCGTGACCGACGGGTCGAAGACGACCAGCGGCATCGTCCGGGTGACCATCCAAGCACCGCCGGACGCCTCGACGCCCCCGATCACCACGCCGAAGACGGTCTTCGTCAACACCCTCTCGACGAAGGACACCGACGTCACCGCGACCGACATCGACCCGGCCGGCGGCGTCCTCCTGGTGACCGCCCTCGACGCCCCCGATCGGGCGTCGGGCGTCCAGGCGAGCGTGCTCGACCAGCACACGGTCCGGATCACCCTCACGGCGCCGCTCGACGGACCCGTCACGTTCGGCTACACCGAGACCAACGGCCTGGCGTCCGCGACCGGCACCATCACGGTCGTCGAGATCCCGAAGCCCGACCGGATCCAACCGCCGGTCGCGCAGCCCGACAGCGCCACGGTCCGGGTCGGCGACGTGGCGAACATCCCCGTCCTCGACAACGACACGCAGCCCGAGGGCGAGCCGCTCACCCTGGAACCGGACCTCGTGCAGAACGTCCCGGGCGACGGCGGCCTGCTGTTCGTCTCGGGTGACCACCTGCGGTACCTCGCCCCGAAGACGCCCGGCAGCTACACCGCGGTCTACCGGGTCGCGGGTCCGGACGGGCAGTACGCCGACGCCACCGTCTCGATCTCGGTGCGCGACAAGGACACGGCGACGAACAACCCGCCCGTCCCGCAGACCGTGACGGCACGCGTGGTCGCGGGGAAGTCCGTGCGCGTCTCGATCCCGCTGAACGGCATCGACCCGGACGGCGACTCGGTGCAGCTGGTCGGCGTCGGGTCGAACCCCGACAAGGGCTCCGTGAGTGACGTGTCGTCGGACTCCCTGACGTACGAGGCCGGCGACTACTCCGCGGGGACCGACGAGTTCACGTACACCGTGGTGGACGCCCTGGGGGCTCGAGCCACCGGGACCGTCCGGGTCGGCATCGCCCCGCGTGCTGAGCAGGCGTCGAACCCGGTCGCCGAGGCGGACCACGTGACGATCCGTCCCGGCGGGTCCGTCACCGTGCGCGTCCTCCAGAACGACTCGGACCCCGAGGGCGGTCAGCTCACCGTCACGAAGGCCGAGCCCACCGACGACACCGTCACGGCGAAGGTGCTCCGCGGGCAGCAGATCCGCGTCACCCCGCCGAAGTCGGCGACGAGCGGTGACTTCGCCGTGCTCTACACGGCGACGAACGAGAGCGGTGGGTCCAGCACCGCGTTCCTGACCGTTACCGTGGACAAGGACGCGCAGCCCCTGCGTCCCGAGGTGGACGACACGACGCTCGACCTGCAGGACATCATCCGGCGACAGAGCGTCACGGTCGACGTGCTGAAGAACGTCTTCTTCGCCGAGGGGACCGCGGCCGACCTCACCGTCGGCGTGGTCGACGGGTACGGCGACACCGCCAGGCTCACCGACGACGAGCGGATCGTCGTCCGGTTGACGGACGAGTCGCAGGTGATCCCGTTCTCGGTTGCCCGGAAGGACCGGCCGGACGTCGTCTCGTACGGCTTCATCAACGTGCCGGGGTTCGACGACGCGCTCCCGCAGATCGACCGTACGGCGCCGGCCGTCACCGTGAAGAGCGAGTCCACCGTGCGGATCCCGCTGTCGGACTACGTCGTGACGGCGAACGGCAGGACCGCGACGATCACCGACGACGGCACGGTGAAGGCGACGCACGCGAACGGGCAGGACCTCGTCGTGGACTCCTCGACGCTGCAGTTCACGTCCGCGAAGCTCTACTACGGCAACGCGTCGATCTCGTTCGAGGTCACCGACGGATCGTCCGCCAACGGCGGCAAGGGTCGGACGGCGACGCTCGTCCTCCCGATCAAGGTGCTGCCGCGGTCGAACCAGCCCCCGGCGTTCTCCGGTTCCGCGCTCGACATGGAGCCGGGCCAGTCGCGGACGATCGACCTCGCGAAGCTCACGGACTACCCCTACCCGAAGGACCTGCCGGAGCTCCGCTACTCGATCGTGAGTCAGCCGTCCGACGGCGTCGCCGCGACGATCTCCGGGCAGCGGCTGACCGTGAAGGTCGCCGACACCGCGCAGAAGGACACCACTGCCTCGGTCGGGATCGGCGTCGCCGACGACGCGAACGCCGGACGCGCCGGGACCGTCAGCGTTTCCGTCGTCGCCTCCACGCGTCCGCTGGTGCAGCCCGGCGCCGACAAGAGCGTCGCGAAGCGTGGCGAGACGACCACCATCGACGTGCTCGCCAACGACCAGCCGACGAACCCGTTCCCGGGCGAGCGCCTCCGGGTCGTCAACATCCGCGGACTCGGCGGCGGGTTGCCGGCCGGGGTGAGCGTGACGCCGAGCCCGGACAAGTCCCGGCTCCAGGTCCGGGTGTCCGACTCGGCGAAGCCGGTGGACGCGCACCTGCAGTACCAGGTCGCCGACGCCACGAACGATCCCGACCGGTACGTGTGGGGCGATGTGACGATCTCCGTGCAGGACGTCCCCGACGCGCCGGGGGCCCCGACCCGCACGGGGTCGTACGACGGCGGGCAGGTGACGCTGACGTGGGCGACCCCGCAGGCGAACAACTCGCCGATCACCGGGTACCGGGTCACGGGGACGAACGGCGTCTCGAAGGACTGCGGGACCGCGACCGTCTGCCAGGTGACGGGTCTCGACCCGACGGCCTCCTACCGGTTCTCGGTCGTCGCGACGAACTCCGTCGGGGACAGTGAGCCGTCCGCACAGTCGGTGCCGATGAGCGCCGACTACGTGCCCGCGCCGCCGACGGGCATCACCGTGAAGCCGAACCAGGACACGCCGAACCAGCTCGACGTGAACTGGAACGCGGTGCCCGCGCCGAACAACGGCAGCGCGGTGGACAACTACGTCGTGACGATCAGCGGTCCGGGTATCTCGACGACCAAGAGCACCGGTACGTCGACGAGCATGTCGTTCGGGGGTGCGCAGAGTGGCGCGCAGTACACGGTGACCGTGTCGGCGCGGAACGGCGCGGACCGGAACAACACCGTCGTCCAGTGGAACGAGGGCAGTGCGACGGGCAGCGCCGTCGGCGTGCCGGGCAAGCCGACGAACGTGAACGCAGTTGCGAGCTCGATCGCTGATGGCAACGGCAAGTCGACCGTCACGATCACGTGGGGGGCGGCCGATGCTTCGGGCGGTCCCTTGCTGAAGTACGGCGTCTTCCGGTCTGACAACATCGACTGTTCCGCGAACCCAAGCGGATCCATCGGGTCCAGCAGCCCGGCCACCGACAGTGGTGTCGACGGAGGAAGTGCGACCTACGCGGTGACGGTGTCGAACGGGTTGTTCTGCAACGTGGCCTACGCGAGCGCCGTCACGTACGAGCGTCCCGAAGGGACAGTATCCCCGGCACTCAGTCTCGTGCCGCAGTCAGGTTCAGCTTCCCAGTTCAACTTGCGGGTGACGGCCCCTTCCCGTCGCGTGGACCACTACCGGCTCGAGACCGGCGGCGCCGTAGTCGACCTCGCGCCCGGCGATTCGTGGGTTGGCGTGCCGGGGTCGGGAGCCCGTAACACCGCGGTTTCGCTCACGTTGCGTGCGTGTGGAGGACCAGGATCGACATTCTGCACGACGGATGATCAGTCCGCTGCCGTTACCGGCGCAGCCCTCGACACGTCCGGGTCGATCACGAAAGCGCAACAGGAGTCGCCGCTCGAAGTCGCCGGTCCGACGGGCTCCGGGTTCACCATCACGGGATACGAAGCGACCTTCTACGACGCCGATGGGAACCAGTCGCGACTGCTCGCACCCCCTCAGAGCTGGAAGCCGGGGGAGCAACCCCCAACGCCGCCGAACTCTGCGGTCTTCGCGGCGAAGTCGGTCTCCGTCACGGTTGACGTGTCCTTGGACGACGGCGGATCGGCGGTCACGGGACTCCTGAGTGGTCCCGTTCCCATCGCCGACGCGCCCGCGGATTCCACAACCCCGTCCGGCAACTGAGCCCAGCGCCGCCTACGCCCTACGCTTCCGAGTAGCGCGCCACGACCCACGACTCACCACCGAAGGAACGACCCCGCATGAGCATGACCCCGGAGCAGGCCACCTGGTTCGCCGACGCCGCCGGCCGCATCGTGACCAACGTCGAGCAGGTGCTCCTCGGGAAGACCTTCGTCATCCGGCTCGCGGTCACGGCCATGCTCAGCGAAGGGCACCTCCTCCTCGAGGACGTCCCCGGCACCGGCAAGACGAGCCTCGCCCGGGCGATGGCGCAGAGCGTGCAGGGGTCGACCAACCGGATCCAGTTCACCCCGGACCTCCTGCCGGGCGACATCACCGGCATCAGCGTGTACGACCAGCGCACGCAGGAGTTCGACTTCCACCGCGGCCCCGTGTTCTCGAACATCGTGCTCGCGGACGAGATCAACCGCGCGAGCCCGAAGACGCAGTCCGCTCTCCTCGAGGCGATGGAGGAGTCGGCGGTCACGGTCGACGGTGTGAACCACCGGCTGGCCGCACCGTTCATGGTCATCGCGACCCAGAACCCCGTCGAGCAGGCGGGCACCTACCGGCTGCCGGAGGCGCAGCTCGACCGCTTCCTCATGAAGGCGTCGATCGGCTACCCCGACCACGCGGCGACGGTGAAGATCCTCGAGACGTCCTCCGCGCCGTCGGCGTCGGTGCCGCTCGCGAGCGTCGTCCCCGCTGCGACGATCACCGAGATGGCCGCCCTGGCCCGGTCCGTCCACGTCGATGCGGTGATCGCCGACTACGTCGCCCGACTGGTCGACGCGACCCGAGCCGCGAGTGAGGTCCGGCTCGGCGTCAGTGTCCGCGGCGCGATGGGCCTCATGCGGGCCTCGCGTGTCTTCGCGGCGCTGAACGGCCGGCACTACGTGACCCCGGACGACGTGAAGGCCCTCGCGGTCCCGGTGCTCGCGCACCGCCTCGTCCTCGACGCCGAAGCCGAGTTCGACGGCGTCAGCGCGAACGCCGTCGTCTCGCAGCTCCTGGTGGAGACCCCGCCACCCGCGGACCGGATCACCTCGTGACCGACCGCCGGCCCGTCTCGACGCGTTCGCGCCGCCCGTCCTCGACGCGGTCGCGTCGAAACGCGGCTGCCCACGAGCGCACCGGGACGGTCGCCGGCCTGACCAACGTCCGGACGCGCCTGGTCGGCGACCGGGAGGGCGTGGCAGCGGACGCAGTCGTGGGTTTCGTGCGGGTCTGGGCATCGGCCTGGAGGCTCGTCAAGCGCGCCTGGGGCGAGGTCTCGTCCGTCGTCACCGGCCTGGGCTGGACGGTGGCGGTGCTCACGCTCGTCGCGTTCGTCGCGGGGTACCGGTTCGGCCTCCGCGAGGTCGTCGTCGTCGGCTTCGCCGGTGCGCTGCTCGTCGTCGTCGCGGCGATCGCCCTGATCGGGCGCTCGCGGCTCGTCATCCGCATGCGGCTCCCGCAGCACCGGGTCGCGGTCGGCGACGCTGCCGGCGTGGTCGTGACCGCGGAGAACCCCGGACGTCTGCCCTCGGTGCCGACGACGGTCGAGATCCCCGTCGGTGCCGGTCTCGTCGACGTGGCGATCCCGGCGCTGCCGGCGAAGGGCTCGTTCGAACGCGAGGTCCCGGTCCCGACGACCCGCCGAGGGGTGCTCGACGTGGGCCCGGTGACCGGTGTGCGCGCCGACCCGGTCGGCCTGGTCCGCCGCGAGATCGTGTGGACTGCACGGGAGCAGGTCATCGTGCACCCCCGCACGATCGCGATCCCGTCGACGAGCACGGGTCTCGTCCGAGACCTCGAGGGGCAGGCGACGACCGACCTCTCCCCGGCGGACATCGCGTTCCACGCCATCCGGGAGTACATGCCCGGCGACGACCCCCGGACGATCCACTGGAAGTCCACCGCGAAGTCCGGCGCACTCATGGTCCGTCAGTTCGAGGACACCCGTCGTTCGCACCTCGTCGTCGCGCTCGGGCTCTCGCGGACGGAGTTCGCCGACGCCGAGGAGTTCGAGCTCGCGGTCAGCGCCGCGGCGTCGCTCGGCACGCGGGCCATCCGGGACGGCCGCGACGTCACGGTGGTCGTGTCCGAGCGCACCCCCGAGTTCGCCAAGCGTCCGGTGTACGCCGTGCACCCAATGCCGACGGTGACCCCGACCCGCCTCCTCGACGACTTCGCCCGGGTCGGCCTGGCCGAGGCGTGCCTGCCGATCGCCGAGGTCTCCCGCATCGTGGGCAACGACACGGCTGGTGTCTCGGTGGCGTTCCTCGTGGTGGGGTCGACCGTCGAGCTGCCGGCACTCCGACTCGCGGCCACACGGTTCCCCGTCGGGGTCGAGGTCGTGGCCGTCATCTGCGAGCCCGAGGCCCAGCCGAGGTTCCTGCGCGTCGCAGGCCTGACGGTCATGACGATCGGTTACCTGGACGACCTGCGGCACGCACTGCACCGATCGGCGGCCGCATGAGTGCCCCCGCTCCTGCCCCCGCGGCCCCGTCCGTGCGTGTTCGAGGGGCTGCCCGACGCGATGCTCGGCGCACCGCTCGTCGGGGCTCGGTGCTCCGGCTCGTCGGGGGCAC
Source organism: Curtobacterium flaccumfaciens (assembly GCF_051548005.1). Lineage (GTDB taxonomy): Bacteria > Actinomycetota > Actinomycetes > Actinomycetales > Microbacteriaceae > Curtobacterium. The sequence continues at coordinate 16,173 of NZ_JBPUGH010000027.1, read as the reverse complement.
GCTCGTCGTCTGGTTGCTCGTCGTGGTCGCGAGTGTCTCGTGGTGGCCGGTGTACCGCGACGGCGCCATGGTCGTCGCGGCGGCGACGGCGATCGTCGCGGGCACGGTCGTCGCGGTCCTCGGCGCCGTCTACCGACTGTCGTCACCGATCGTGGGCATCGCGACGGTCGCGGTGTTCGCGCTCACCGGGGTACCGGCGGCGGTGCCCGGCCGGGCGAACGGCGTCCTGCCGACCGGCGGGGGACTGCTCGACCTCTTCGCCGGCGTGGCCCTCGGGTGGAAGCAGCTGGTGACCATCAGCCTCCCGGTCGGCTCCTACGAGGCGTTGCTCGTGCCGTACTTCGTGACCGCCCTCGTCGTGACGGTGACCGGCGTGAGCGTGGCGACCCGTGCCTCCCGGCAGGAACTCGGCGCCGTTGCGCCGCTCGTCCTCTTCGTCGTCGGGATCGTGGTGGGGCCGAGTCGGCTCGACACCTCGATCGTGACCGCGGTGTCGCTCGCGGGGATCGCGCTCGTGTGGGCGCTGACCGCGCGGCACGCGCGCCGAGCGGTCGCCGTGGCGTCGACCATCGGGACGAGCGTGCCGGTCGCGCGGTCGGTCCTCCGGCCGGCGCTGGTCGGCACGGGGACCATCGTCGCGGCGGCGGTCGTCGCGACCGGTCTCGGGCTCGTCGCCCCGCCGTCGTCTGGTCGCACGGTGGCACGGACCGAGGTCGTGAAGCCCTTCGACCCACGCGACTACGTCAGTCCGCTGAGCGGGTTCCGCGCCTACGAGGAGTCCGACGAGGCCGACGCCGCACAGCTGCGCGTGACCGGACTCCCGGAGGACGGCTTCGTCCGCATCGCGACGCTCGACACGTACGACGGTGTCGTCTACCGGGTCGGCGGGGCCGACGGAGCATCCGCGTCGGGCACCTTCGAGCGCGTCCCGACGTCGGTCGACGTGCGAGGTGTCCGGGGCACGACCGTCCGCGTCGGTGTGACGGTCGAGGGCTACCGCGGCGTCTGGCTGCCGACCGTGGGCGACCTCGAGCGCGTCGACTTCTCCGGGCGGGGAGCCGATCGGGACCGGACGGCGTTCTTCTACAACGCGTCGACCGGCACCGGCGCCGTGGTGGGTGGTGTGACCCAGGGGACGACCTACGACCTCACCGCGGTGCTGCCCGACCAGCCGACGGAGGAGCAGCTCGCATCAGCGCGGCCGGGTTCGGCGTCGGTCCCGGCACTCCAGGGCGTGCCCAACGCGGTCCGGGACACGGTCGAGTCGTACACGGACGGGGCCGGTTCGGACGGTGAGAAGCTCGTCGCGATGCTGGAGGAGCTCAAGCGCACCGGCTACGTCAGCCACGGCGTCGGCGACGACCGAGCGAGTCGTTCCGGGCACGGTGCCGACCGGATCACCGAACTCCTCACGTCGCCGCTGATGGTCGGCGACCAGGAGCAGTACGCGGTCGCGGCGGCGCTCATGGCGCAGCAGCTGGGGTTCCCGACACGGGTGGTGCTCGGTTTCGCCGAGGGCGGGGACTCCGGAGCGGGAACGGCCTCCGGTGCGGGGACGACGACGTTCCGGGGTTCGGACGTCACGGCGCGGATCGAGGTCGACACGGCGCAGTGGGGATGGGTGATGCTCAACCCCAACCCGACGGTGCGGGAGATCCCGGACGCGCAGCAGGAGACGCCGAAGCCGGTGACCCGTCCGGAGACGGTGGTCCCGCCACCCCCTGCGGACCAGCAGGACCAGGACCAGCAGGCGCCACCGCAGAGCGACCGCGACACGCCTCCGGTGCAACCGCTGTGGTTGCAGATCCTGCTCGCCGCGCTGCCGTGGGTCCTCGGTGCCCTCGGGCTCGCCGCGATCGTGCTGCTGCCCTTCGCCACGATCGTGTTCGTCAAGCGCCTCCGTCGTCGGCGACGCCGCAGGGCTCCGTCACCGCGCGGGCTGGTCGTCGGTGCCTGGGACGAGTACCGGGACGCCCTGCTGGACCGGGGCCACGACGTCGCATCGTCGGCCACGAGGCGCGAGAGCGTCCGAGGTGCTCCGGGTGAGGGCGGCCCGGGACTCGCCGCACTCGCGGACCGCGCCGTCTTCGGGCCGAACGACGTGGACGAACCCACCGCGGATCGGATGTGGTCGGCGACGGACGAGGCGATTGCGAGTCTCCGCGCGGGGCGGAACCGTCGAGAGCGCCTCCGGTCCGCGGTCTCGCTGCGCTCCCTGCGCGTCGGTGCAGCGGGCCGGGCCGTCAGGTCGGGCGTGGTCGGCGCAGTCGGCTCGAAGGGTGGACGGACCGCGCGTGACTACGATGGCCGGAGGCCGATCGGACCTCGTGGACGTCAGCGCGAGGTCGCTCGGCCGAGTGAGGACAGAGGCACCACGTGATCAGATGCGAACACTGCGGCTCGGCGCTCCCGGACGGAGCGATCTTCTGCGGTGAGTGCGGACGTGCGGTGACGGGGACGGCGAGCCGACGTCCGGCCGCCACTGCTCCGGTCGAACAGGCACCGCCGCCGCCGCTGCTGCAGCCCGACATCAACGGGAGGCGCCCGGACCCCGCGGCGGACGCCTGGCTGCCGGAGGCCACGCTCGATCCCGCCACCCGGGCCTGGTTGACCGGCTCGGACCGTCCCGGAGCGCCGTTGTCGGCTGCCACTCCGGGGCGGTACCCGGAGGACCCGGCACCGGCACCGGCGCAGGCCGACTCCCGCGAGCCCGGTTCCGCGGCAGGACCGTGGACGCCGCCCGCAGCAGGTGGTGCACCCGTCACCCAGGAGCCTCCGCTCGACCCCGACGCCTTCGCGAGTGCGCCGACTTCCGGCTCCGACGACGACCCCGAGGTGACCCGGGTCGCAGACCCTGCCCGGCGCGGTCTGCGCTCCGACGGTGCAGAGGAGCACGCTCCCGCTGCGTCTGCGACCCCGACTCCGGCGTGGGAACCGCCCGCTCAGCAGGAGGTTCCGTCGTGGCAGCCGCCAGCAAGGGACGCGGCACCGGTGCAGCCCTCGACACCGTCTTGGTGGATCGGACGATCAACACCGGCCGGCTCGAGCACGTCGGATGACCAGACCGGCGCACCGGACACCACCGGATCCGACCCCGTCGCGGCCACGGACCAGTCGAGCGGCACCGGGACCGGTCGGGGAGCGCCCGGCGCCGACGAGGAGAGCGCGTCCACCGACGCCGAGCGCGACCGTCCGGCCCCCGTGGTCTCGCCGCCGCAGCCCGGCGACACCGCCGTCGTCGAGCCGTTGGTCGACCGGCGGCCGGCACCGCAGCGACCCGCACCGCAGCGACCCGCACCGCTCGTGACGCCCGGTTCTGCCGGAGCGACCTGCCACGTGTGCGGTCACCCGCTCGAACCCGACGACATCTTCTGCGGGGAGTGCGGCGCCGTGCGACCCGCCGTCACGGCGGCGTTCACCGGACCCATCGTCCCGCTGCCCGTCGCTCGTCCGGACTGGGCCGCGGACGGGGACGACCCCGCGGGGACGGGCGACACGGTCGCGCAGCACGACGAGCTGCAGCACGACGAGCTCCCGGCCGGATCGGACGCGGAGAGCGCAGCGGGCGGACCCCACGGCGCCCGAGACGAACCGGCCATCGCCCATCCGGTCGACGCCGCCGCACAGCCGGACGACGCTCCCGGTGCTGACGACGAGCTGTTCCGAGCCGCTGTGCGGCCCCGGGGGCTCCACGCTGCGCCGACCCCCGACGGCGACGACCTCGACGCCCCTGTGAACACGGCTCCCGATGCGGTCCGTCAGGCTCCGGCCGTGGCACCCCTGCCGCCCGTTCCCACCGCGGCTCCGCTCCCGCCCATCCCCGGGCTGCCGCAGCCCGCGCCCACGAGCCAGCTCCCGGCGACACCGATCGGCCGTCCGGTCGTGCCCTCGAGCGCCGGAGCGGAACTCGACGACGGCGCGGCGCCCGACGAACGATCAGTCGCGGACGCCGTTCTGGGTGAGGACGAAGCGGACGTCGACGAGACCCGCATCGTGTCGAAGACGCCGACGCACGCGCCGTTCGTCCTGCACTTCAGCACGGGAGAGCGGTTCGGTGTCCACGGCACCGGGCTGCTCGGGCGCCTCCCGCGCCCGCAGCCGGGCGAACGGTTCGACGACCTCCTGACCGTCCACGACCCGGGCAAGTCCGTGTCGAAGACGCACCTCGAGCTCGGTCGTGACGGCGGTGACCTCTGGGTGTCGGACCGCTTCTCCGGCAACGGTACGGTCGTGCGGCACATCGACGGATCCATCCGTCGCTGCGAGCCCGGACGTCGGTACCGGGTGGAGCGCGGTGCGCGGGTCGACATCGGGGAGCAGTTCTTCCTCGTCCAGTGAGCCCTCCTGCACCGGCAGTGCCAGCGAGCCGGGCGTCCACAGTCCGTCGGTCGGGCGCCGTTCCGCCGGCTCCGGCCTGGTGACCTGGGGGAGTGGACTTCCTCACGGCACGGACATGGCTCGTCATCGGCGCGGTGGGCCTCGTCGCCCTCGGCGTCCTCGCGCCGGTGGCCGGAGCTGCTCGCGTAGCCGCGATCGCAGCGGGGCTCGTCCTCGCGCTGCTGGACCGCGTGCTCGTCCAGCAGGCGGTGCGTGCCACGACGGTGCCGTTCCCGGTCGGCGTACCGGACGCTGACGTGCCTCCGACCGGCGGGCCGGACACGGCGAGCCCGACACAGCAGGTCTCGGCCGACGATCCGGCCGGCACCGTGGTCGTCGGGCACGCACCAGACGAGGCCCGTACGGTCCGCACCGATGCGCAGCACCTCGTCGTCGTGGGTCGTGGTGTCCTCGCGCGAGCGGTGTTCGACGCCCTCGTCGCGCAGTGTCGAGCCGAGGCAGCCGACGTCCGTGACAGCGACGCTCTCCCCTGCGACCTGGTGCCGCTGCCCGAGGGCAGCGCGGTCGTCTCCTGCGTCCACGGGCGGACGGGAGCGAGCCGAACGGTCGTCCTCGTCCCCGAGCACGGTCAGGTGCCGCGACGCACCGACCTGCTCGTCACCGTGGGACCGTCGGGCTGCACGGCCCGGGAGGACGGGGGCCCCGCGGTACGGATCGCGCCGATCCTGCCGCTCGTCGAGGTCCCGGCGGCGCTCGGGGCGGAGCAGGGCCCGAAGGCGCGCGGCCCGGCCGGACGGACGGCCGGCAGACGCCTGGCCGTGCGCCTCAGCGCAGGCCGGCTCCGGCGCGGACGGCACCCGCCGGCACGCCCCCGCCGAGCACCTGCTCGGCCGTCGCCGCCATGACGCCGGCGACCCCCTCGGCGCTCACGAGGCCGTTGCGTTCGAGCAGCGTCAGGGCCGCGAGGGTCCCCGCCCGCTGTGCACCGTCGAGGGTCTTCACCGCGACGGCCGCGCCGCCGGGCAGGCCCATCACCATCACGCCCTCGGCACCGAGCTTCGCGAGCACCCCGAGCTGCTCGATGGTCACCGTGTTCGCACGGCCCACGCCGTCGATCGCCCACGGGTGCGCGAGCACCGCGTCGGTCAGGGCCGCCGAGTCGTCGTCGGCGCGGGCCACCACGGCTGCGAAGCCGCGGGCGAGTCCGGTGAGGGTGAGCGGGAAGACCGGCGCGCCGCAGCCGTCCGTGCCGACGAGGTCGACGGTCTCTGAGGTGTACTCCTCGACCGTCGAGCGGACCAGACGCTGCATCGGGTGCTCGACGTCGAGGTACGTCTGCTCGTCCCAGCCGTTGACACGGCACGCGGCGAGCATGGCGGCGTGCTTGCCGGAGCAGTTCATCGCCAGGCGCCGCGGCTGGTCCATCGTGCGGGCCGTGGCACGGTCGAACGGCATGTCCGGCGGGCACCCGAGATCGGCCTCGACGTGGTCGAACGATTCGAGCATGTGCTGCGCCACGGCCTGGTGCGCGAAGGTGCCGGCGTGGCTGGCCGTGGACAGGACGAGCTCCTCGTCCGAGAAAGACGCCCCGGCGCGCCGGACGGCGAGCGCCTGGAACGGCTTCATCGTCGATCGCGGGTAGATGCTGGCGGCGACGTCGCCGACCGAGTCGATCACGGACCCGTCCGCCGCGACGACCACCCCGGCACCGACGTGGCGGCTCTCGTCGAAGCCGTTCCGGTCGAGGACGGCGAGTTCGACGGATCCGTCGGCGGTGAGAGGATGGCGCTCAGTCATGCCGCCATGCTAGAGCGCACGATCGCGCCGCAGCCGCAGCCGCAGCCGCAGCCGCAGCCGCAGCCGCAGCCGCAGCCGCAGCCGCAGCCGCCGCAGCCGCCCATGCACCCGCACCGGTGGCCCGAGCGGACGTACGCGCCACCAGAACCGACCACCATCGACGCCGGCTACCACCAGCCCCGACCACCAGCACGAGGAGCACCACGTGTCCGACCACTCCTACGCCGTGTCCGTCCGCTGGACCGGAGACCGCGGCTCCGGCACGAGCGGCTACCGGGACTACGGACGCGACCACGTCGTCTCCGCCGCCGGCAAGCACGACCTCGCCGGCTCGGCGGACCCGACCTTCCGCGGCGACCGCGACCGGTGGAACCCCGAGGAGCTCGTGGTCGCGGCGCTCGCGCAGTGCCACATGCTGAGCTACCTGCACGTCGCCGTGCAGCAGGGCTTCACGGTCGTCGCCTACGAGGACCACGCCACGGCGAGCCTCAACCTCAACCGCGACGGCTCCGGCGAACTCACCGAGACCACACTGCACCCGGTCGTCACCATCCGCGAGGCCGACCGCATCGAGGCCGCCGCCGCCGCCCACGCCGAGGCGAACCGGCTGTGCTTCATCGCGCGCTCCGTTGCGTTCCCCGTCCACCACGAGCCCGAGATCCGGGTCCTCGCAGGGGAATCATCGGCGGGTGCGGCAGACTAGGTTCCCGTGAAGCGTCTCCGCCTGCTCCCGATCGCCCTGGTCCCCGCCGTCGTGCTGGGACTCGCCGCCTGCTCCGGCTCCGGGTCGGGGAGCGCCTCGTCGTCCCCGAGCGCGACGTCGAGCGCGAGTGGGAGCGCGGCGGCCATCACGTCCTGCCCGGACCCGGGCAAGGCGTCCGACTCGGTGAAGGTGTCCGGCGCAGTGGGCGGGAAGACGGCTCCGAAGGTGTCGTTCGCCAAGGGCCTCAGCGCGTCGGAGCCCCAGTTGACGGTCGCGGAGAAGGGCGACGGAGCGTCGCTCAAGTCCGGCGACTACGCGCAGGTGTCCTACAGCGTCTACCAGGCGAAGGACGCGTCGAAGCTCGGCAGCGTCGGCTTCGACACGGGCAATCCGCAGGCGCTCTCGGTCGGGGGCAGCGGCTTCGGCGCGATCCTCGCGTGCTCGAGGGTCGGCGAGCGTGTCGTGGCCGTCGGGCAGTCCTCCGCGATCGGGTTCAACACCGGGGGCGACGTCGTCGTGGTCGCGGACGTCGTCTCGAAGATCCCGACCAAGGCGACCGGGACGCCGCAGCAGCAGGACCCGGCGCTCCCGACGGTCAAGGACAAGTCGGACGGTGAGCCCCAGATCACGATCCCGTCCGGCGTGAAGACGCCCACCAAGACCGAGGTCGAGGTGCTCAAGCAGGGTGACGGCCAGGCGATCAAGGACGGCGACACCGCCCTCGTGCAGTACAAGGGCGTGACGCTGAAGGACGGCAAGGAGTTCGACTCCTCGTGGTCGAAGGGCGTCCCGACGACCTTCACGGTGTCCGAGGGACAGCTCATCAAGGGCTTCGTCACCGGGCTCGTCGGTCAGAAGGTGGGTTCGCAGGTACTCATCGTCACGACCGCGGCGGACGCCTACGGTGCGAACCCGCCCGAGGGCTCCGGCATCCCGGCGAACGCGCCGCTCGTGTTCGTCGTGGACGTCCTCGCTCTCGGCTGAGGCGCAACGCGACGAACGGCGGCGAGCAGGTGCTTGCCGCCCTTCGTCGTGGAGCCACCGCTCAGCGCTGGACCTTCGTCATCGTCACGGTCACGTTCATGTTCACGGTCGAGTTCGCGCGATAGGTGTGAGCCTTGCCGTTCGACGCCCAGAAACTGGTCGTCCTGTCCCCGGATGAGTATCTGATGATCTTCTTCCACGAGCCCGTCCGCGTCCCCGTCCCGCTCAGACCGTACGGAGTTCCAGTGATGCTCCGCATGCACACGCTGGTCGGCGTGCAGCCCGGTCCGATGGGGTTCAGTGCCCTCGCCGCCACCGACCTCGCGGCAAGGATCTTCCCGCTCGCGGCGTCGACGTAGAGCGAGATCGGCGCCTCGCCGTCGACGAGCGCCTCGATCTGCGTCCGACTCTGCGTGCCGATCAGGGACTTGAGTTCCGCAACGTCCGCGGACGCAGTGGTGGTCGCCGTGGAGCTCGTGGCCGCGGCCTCCGCCGGATCGGCCCCGATGAGCGCACCTCCGGTCATCGTCACCGTCAGGGACACGATGAGCATGGCCTTCTTCACTGTCATGGCAAAGAGCATGCCACATATCACCGGACAATGCAGCGTCGGCGGTGGGGGCTCTGGATACAGTGACAGCATGCAGCCCAACAAGCGCCGGATCGTCATCCTCGGCAGCACCGGCTCGATCGGCACCCAGGCGCTCGACGTCGTCGAACGCAACCCCGACCGCTTCGAGGTCGTCGGCCTCACCGCCGGCAGCAACCGCGACCTCGTCGCCGACCAAGCCACCCGGTTCGGCGTCCGTGAGACCGCGTTCGGTGCCGAGGACTCCGAGCGCCTCGTGCGGACCGTCGAAGCCGACGTCGTCCTCAACGGCATCACCGGTTCGGTCGGCCTCGGCCCCACGCTGGCCGCCCTGGAGTCCGGCGCGACCCTCGCACTCGCCAACAAGGAGAGCCTGATCGTCGGCGGCCCGCTCGTGCAGGCGGCCGCCCGTCCGGGGCAGATCGTGCCGGTGGACAGCGAGCACTCCGCGATCGCCCAGGCACTCCGCTCCGGCTCAGCCGACGAGGTCCGTCGACTGGTCCTCACCGCGAGCGGCGGCCCGTTCCGCGGCCGCTCCCGCGCCGAGCTCCGCGACGTCACTCCCGCTCAGGCGCTCGCTCACCCGACGTGGGACATGGGGCTCGTCGTGACGACGAACTCGGCGACGCTGGTGAACAAGGGCCTCGAGGTCATCGAGGCCCACCTGCTCTTCGACGTCCCCTACGACCGCATCGACGTGACGGTGCACGCGCAGTCGATCGTGCACTCGATGGTCGAGTTCGTCGACGGTTCGACGATCGCACAGGCCTCCCCGCCGGACATGCGGCTCCCGATCGCGCTCGGCATCGCCTGGCCGGACCGTGTGCCCGGTGTCGGCGCGCCGCTGGACTGGACCACGGCGAGCACGTGGACCTTCGAGCCGCTCGACGCGGACGCGTTCGGCGCGGTGGCGCTCGCGAAGCGCGTCGGTGAGGCCGGCGGGACCTTCCCCGCGGTGTTCAACGCGGCGAACGAGCAGGCCGTCGCCGCGTTCCACGCGGGTGCGATCGGCTTCCTCGACATCGTCGACACGGTCGAGCGGATCGTCGACGAGCACGCGATGGGGGAGTCCTCCCTCGAGGGCGTGCTGGCCGCGGAGCGCTGGGCGCGCGCCGCGGCGGACCGCGCGCTGTCACGCTGACCCGACCCGTGCCTCCCGGCCGATCCGAGGTGACCTCCCGTCCGGCAGGTGACCACCTGACGGACGGGAGGACCGTCTCACCTCTCAGAAGGCGCTCGGCTCCGTCTTGGGGAGCGTCCCGTACCCTTTCCCGGTGACCGTCGAATCCGTCCTGCTCTTCGTCCTCGGCGTGGTCGTCTTCATCATCGGCCTGCTGGTCTCGATCGGACTCCACGAGCTCGGGCACCTCTCCTTCGCGAAGCTCTTCAACGTGAAGGTGACGCAGTACTCGCTCGGCTTCGGCAAGGCGATCTGGTCGTTCAGGCGCGGCGAGACCGAGTACGGCATCCGCCCGATCCTGCTCGGCGGGTACATCTCGATGGTCGGCATGCTCAAGCCGCGGGCGTCGGGGAGGCCGAGCGCGATCACGAACACGGGCATGTACGGCGCCTTCGTGCAGGACGCCCGGCAGGCCAGTGCCGAACAGATCGCGGAGTCCGGCGGTGACGACTCTCGGGCGTTCTACCGCCTGACGCCGTGGAAGCGGATCATCGTGATGGTCGCCGGCCCGGCGATGAACCTCGTCATCGGGATCGTGCTCTTCGGCGTACTGCTGTGCGGCTTCGGCGCCCCGACGACGACGTTCACCTCGAGTGTCGGCTGCGTGCTGCCGAACAGCCAGACGACGACCTGTACCTCGGGCGACGCGGTGTCCCCGGCGAAGCAGGCCGGCATCCGGTCCGGCGACGTCGTGCTCTCGATCGACGGCAAGTCCGACCCGACGATCGCCGAGGTGTCGACGCTGTTCCAGCGGAGCGCCGGGAAGGAGCTCACGGTCGTGGTCGAGCGCGACGGCGAACGGAAGACGCTCGAGATCACCCCGGTGACGGCGACCCGGGACGTCTACCTGTCCGACGGCACGGTCGCGAAGAACCAGGACGGCACGACCAAGACCCAGCAGGTCGGCGTCGTCGGCGTCAGCATCGGACAGTCGCTCGTCCGGCAGTCGCCCGCGGCCGTCCTCCCGGCGACGGGCGCGCAGATCTCGGCTTCCGCGCACCTGATCATCGACCTGCCCCAGCGGCTCGTCGCGGTGTGGAACGCGGCGTTCGGCTCGCAGGCGCGGTCGCAGGACAGCCCGGTGTCGGTCGTCGGCGTCGGCCGCGCGATCGGCGAGGTGTCGTCGATGTCCGGCGTCCCGGTGGTCGACAAGGCCTACACGATCCTGGGGCTGCTCGCGTCGCTCAACATCGGTCTCTTCGTGCTCAACATGGTCCCGCTCCTGCCGCTCGACGGCGGGCACATCGCGGGCGCCCTGTGGGAGGCCGTGAAGCGTCGGTCCTTCACGCTCGTCGGCAAGCCGGACCCGGGCCCGATCGACCTCGCCAAGACGATGCCGCTCACGATGGTGGTCGTGGTGCTCCTCGCCGGCATGAGTGCCCTGCTCATCTACGCCGACATCGTGCGCCCCGTGAACCTCTTCGGGTAGCCACGGGAGCACGCCCGCGCACTACGCTTCCCCACATGAGCACAGCTCCGGAAGTCCGCACGGTCGAGCGCCAGGGGACCGACGTCATCGCCGAGGCCGACCGGAAGGGCACTCCGCGTGGGCTGTTCTGGCCGTGGTTCGCCGCGAACATCTCGGTGCTCGGACTGAGCTACGGCTCGTTCGTGCTCGGCTTCGGCATCTCGTTCTGGCAGGCGACGATCGTGACGGTGATCGGCGTCGCGTTCTCGTTCCTGCTGTGCGGCGTGGTCGCCATCGCGGGGAAGCGCGGGTCCGCGCCGACGATGGTGCTCAGCCGTGCGGCCTTCGGGGTGCGGGGCAACCGGTTGCCGTCGTTCCTCAGCTGGATCCTGACGGTCGGGTGGGAGACCGCCCTCGCCGCGTTGGCCGTGCTCGCGACGTCGACCGTGTTCCGTGAGCTCGGGTGGGACGGCGGCGTGCTGACGAAGCTCGTGGCGTTGGTCGTCGTGGCTGCGCTGATCGTCGGGGCCGGCATCGCGGGCTTCGACGTCATCATGCGGCTGCAGACCTGGATCACGGTCATCACGGCGGTGCTGACGGTCGTCTACGTCGTCCTCGCGGTGCCGTCGATCGACTTCGGCACCATCGTGACGCTGCCCGCGGGGAGTGCTCAGCAGGTCATCGGCGCGCTCGTCCTCGTGATGACCGGGTTCGGCCTGGGCTGGGTGAACGCGGCGGCGGACTACTCGCGGTACCTCCCGCGGACGGCCTCCACGCGGGGTGTCGTCGGGTGGACGACGTTCGGTGGCGCGCTCGCGCCGGCGATCCTCGTCGTGTTCGGGGTGTTGCTCGCCGGGTCGTCGAAGGAGCTGAACACCGCGATCCAGAACGACCCGATCGGCGCGCTCACCACGATCCTGCCCGTCTGGTTCCTCGTCCCGTTCGCGATCGTCGCGATCCTCGGCATCGTCGGCGGTGCGGTCCTCGACATCTACTCGTCCGGACTCGCGCTGCTCAGCGCGGGCGTCCGCATCCCACGCCCGGTGGCGGCCGGCGTCGACGGCGTGGTGATGATCGCCGGTGCCGTGTACGTGGTGTTCTTCGCCGGGTCCTTCCTCCAGCCGTTCCAGTCGTTCCTCATCACGCTCGGCGTCCCGATCGCGGCGTGGGCGGGGGTGTTCGTCGCCGACGTCCTGCTGCGGCGTCGGGACTACGCGGAGGCCGAGCTCGAGGACCGTCGGGGCCGGTACGGCGACGTGCGGTGGAGCGCGGTCGCGCTGGTCGCCGTGGGGACAGCGCTCGGGTGGGGCCTCGTCACCCTGTCCGGACCGGCCTGGTTGAGCTGGCAGGGCTACCTGCTCGGCCCGTTCGGCCTCGGCGGCCGCGACGGGGCGTGGGCGTACGCGAACCTCGGTGTCCTCGTGTCGCTGCTGGTCGGCTTCCTCGGCACGCTCCTGTTCTCGACCGGTGCCGTGCGCCGCCAGGAGGGCCGCGCATGACGGGCCCCGACGACGCCTGGCTCGTCGTCGTCGACATGCAGGAGGTCTTCACGGGTGAGAGTCCCTGGGCGGCGCCGCGGTACGCGCACGCGGGCATGGCGATCGAGCACCTGCTCCCACGGTTCACCGGACGGACCGTCTTCACCCGCTTCGTCGCGCCCCAGCGCCCCGCCGGCGCCTGGGTGCCGTACTACCGGGACTGGCCGTTCGCGCTCGTCCCCGACTCCGACCCGCTGTACGCGTTGACCGAGCCCTTCTCGTCCGCAGCGGCCGACCGCGGCGACCCCGTCGTGACGGAACCGACCTTCGGCAAGTGGGGGACGAGCCTCCAGGCCGTCGTCGGCGACCACCCGCACCTCGTGCTGGTCGGTGTCTCGACGGACTGCTGCGTCCTGTCGACCGCGCTCGCGGCGGCGGACGCCGGAGCGACGGTCACGGTCGTGGCGGACGCCTGCGCCGGTGCGAGCGACGAGGACCACGAGCGCGCCCTCGCGGCGATGCGGTTGTACGCGCCGCTCGTCACGGTGGTGGAGACCGCCGCCGACCTGTGAGGGACTCCTCCCGCCTGTGAGCGGGCAGCGGTCGCGTCACCGGCACCGCGTAGAGTGACCAACGTGCCAGCAGTGAACCTCGGTCTGCCGAAAGTCCCCGAAACCCTGAGCCCGCGTCGCAAGTCGCGCCAGATCCGGGTCGGCAAGGTCCTCGTGGGCGGTGACGCGCCGGTCTCCGTGCAGTCGATGACGACCACGCCCACCACGAACATCAACGCGACCCTGCAGCAGATCGCCGAGTTGACGGCGTCCGGCTGCGACATCGTCCGCGTCGCCGTGCCGAGCCAGGACGACGCCGACGCCCTGCCGATCATCGCGAAGAAGTCGCAGATCCCGGTCATCGCCGACATCCACTTCCAGCCGAAGTACGTCTTCCAGGCCATCGACGCCGGGTGCGCTGCCGTCCGCGTGAACCCGGGCAACATCCGGAAGTTCGACGACCAGGTCGGCGCGATCGCCAAGGCCGCGAAGGACGCCGGCGTCTCGCTGCGCATCGGCGTGAACGCCGGGTCGCTCGAGCCGAGCCTGCTGCAGAAGTACGGCAAGGCGACGCCCGAGGCGCTCGTCGAGTCCGCCGTGTGGGAAGCGTCCCTGTTCGAGGAGCACGACTTCCACGACTTCAAGATCTCGGTCAAGCACAACGACCCCATCGTCATGGTGAAGGCCTACCGGCAGCTCGCCGCGGCGGGCGACTGGCCGCTGCACCTCGGCGTGACCGAGGCCGGTCCGGAGTTCCAGGGCACGATCAAGAGCGCCACGGCGTTCGGCATCCTGCTCGCGGAGGGCATCGGCGACACCATCCGCGTCTCGCTCTCCGCCCCGCCCGTGCAGGAGGTCAAGGTCGGCCTGCAGATCCTGCAGTCGCTCAACCTCCGCGAGCGCAAGCTCGAGATCGTCTCGTGCCCGAGCTGCGGCCGCGCGCAGGTCGACGTCTACCAGCTCGCGAACGACGTCACGAAGGGGCTCGAGGGCATGACCGTGCCGCTCCGCGTCGCCGTCATGGGCTGCGTCGTGAACGGCCCGGGTGAGGCTCGTGAGGCCGACCTCGGCGTCGCGTCGGGCAACGGCAAGGGCCAGATCTTCGTCAAGGGCGAGGTCATCAAGACCGTGCCGGAGCGCGAGATCGTCCAGACCCTCATCGAAGAGGCCAACCGCATCGCCGACGAGATGGGCCCGGCGGCCGCGACCGGCTCCGTCCAGGTGATCACGGCTCCGTAGCGTTCACCACCCGACGGACGGGAGGCACGGTGCCAGCTGGCGCCGCACCTCCCGTCCGTCGCGTGGTGCGTGTGTGCGTGCCGCGTGCCGCGCGAGGCCCCCGCTAGGCTTGCCCCGTGGTCACACGGCTCTCCCATCTCTTCCTCCGCACGCTCCGCGACGACCCCTCCGACGCCGAGGTGACGAGCGCGAAGCTGCTCGTCCGCGCCGGGTACATCCGTCGCCAGGCCCCGGGCATCTTCGCCTGGCTGCCGCTCGGCCTCCGGGTCCGTGCCCGCATCGAGGGCATCATCCGCGACGAGATGGTCGCGGCCGGCGCGCAGGAGGTCCTGCTCCCGGCCCTCGCGCCGCGCGAACCGTACGAGGCGACGAACCGCTGGACCGAGTACGGCGAGGGCATCTTCCGCCTCAAGGACCGCAAGGACGCCGACTACCTCCTCGCGCCGACGCACGAGGAGCTCTTCGCCCTGCTCGTGAAGGACCTGTACTCGTCGTACAAGGACCTCCCCGTCACGCTGTTCCAGATCCAGGACAAGTACCGCGACGAGGCCCGCCCGCGCGCAGGCCTCCTGCGGGGTCGCGAGTTCACGATGAAGGACGCGTACTCGTTCGACATCGACGACGCCGGTCTCGACCGCAGCTACCAGACGATGCGTGACGCCTACGAGCGGATCTTCGCCCGGCTCGGCCTCGAGTACGCGATCGTCAAGGCGGACGCCGGCGCCATGGGCGGTTCGAAGTCCGAGGAGTTCCTGCACCCGATCGCGGTCGGCGAGGACACCTTCGTGCGGAGCGCCGGTGGCTACGCGGCGAACGTCGAGGCCTACGTCACCCCGGTGCCCGACGCACTGCCGATCGAGGGGCAGCCGGATCCCGTGCTGCTCCCTGCGGCCGACACCCCCACGATCGACACGCTCGTGGCGCACGCGAACGCGGTCGCCCCGCGCGAGGGCGCTCCGTGGACCGCGGCCGACACGCTCAAGAACGTCGTGCTCGCGCTCACGCACCTCGACGGCACCCGTGAGGTCGTCGTGGTCGGCCTGCCCGGGGACCGCGAGGTCGACCTCAAGCGCGCCGAGGTGGCCTTCGCGCCCGCTGAGGTCGAGGCGGCCGGCGACGACGACTTCGGGAAGCACCCCGGTGTCTTCGTCAAGGGGTACATCGGCCCGCAGGTGCTCGGTGCCGACAGCCCGTCGGGCATCCGCTACGTCGTCGACCCCCGCGTCGTCGACGGCACCGCCTGGATCACGGGGGCGAACGAGCGCGGCGTGCACGTGTCCGGTCTCGTGATGGGCCGCGACTTCACCGCAGACGGCGTCGCCGAGGTCTCCGACGTCCGCGCTGGTGACCCGGCACCGGACGGCTCCGGCCCGCTCGAGACCGCTCGCGGCATGGAGATCGGCCACGTCTTCCAGCTCGGCCGGAAGTACGCCGAGGCGCTCGGCCTCAAGGTGCAGGACGAGAACGGCAAGCTGGCCACGGTCACGATGGGCTCGTACGGCATCGGCGTGACGCGCATCCTGGCGATCCTCGCCGAGGCGCACAACGACGAGAAGGGCCTGGTCTGGCCGAAGAACGTCGCACCGTTCGACGTGCACGTCGTCGCGACCGGCAAGGACGAGGTCGCCTACGACCTCGCGACCTCGATCGTCGACACGCTCGAGGGCGACCGCTTCGAGGTCGTCTACGACGACCGTCCCAAGGTGTCGCCCGGCGTGAAGCTCCGCGACGCCGAGCTCCTCGGCATGCCGATCGTCGTCGTCGCCGGACGGAACGCCGCCGACGGCGTCGTCGAGCTCTGGGACCGCGCGTCCGGTGAGCGCCGCGACGTGCCGGTCGCGGAGCTGCTCGACGCGGTCCGCGCGGTCTAGACGCGACCATCTCCGGACGGGAGGCGCGTGGCGGG
>NZ_JBPUGH010000026.1:0-28458 GCF_051548005.1 Curtobacterium flaccumfaciens | reverse complement strand
GCGCTGACCTTCGCCATGGTCCGGATCTTGCTCGCGAACGCGGCGACGATCGGCACGGGCGCCTCACCCGTGGCGAGGGCGTGCCGGAGCTCCACGATCGCGGGAGCGGACCGGCCGGCGAGGGCGATGTCGGCCACCTTGAAGGCGTTCGTCTCGACGCGCCCGCCGTAGTACTTGTCGACGACCTTGTCGGTGATCTCGTCCGCGGAGTCGGCCAGCAGCTGCCGGCACGCCGCAGCGAGCTCCGCCAGGTCGTCGGCGAACGCCGCGACGAGGGTGCGGACGGCCGAGGGTGCGATCTTGCGTCGGGCAGCCCGGAACTCCGCGTTGACGAAGTCGATGCGGTCGGTCTCGCGCTTGAGCTCGTCGCACTGCACCTCGACGCCGCCGCCGACCCCGCTGCGGATCGTGTCGAGCAGCTTCTTGCCGCGCATGCCGCCGCCGTGCCGGAGCACGAGGGTGACGTCGTCCGCCGGTCCCTCGAGGTACGCGATCGTCTCCGTGATGAACGCGTCCGTGCACTTCTCGACGTTGGTCACCCGCACGAGCCGCGGTTCGCCGAACAACGACGGGCTGGCGAGGGTCGCGAGGAGCCCGGGCGCGTACTGGTCGGCTTCGAGGTCGTGGATCTCGAGCGCCGGGTCCTCGCCGACGAGCAGGTCGCGCAGCACGCTGATCGCGCGGTCTGCCAGGAACGCCTCGGGCCCGGTCACGAGGACGACCGGTGCCGGTCGGACGCCCGACCACGGGACCTGGTCGATCTTCGCTGCGGCGCGCGCTGGCTTCTTGGCGGGCATGCGGTCCTTCCGGTGCTGCGAGCGGCGTGGCTCCGGTCGCGCTGACGATCCTACGGCCGACCGGCGACGTCCGAGACCGACCGGCGAGCGACCCGGTCGGCCACGAACCGACCCTGCCGACGAGTCCGACGACCTGCTCGGCGCCGCCGACGCGCCCGCGGGCGACCGCTCGGTCCAGACGCGCGGCCCGTCCGCTCCCGGCGCGACCACCACCGTGCCGTGGAGGTCCGTGCGGTAGACGGCGGTACCGGTCGCGGCGAGCACGTCGAGCAGCCGGCGGGTCGGATGGCCGTAGGAGTTGTCGGCGCCGACGCCGATCAGCGCCACGCGCGCCCGGAGCGCCCGGTAGAGCCCGGCGTCCTGGTCCGCCGACCCGTGGTGCGACACCTTCACGACGTCGACCGGCGCGGCCCCGGCTCCTCCGCTGGACGACGCGCGCATCCGACGCTGCGCCGCCTCACCGAGGTCGCCCAGGAGCAGCGCGGACGGCGCCGCGGTGTCGCCGTCCCTCGCTCGGACGTGCAGGACGAGACTCGCGTCGTTCCCGGACTCCGACGACGTCGGAGGCGGCCAGACGACGTCGGCGCGGACGCCTCCGAGGTCGACGGACGTCCCGGCAGCGGCGCGGAGCACCTCGGCGCCGGCCTGTCGCAGCCCCCGCACGACACGGTCGTCGGCGGGCCGTCCGACCGGTCCGACGAGCGCCGTGGTCACCGCGGCCTCGACCTCGGTCACGGCTCCGACGTGGTCACGGTCGAAGTGCGTCAGGACGAGCAGGGCGATCCGGTCGACCCGCAAGAGCTCGAGACAGGCGCGCAAGAGCTCCGGTTCGTCGCCGGTGTCGACCAGCGCGACCGCCCCGGCGGAACGGAGCAGCACCGCATCGCCCTGCCCCACGTCGCACGCGGCCGTCGTCCAGTCGGCGGGGACGCTCCCCCGCACCACGAGCCGCGGCACACCGACGGCGCCGACTCCGACGACCAGGACGACGGCCGACGCGAGCAGCAACCGGACGCGCACGGACGTCCGGACGAACACGGCGACGGCGATGCCCGCGCACACCACCACCGCGAGCACGACCCCGACGGATCCGACCGGCCACGGCGCCGAGGCCCCGGGGAACGCCGAGACCGTCCGGGCGATCTGACCGACGATGCTCGCCGGCACCCACGCCACTGCGGCGACGACCGCCGCTCCGCCCGGCCACACCGGCGCGACGACGCACGCGCCGAGGCCCACCACCGTGACGATCGGGGCCAGCGGCTCAGCCAGCAGGTTCGCCGGCACCCCGTAGATCGGCAGCTGCGGGGCCAGCAGGATCGTCACCGGCCAGCACGCCACCTGCGCGGCCACGGGGACCGCGACCGCCGCGGCCACCGGGTGCCAGACCCGCCGGGCGAGCAGCTCCGTCAGCGGCGGTGCGAGGACGACGATCCCGGCCGTGGCGAGGACCGACAGGGCGAAGGCGAACGACCGTGCGTACCAGGGGTCGACGACGAGCATGCCCACGACGGCGAGGGCGATGAGCGGGACGCCGCGGACCGGACGCCCCGACAGGTGCACCACGAGCACGACGACCGCCATCACGGTGGCGCGGACGATCGAGGGATCGGGCCGCACCAGCACGACGAAGGCGAGCAGGAAGCCCACGGCGACGACGGCCCGGACGAGCCGCACGAGCCCGAGCGCCCGACCGAGCAGCACCACGAGGCCGACGATCACGGCGCAGTTCGCGCCGGACACCGCCGTCAGGTGGGTGAGCGCAGTGGTCTCCATCGCGGCCTCGGTCGCCGGGTCGAGGCCGCTCCGGTCGCCGATCGCCATGCCCCGGAGCAGCGCGGCCCCGGGTTCGGGCAGGTCGGCGGTGACGGCGACGAAGGCCTGCCGCGAACGATCGGTGCCCGCGAGCAGGCCCGTGGGTCGGTCCACTCGCACCGAGCCGCGCAGGAACACGACGAAGGCGGTCGGCGATCCGGGGTCGTCCTGCTCGACCGACGCCGTCCCGTGGACCGCACTGCCGGCGGCGAGTCGCCCCGGCGCGCTGGCGTCGCCGTCCGGGACCACCCGGACCGGGACGCGCAGCGCCGTCACGCCGTCCGCGGCGGTCAGCGTCCCCGTCACCGATCGTGCACCCCGTTCGAGGTCACGGTCGAGCGTCACCTGCACGGCACGCCGACCGCCGGGATCGGACAGGACGGCCGGCGACCGGCGCTCCTGGCCGACGGCGACCGCCACCGAGACCAGGGCGACGAACAGGGCCGTCGTCACGACGATGGTCACCACGGCGGCGAGCGACACCGCTGCGCCGCCCCCGATGCCCCTGACGAACAGGATCACGATCCCGACGGCCGCGACCACCCCCGCGGCGACCGCCACGAGGACGGCCCGGTCCGGGCTCCCGACGAGGAGCGCCGACGCAGCCCAGGCGGACACGGCGGGGACCGCGATGCGCAGGTCCGCGACCCGCGCGCCGGCTGCTCGCCCGACGCGCGTGACGACGTCAGACACGGACGCGGTCCCGCAGGTCCGCGAACTTCGCGTCGCCGATGCCGCTGACGTCCAGGAGGTCCTCCACCGAAGCGAAGCGCCCGTGTTCCGCCCGCCACGCGATGATCCGTGCCGCGAGCGCCGGACCGATCCCCGGCAGGGTCTCGAGCACGGAGGCGTCGGCGCTGTTCAGGTCGACCACACCCGCCGCCGAACCCGCGCCCACGCCCACGCCCACGCCCGCGCCACCGGCTGCCGAACTCGCCGCACCGACTCCCGGTGCGACCTCGGGCGGCGGGTCGTCCTCGCCCACTCGCGGTACGTACACGCGCTCCCCGTCGACGACCGGTCGGGCGAGGTTCAGTCGTCCGAGGTCGGCGTCACGAGCAGCCCCTCCCGCCCGTTCGACGGCTGCGGCGACCCTGCTGCCCGCCGGCAGGGTCACGATGCCCGCATCGGCCACCGCGCCGGCGACGTGCACGACGACGACCGACGCAGACGCTCCCACCGACGCGGAACCCGGCGGTCCCGCGGAGCCGGATGCCCCCGATCCCGGTGCTGCCGGTTCCGACGCCGGAGTCTCCCCGGTCGTCCCGCTCACCACGACCTCCGTTGGCCCCGCTCCCCCACCGGTGCCGCCACCGAGGACGACGACCGCCAGCGCGACCGCGGCGACGACACCTGCGAGCAGCACCGCCGCCCGGGGCGTCAACGCGGAACGCGACGACCACGAGCCCGAGCCCGACGATGACGAAGGCCCTGGCGACTGAGGACCCGGCGACGAAGACATGCCGGAACGCTACGGAGCCCGACCGTTCGGCCGGGCTCCGTCAGGGTGACCGGTGGAGGACCTCACCGCGATGACCCTCGGTGCAGGAACCAGCCCGCGAGAGCAGCTACCCCTTGATGGCGATGTTCACGAGCTTCGGCGCCCGCACGATCACCTTCACGATCTCCCGGTCCCCGATGTACCGCTGCACGTTCGCCGACTCCCGCGCGAGCGCCTCGAGTTCGGACGGCTCGATGGACTTCGACACCTCGAACGAGTCCCGCACCTTGCCGTTGACCTGCACGACCGCCGTCAGGGTGTCCTGCACGAGCAGCGTCGGGTCGGCCTTGCGCCAGCCGTACGTGGCGACCGTCGGCTCGTAGCCCAGCTTCTCCCACATCTCCTCGCCCACGTACGGCGCGAAGACCGCGAGGCCGAGCGTGATCGTCTCGACGGCCTCGCGCACGGCGGGGTCGCCCGCACCGGGACCGCTGTCGATCGCCTTGCGCGTCACGTTCACGAGGTCCATGAGCCGCGCGATCACGACGTTGAACTTGAAGGACTCCATGAGCCCCGGGGCATCGGCGAGGAACCGGTGCGTCACCTGGCGGAGTGCCCGGTCGCCGTCGGCCCAGACGACGTCCTTCGAGGACGTGACGTCGAGCGCGAGCCGGTAGGCGCGTGCCAGGAAGCGCGCGGACGCCGACGGGGAGACGTCCTCCCAGTTGATGTCGTCCTCGGGCGGGCCGGCGAAGCCCATGACGAGGCGGATGGCGTCGACACCGTTCGCGTCGAGCTCGTCACCGAGGGACACGCCGCCCTTCGACTTCGACATCTTCGAGCCACCGGACAGCACCATGCCCTGGTTGAGCAGCGCCGTGAAGGGCTCGGTGAAGTCGAGGTAGCCGAGGTCGAACAGCACCTTCGTGACGAAGCGCGCGTAGAGCAGGTGCAGGATCGCGTGCTCGATGCCGCCGATGTACTGGTCGACGGGCGCCCACTTGCGCGCGGTGGCCGGGTCGAACGCCTGCGTGTCGTCGTTCGCCGCGAGGAAGCGCAGGAAGTACCACGACGAGTCGACGAACGTGTCCATCGTGTCGGTGTCACGCGTCGCCGGGGTGCCGTCGACGGGGTTCGGGACGTTCACCCAGTCGGTCGCACCGCCGAGCGGCGACGTGCCCTTCGGCTTGAGGTCGAGCCCCTCGGTGGACGGCAACCGCACCGGCAGCTGGTCCATCGGCACCGGGTGCTCGGTGCCGTCGGCGCCGTGGATGATCGGGATCGGGGTGCCCCAGAAGCGCTGGCGGGAGATGAGCCAGTCGCGGAGGCGGTAGGTCTTGGCCGCACGGCCGGTCCCGCGCTCCTCGAGCAGGCGGATCGCCGCGGTGATGGCGTGCTGCTTCGACATGCCGTCGAGCGGCCCGGAGTTGATCATCCGCCCGGTGCCGGTCAGGGCCTCGCCGGTCGACACCGGGTCGAGCGCCGGCAGGTCCTCCAGCGTGGCGCCGTCCGGGATCACCGGGATCGCCCCGGTCACCGGCGCGTTCGTGTCCACCACGACCTTCACGGGCAGGTCGAACGCCCGCGCGAAGTCGAGGTCGCGCTGGTCGTGCGCCGGCACGGCCATGACGGCGCCGTGGCCGTAGTCGGCGAGGACGTAGTCGGCGGCCCAGATCGGCAGCCGCTCGCCCGTCAGCGGGTGGATCGCGAAGCGGCCGAGCGGGACGCCGGTCTTCGGCCGGTCGGCGTTCTGACGGTCGATCTCGGAGGTCTTCTGGGTGGCGGTCAGGTAGTCCGAGAAGGCAGAACGCACCGAGTCGTCAGCCGATTCGACCAGCGAAGCGGCCAGGTCGGAATCTGGCGCCACGACCAGGAACGTCACCCCGTGGATCGTGTCCGGCCGCGTGGTGAACACCGTGACGGGCTCGTCGCGACCCTCGATCACGAAGTCGACGTCGGCACCGACCGAACGGCCGATCCAGTTGCGCTGCTGCGCGATGACCTTCGCCGGCCACCGCCCCTCGAGCTGGTTGAGGTCGTCGAGCAGCCGGTCCGCGTACTCCGTGATCTTGAAGTACCACTGCGTCAGCTTCTTCTTGACGACGACGGCGCCGGAGCGGTCGGACGTGCCGTCGGGCAGCACCTGCTCGTTCGCGAGCACGGTCTGGTCCACCGGGTCCCAGTTGACCCAGCTGTCCTTCCGGTACGCGAGACCCTTCTCGTACATCTTGAGGAACAGCCACTGGTTCCACTTGTAGTACTCGGGGTCCGAGGTGTGGATCTCGGTCGTCCAGTCGAAGGACGGCGCGTAGCGCTTGAACGAGGCCTTCTGCTGCTCGATGTTCGCGTAGGTCCACTCCTTCGGGTCCACACCGCGCTTGATCGCCGCGTTCTCCGCCGGGAGGCCGAACGAGTCCCAACCGATGGGGTGCAGCACGTTGAAGCCCTGCTGCCGCCAGTAGCGCGCCACGAAGTCGCCGAGCGCCCAGTTCTCCGCGTGCCCCATGTGGAGGTCGCCCGAGGGGTACGGGAACATCTCGAGGATGTACTTGCGCGGCCGGGTGTCGTCGAGGTCCGTGGTGAAGAGCCCGAGCTCCTCCCAGCGGGGCTGCCACTTCTCCTGGAGACGACGGAAGTCGTAGGCGTTCGGGTCCTCGGCGTACTGCTCGGTGGTCACGGTCAACAAGATTACAAGGCCTGGAGGCACGGCCCGGCTCCGTGACGCCGACACCGGCCCGCCAGGTGGCCGGCCGGGCAGCCCGGCCAGGCGCCGACGCCGGAGCACCGGATGGCGCACGGCTGCCGCGTCAGGCGTCGACGAGTCGCCCGTCCCGCATCCGTAGGGTCCGGTCGACGAGGTCGGCCGGCACCGGGACGTGCGACACGATGACGACGGTCCGACCGGCCCGCCGGGCTGCACCGACGAGGTCGCGGAGCAGCGCGTCGGCCAG
Organism: Curtobacterium flaccumfaciens; assembly: GCF_051548005.1. Taxonomy (GTDB): domain Bacteria; phylum Actinomycetota; class Actinomycetes; order Actinomycetales; family Microbacteriaceae; genus Curtobacterium. The sequence continues at coordinate 21,454 of NZ_JBPUGH010000026.1, read as the reverse complement.
GTCGGGGTCGATGTCGGCCGTCGGTTCGTCCAGCACGAGCACGGGGAAGGCGTGCAGGAGCGCCCGCGCCAGGGCGAGCCGGTGCGCCTGTCCGCCGGAGACGAGCACGCCGCGCTCCCCCACGCCGGCGTCGAGCCCGCCGCGTCCGGCGACCCACGGCCCGAGGCCGACGCGGTCGAGCACGTCGAGCAGCTCGGCATCGGTCGCGGTGTCGCGCGCGAAGAGCAGGTTCTGCCGCACCGACTGGTCGAACACGAACGGGTCCTGCTCGATCAGCCCGATGCGCGCACGGACCGCGTCGGGGTGCAGGTCCTTCGCCGGCACGCCGTCGATCGTGAACGACCCGCGGTGGTCGACGAACCGCACGAGTGCGTCGACGAGCGTGCTCTTGCCGGCGCCGCTCGGCCCCTCGAGGACGACGACCTCGCCGGGCCGCAGGTCGAGCGACACCCCGGACACGGCGTCGACGCTCGCCCCCGGCCAGCGCACCGACAGGTCGCGGAGGGACACCGACACCGGGCCGTCCACGACGAGCGAGGCGGGGTCGGCGGGCGCGGATGGCTCCGGCACGATGCCGTCCGGCACGGTCGCGGGCACCGCCTGCTCGACGCGGTCCGCCGCCGCCCGGACCCGCCGGAGGGTCAGCACGGCGAGCGGGACGCCCCCGACGACCTCGAACAGGGCGAGCGGTACGAACACCGCGAGCGCCCAGAGCGGCCCGTCGAGCGCGCCGGACAGCACCGCCGGTGCCCCGACCGCGAGGATGCCCACGACCGCGCCGCCGCCGATCAGCCCGACGAGGGCGCCGACGAGCGACTCGACCACACCGCGGCGACGCACGGCGGCGGTGACGCGGGCGTCCAGCCGGGCGATGTGGTCGAGTCGTTCGCCGAGCATGCCGTAGGCGGTGAAGACGTCGAGCGTGCGGACGGTGTCGAGCACGAGGTCCGCGACCCGACCGCGCTCCGCAGCCGTCCGCTCGTCGGAGCGCCGCGCGACCGAGACGGTGACGACGGAGCCGAGGAGCGCCGCGACCACGAGTGCGACCAGCAGCACGACGGCCGCGGGCACCGACACGAACGCGACCCCGACCACCGAGAGCACCGCGACGGTCCCCGCGGAGACGAGCGGACCGACGACGCGGATGGGCAGGTCCTGCAGCCGGTCGGTGTCGGTGACGAGACGGGTGAGGAGGTCGCCGCGTCCGGTGGACCCGAGCCCGGCCGGCGCGACCGACGACAGCCGGCGGTACATCTCCGTGCGCACGACCGCGAGCTGTCGGAACGACGCGTCGTGTCCGGCGAGCCGGTCGACGTAGCGCAGTGCGGCACGGCCGAGCGCGAACGCCCGCACCCCGACCATGACGAGCGTCAGGTACAGGATCGGCGGGTGCTCCGCCGCCCGCGTGATGAGGTAGCCGCTCGCGGCGAGCAGCGCGACCGCGCACAGTGCGCTGAGCGCGCCGGCTGCCACAGCCTTGCCCCAACCGGCCCCGTGCGGCATGGCGAGCCGCAGCACGGACGTGTGTCGGGCCTCCCGGCTCATGCTCGTGCCCCGCTCGTGGCGGCGACCGACGCGGAGCCCACGTCGACGCGCACGTCCGTCGCGGCCAGGACGGCCGGCCGGTGGCTGGCGACGACCACGACGCGGCCCTCGGCGGCGAGCCGACGGATGCTGGCGACGACGTGCGCCTCGGCGTCCGCGTCGAGCGCGGAGGTCGGCTCGTCGAACAGGACGAGCGGCGTGTCGGCGCGGGCGACGCGGTAGAGGGCGCGCGCGACGGCGACCCGCTGCGCCTGCCCGCCGGACAAGCCGGCGCCGCCGGATCCGACCGGGAGGCCCGGGTCGAGTCCCAGCCCCGCCGCACTGAGCGCGGACACCACGGCCGGTCCGTCGGGGGTCGCGCTGAGCGCGACGTTCTCCGCGATCGTCCCGCGGACGAGGCGCGGCCGCTGGTCCGCCCAGGTCGTACGCTCCGCTGCGGTGCTTCCGGCCGGGCCGAGCACCGTGACGGTTCCCTCGTGCGCAAGTGCGCCGCGGATCGCGGCGATGACGCTCGACTTGCCGGAGCCGCTGGGTCCGGTGAGCGCGACCACGGTGCCGGGCTCGGCGCGGAGGTCGATCGGCCCGATGACGACGTCCGGTCGGTGGATCGTGAGTCCGACGAGGACGAGGGCGGTCGCGTCCGTCTCGGCGACCCCGGGTGCTCGGTGCACCTCGTCGGCCGAGTCGTCGTCGAGGACGTCGAGCACGGCGCCGGCAGCCTCGACACCGTCCTGCGCCGCGTGGAAGTCGGCGCCGACCTGGCGGATGGGCGCGAAGGCCTCCGGGGCGAGGACGAGCACGAACATCGCGGCGCCCAGCCCGAGTGACCCGTCGACGAGCCGGACACCGATGGACACGGCGACGAGCGCGACCGCGAGGCTCGCCGCCAGCTCGAGGGCGAACCCGCTGACGAACGAGAGCCGGAGGACACCGATGGTCTGCTTCCGGTAGGCATCCGTGAGCGCACCGATCCGTGCGACCTGGCGCCGCGCTCGCCCGAAGAGCTTGAGCGTGGCGAGGCCCTCGACGGCTTCGGTGAAGGCACCGCCGAGGGTCGCGAGGGCGTCCGACTGCTGCCGCTGCAGCGCCTGGGTCGCCAGTCCGATGAGGATCATGAACACCGGGATGACGGGCAGGGCACACAGCACGACGAGCCCGCTCGTCAGGTCGCCGAGCCCGATCGCGACGAGCAGCACGGGGGTCGCGACGGCCGTGAGGGCGAGCTGCGGCAGGTAGCGGCCGAAGTACGCGTCGAGGGCGTCGAGTCCGGGCCCGAGCGTCGTGGCGAACCCGGCGCTCGATCGTTCGGCCAGCCACTCCGGCCCCCGTTCGGCCGCCCGTGCGAGGACCGTGGCTCGCAGTTCGCTCTTCACGCGCGCAGCCGCACGGGCGGCGAGGTCGTCGGTCGCCCAGGCTGCCAGGGCCCGCACGACGAAGGCACCGCCGAGCAGACCGAGCGCCTGCGCGAAGGTCGGGGGCAGCGCGCCGCCGTGGACTGCGTCGACCCCGATCGTGATCGCCGCGGCGATTCCCCAGGCGATCGCGACGGTCGCGAGGGTCCGGAGCAGCCCGGTGCCCGCGGCGGCGACGATGAAGCCGCGCGCCGTGCGCGACAGGCGCAGCAGTCGCGGGTCGAGCGGCTTCACGAGCGTCCTCCTGGTCTGCGTGCTTCGTCCGGCTCGGGGTTCTTCGCCCGGGCCGGCGTTCTTCGTCGGGGTGGACGGCTAGTGGGCCGCCTGGCCGATGTGGGCCCGGGAGACGCGCTTCCGGAACACCCAGTAGGTCCAGGCCTGGTAGGCGAGCACGAGCGGCACGAAGATCAAGGCCACCCAGCTCATGACGGTCAGCGTGTACTGGCCGCTGGCCGCGTTGTACACGGTCAGGCTGTTGGCCGGGTCGTTCGACGCGGGCATCACGTTCGGGAAGATCGCCGTGAACATCGCCAGCACGACCGCTGCGATCGTGACCGCCATGAGCGTGAACGCCCGCCCCTCCTTGCCCCACGCGGTGCAGAGGACGGCGAGGACGAGTGCCAGTGCCGCCACCACGGAGAGCACCAGGCTCGCCGGGGTCGCCCGGACGAACGCCATCGCGACGAGGAACGCGGCGCCGACGACGATCGTGAGGATGCCCGCACGGGTCGCGAGGCGCTTCGCGCGGACCCGGATCTCACCTTCGGTCTTCAGCGCGACGAACACGACGCCGTGCGTGAAGAACACCATCAGGGTCGCGAGGCCGGTCAGCAGCGCGAACGGGTTGAGCAGGTCGAACAGCGTTCCCGTGTAGTTGTGCCCGACGTCCATCGGGATGCCCCGGACGACGTTGCCGAACGCGACGCCCCAGAGGAACGACGGGAGCGCGCTGCCGACGATGATCATCAGGTCGAACCGGCGCTTCCACTCCAGGTGCTTCTCCTGGTGGCGGTACTCGAACGAGACGCCGCGGGCGATGAGCGCCGCGAGGATGAGCAGCAGAGCCAGGTAGAACCCCGAGAACATCGTGGCGTACCACTCGGGGAACGCCGCGAACAGGCAGGCACCGGCGACGATGACCCACGTCTCGTTGAGGTCCCAGACGGGGCCGATCGTGTTGATGAGCACCCGGCGGTCGGTGTCGTCCTTGCCGAGGAACGGCAGGGACATCCCGACACCGAAGTCGAACCCGTCGAGGACGAAGTAGCCGACGAAGAACAGCGCGACGATCGCGAACCAGAGAACGGGCAGGTCCATCTCAGTACACCGTCACTTCGTGCTTGACCTCACCGGTCTCCTCGTCGACCTCCGCCGGGGCGGCGGGGCCCTCTTGTGCGACCTTCTTGATGAGCCGGAACTCGACCACCGCGAGGGCGCCGTAGATGAGCGTGAACACGACCAGCGAGATGAGGACCTCGAGCCCGGTCACGTTCGGCGAGACACCGTCCGCGGTCTTGAGCAGCCCGAACACGAGCCACGGCTGGCGGCCCATCTCGGTGAAGATCCAGCCCATGATCATCGCGGCCATCGGCAGCGGCATCGCCCAGGTCGCGACGCGCCAGACCCAGCGCTGCTGCGGGAAGCGTCCCTTGCGGGTGAGCCAGAGGCCGACGAGCGACACCAGGACCGCTCCGACGCCGAGGGCGATCATCCAGCGGAACGCCCAGTAGGTGACCCAGATGATCGGCTTGTAGTCGCCGGCGCCGTACACCTGCGAGTACTGCGCCTGCAGGTCGTTGATGCCCTCGACGGTGCCGTTGAACGTGTGCGTCGAGAGGAACGACAGCAGGTACGGGATGCGGATCGAGAACAGCTCGTGCACGCCGTCCGGCGTCCCCAACGTGAAGATCGAGAACGACGCGTCCTTGCCGGTCGAGGTGTTGTAGAGCGCCTCGGCCGCGGCCATCTTCATCGGCTGGGTGTCGACCATCGTCAGGCCGAGCTGGTCGCCGGTGAGCACCGTGAGCGCCCCGGACGCGAGCATCGTCCACATGCCGAACTTCAGCGCCGGCATCATCGTCTCGAGGTTCTGGTTGCGTGCCAGGTGCCAGGCGGCGACCGCGATGATGACCGAGGCCGCGACCATGAAGGCACCGAACAGCGTGTGCGGGAACGCCGCGAGGGCGACCTTGTTCGTCAGCACGGCCCAGATGTCGGTGAGCTCAGCGCGACCCTTGGCCTCGTTGATCGCGAAGCCCACCGGGTGCTGCATGAACGCGTTCGCCGCGAGGATGAAGTACGCCGACAGCATCGTGCCGACGCTCACGCACCAGATGGTCGCGAGGTGCACCTTCTTCGGCAGGCGGTCCCAGCCGAAGATCCAGAGGCCGATGAACGCCGCCTCGAAGAAGAACGCCAGGATGCCCTCGAGCGCGAGCGGTGCGCCGAACACGTCGCCGACGAAGCGGGAGTAGTTCGACCAGTTCATGCCGAACTGGAACTCCTGCACGATGCCGGTGACCACACCCATCGCGAAGTTGATGAGGAAGATGCGCCCGAAGAACCGGGTGAGCTGCAGGTAGTGCGCCCGCCCCGTCCGGACCCAGGCGGTCTGGAACACGGCGACGACCACGGCCATGCCGATGGTCAGGGGCACGAAGAGGAAGTGGTAGATCGTCGTCAGACCGAACTGCCACCGCGACAGGACGAGCGGGTCGAGGATGTCGTTCATGCGGCGTTTCCGAGCCGGGTCGCCGCGCGCTGTTGGTGCACGTCAGTTGCTTCCTGTGGAGGGGGAACTTCTGGTGTCACAGGCCGTTGGGACACCTCCACGCTACCGTTCGGACACCTGCTTCGACAAGTTGTAGAACCCACCTGTGCACGAATGTGCAGGAGTACTGCACGGCACGGTTGTGCGGAACAAGCGTGCACTGCCGGCTCCTCCGTGAACGACGACAGGCGCCGGGCCGAAGCCCGACGCCTGTCGCTTACCGTGCCGGACCGTTACAGCAGACCGTTGTCCTGCAGGAACGCCTTGGCGACCGACGCAGCCGACTTCTGGTCGACCGAGTTCTGCTTGTTGAGCTCGATCAGGGCCTCCTGGGTGAGCTTGTCGTTCACCCTCTCGATGGCGTCAGCGGCCTTCGAGTCGAGGTCCTTCGACACGATCGGCGTGACGTTGTTCGCGGGCACCAGGTGCTCCGGGTCCTCGAGCGTCACGAGCTTCTCGGTCTTGATGCTCGCGCTGGCCGAGTAGATGTCCGCCACCTGCGACTGGCCGCTCGTGATCGCCTTGATCGTCAGCGGGCCACCGGAGTCGTTCTGCGCGTTCACCTCGCCGGTGATGCCGTACTTCTCCTTAAGTCCCTTCGGGCCGTACGCGGCCGTCGCGAACTCGGGGTTCGCGGCGATCGAGATGGTCCCACCGATCTTCTTGAGGTCGGCGATCGACTTGAGGTCGTACTTGTCGGCGAGCTCCTGCGTCACCGTGTAGGTGTCGGCGTCGGACGCGTCGGCCGACGGCAGGGCCTTTACGTCGGAGGGCAGCGCGTCGGACAGGGCCGAGTTGATGCCGTCGGTCGTCGTCTCGGTCGTGGTGTCCTTGCCGTCCTCCTGCAGGAGGAAGTTCAGCAGGTTGCCGTTGTACTCGGGGAAGACGTTGATGCTCCCCTTCTCGATCTCCGGCCAGTACGCCTTGCGCTGCCCGATGTTGAGCTGGCGCTTGACGGTGAAGCCCTCGTGCTCGAGTTCCTGCGCATAGAGCTCCGCGATGATCTCGTTCGAGGGGTAGGCCTGCGACCCGACGGTGATGGTCTTCGAGGACCCACCGTCCGAGCCGGAGGACAGCGGATCGCTCGAGGAGCAGCCCGCGAGGGCGATGGCCGCCGCGGACGCGACCGCGATGGTCGCGGCGAGACGCCGGGTCGATGCTGTGATCACGGGGTGGTTCCTTCCACAGGGGTTTGTGCTCGGCTGCCCGAGCGAGGGGTGCTCCGACGCGCATCACCCGACGCACCGGCGGAGACACCCGCTGGCACGGCGAGCCGCTGCAGCGCGGCGAAGACGATCTCGGAGACGATGGCGAGGGCGATCACGAGGAGCGAACCGCCCAGGACCTCGACGTAGTCGGAGTTGGCGAGGCCGGAGAAGGCGTACCCGCCCAGGCCACCGGAGTTGATGTAGGCCGCGAGGGTCGCCGTGGCGATGACCTGCAGGACCGCCGCGCGGATGCCGCCGACGATGAGCGGAAGCGCGAGCGGGATCTCGACCTTGCCGAGGACCTGCCAGGCCGTCATGCCCTGGGCGCGCGCAGCGTCGATCGTCACCCGGTCGATCGCCTCGACGCCGGAGTACGTGCCGGCGAGGATCGATGGGATCGCGAGGATGACGAGCGAGATGATCGGCGCTTCGAGCCCGAGTCCGATCCACAGCGCCAGCAACGTGAGCACACCCAGGGTCGGGAGCGCACGGATGCCGCCGGAGATGCCGACCGCGAGGGACCGGCCCCTGCCGGTGTGCCCGATCAGCAGGCCGAGCGGCACGGCGATCACGATCGCGATGAGCACGGTGACGAAGGTGATGCCGAGGTGCTCGCCGAGCCGGACGAGGATCGCGTTCGACCCGGTGTTGTTCTCGGGCGCGAAGATCCACGCGACGCCCTGTGCGAAGAGGTTCACGCGGACGCCCCCTCGGTGCGGAGCTCACGCGCAGCGGCTCGCCGCACGGACCGCGCGGCCCGGCCGGAGCCGCGGGTCCACGGCATGACCAGACGGCCGAGGAGCACGAGCAACCCGTCGATGACGAGCGCCAGCACGATCGTGAGGACGATACCGGTGATGATCTCGACGCTGATGCCGCGCTTGAGCCCGTCGGTCAGCAGGAAGCCGAGGTTCGGCACACCGAGCAGCGCGCCGACGGTGACGAGGCTCACCGTCGAGACCGCGACCACCCGGATGCCGGCGAGCAGCACGGGGCCGGAGAGCGGCAGTTCGACACGGAGGAACCGCTGCGCGGGCGAGTAGCCGAGCGCTTCGGAGGCGCGGACCACCTCGGGGTCGACGGCGTCGATGGCGTCCGCCGCCGACCGCGCCATCAGCGCGATACCGTACACGGTGAGGGCGATGACGACGTTGACCGGGTCGAGGATGCTCGTTCCGAGGATCGCCGGCAGGGCCAGGAAGAACGGGAACGACGGGATCGCGTACAGCAGGCTCGCCACGACGACGATCGTCGAACCGGTCGCTCGGGCTGCCCCGCGTCGACGGCGAAGGCGCGAGACGAGCAGCCCGATCGGCACCGACAGCAGGAAGCTGATGACGATCGGGGGGATGGACAGCCAGACGTGCGCGATCAGGTTCGACGTGATCGTGTCGAGGTTGCCCTGGACCCAGTTCACCGCTCGCCCTCGCCCTGCGGCACCGCGGCCGCGGCGTCCACCACCTGCACGGGGCCGGTCAGGACACCGGCGGCACGTCCGTCGCCGTCCACGACGATCGGGCCGGTCGGGGTCTGCTCGACCCGCAGCGCCCGACGACCACGGCCGGCGCCGATGAAGTTCGCGACGAAGTCGTCCGCGGGCTCCGCGAGGATCTCGGCCGGGGTGCCCTGCTGCGCGATCTCGCCGCCCTTCTTGAGGATGACGACCTGGTCGCCGAGCTTGAAGGCCTCGTCGATGTCGTGCGTGACGAAGACCACCGTCTTGCCGAGCTCGCGCTGCAGGCGGATCAGCTCGTCCTGGAGGTCGTTCCGCACGAGCGGGTCGACGGCGCCGAACGGCTCGTCCATGAGCAGGATGTTCGGGTCGACGGCGAGACCGCGCGCGACGCCCACGCGCTGCTGCTGACCGCCGGAGAGCTGCGACGGGTACCGGTTCGCGAAGGCCCGGTCGAGCCCGACGGTGTCCATGAGCTCCAGCGCACGCTTCCGGGCCTCGGCCTTGGACACGCCGGTCAGGAGCGGCACGGTCGCGATGTTGTCGACGACGCGACGGTGCGGCAGCAGGCCGGCGTTCTGCATCACGTAGCCGATGCGGCGGCGGAGCTGCACCGGGTCGACGGACGCGACGTCCTCGCCGTCGATGGACACCGAGCCCGAGGTCGGATCGACCATGCGGTTGATCATCCGGAGGAGCGTCGTCTTGCCACAACCACTCGACCCGACGAAGACCGTGGTGGTGCGGGAGGGGATGACGAGGTGGAAGTCCTCGACAGCGGTGGTGCCGTCCGGGTACGTCTTGCGTACCGAGCGGAACTCGATCATGGGTGCCCTTCTGTTCGGAGGTAGCCCGACTCCGCACGAGAGTACCCGCGCGGACCGACACGGGTTCCGTCGTGACGCCCCGTGTCGCCTCAGGGACAGCGAGCACGATCGGAGGGCGTACGCGACGACGCCCGCGACTCCTCTTCGGAGCGCGGGCGTCGACGGATGGGCGGTCGTGGCTCAGGCGTCGCGGAGGACCGTCTCCAGGTAGCTGTGCGTCATCGTGCGGTAGGCCTCGACCAGGGCCTGGTCGGGCGCCCCGCGGTCGACGTGGGCTCGGGCGAGCACAGCGTGTCCCGACTCGGCGAGGACCGTCCACGCCCGGTCCACCGCTTCGCTCGCGGGCAGGTCGAAGCGCTCGCGCATGACCTGGCTGACGGCGCCCCCGAGCGCGGCCATCCGGTCCTCGTCGTCGCCCGTGCCGGCGTCGGCGGTGTCGCCGAAGCCGATCGCACGGAACCCGGGCTCCGTGCGGTACATCTCGGCGGTCATGTCGATGAGGGCGTCGCACCCGGCCTTCCAGTCCGCCGCGCCGCTGGTCTCGAGCGCCTCGACGAACCGGGCGGCCAGGCGCTGGGTGCAGCGGATCGCCAGGGCCTCGACGACCGCGATGCGGTCCGGGAAGTAGCGGTAGACGGTGCCGATCGACGCCCCGGCCCGCTCGGCGACCATGGCCGTGGTCAGGCGCTCGAACCCGATCTCGTCGATGACCGCTGCGGCGGCGTCGAGGAGACCGGCGAGGCGCGCCGAACTGCGGGCTTGGACCGGCTCGTTCCTGAGCAGTGATGATCCCCCCGGCAGTGCGTTCGAAACCTCGGTGACGAGCACGTGTACTCCTTCTCGCGTCCTCGACGCGCTCTCCGCACAGGTGGTGCGCGGTGCGTTGTGTTCCACCGTCCACACGACACGTGGACGGTGGTGTCGGGGGCAATGGTCGCAGACTTCGTCTGGAACCCCGCTGCGACTCTCCACGAGCCGCATGAGCGTCCTCGGGGCCGGCGACGCCGCGGCGTGGAATGATGGGGCGATGCCCGACCCGACTCCCCACGAGCCGTCGCTGGCCGAGCCGATCCTGCACCGCGCGGCCCGGATCGAGGACGCCGTGCAGGAGTTCCGCGAGCAGCGCGCCCGTCGCCGCGGACTCGTCCCGACGGTGATCCCGTACACCGGGTACGGCGCGCCCGGCTGGGTCCGCGTCCTCGCGCGGGTGCTGCTCACCCGCCGTGGGCTCGCCTCGGACGCCTCGTACATCGGGGTGCGCGGCTGGCGCAGCTTCACGAGCGTCGCGGTCGACTCGGCCGAGGTGACGATCACCGCCGGCGGACGCAGCCACGTCGTGCAGTCGGACCGGGGCGGGGTCGTCGACGCCATCGTGCCGATCGACCTCGAGCCCGGGTGGCGCACGATCGAGCTCTCCGCCGGCGGTCACCGTGCCGTCCAGGCCGACGTCTTCGTGGTGCACCCGGACACCCGCTTCGGCCTGCTCTCCGACATCGACGACACCGTGATGGTGACGAGCCTCCCCCGCCCGATGCTCGCGGCGTGGAACTCGTTCGTCCTCACCGAGCACGCACGACGTCCGGTCCCGGGCATGTCCGTGCTGTACGAGCGTGTGCTGGCGCAGCACTCCGGCGCACCCACGGTCTACCTGTCCACGGGCGCCTGGAACGTCGCCCCGACGCTGCAGCGCTTCCTCACGCGGAACATGTACCCGACCGGCACCCTGCTGCTGACGGACTGGGGTCCGACGCACGACCGCTTCTTCCGGAGCGGGCAGCTCCACAAGCAGGAGAACCTCCGCCGCCTCGCCCGGGACTTCCCGGACGTGCGGTGGCTGCTCGTGGGCGACGACGGGCAGCACGACGAGGCGCTGTACGGCGACTTCGCGCGCGAGCACCCGGACAACGTGGCCGCGGTGGCGATCCGGCAGCTCTCCACGAGCGAGGCGGTCCTCGCCGGTGGCCGCTCCAAGGCGCAGGAGCGTTCGCGCGACTCGGCGGCACCGTGGGTCTTCGCGCCCGACGGCGCCGGGCTCTGGACGGAGCTGCAGCGCGTCGGGGTCGTCGAAGCCGACTGACCCGCCACCGCGACACCGGCCCACCGGCTGAGCACCTCCTCAGTGCAGCCGCCGCCGGGCGACGGCGTGGTTCGATCGGGGCATGCACTCTGCGCGCATCGAGGACCACGCCCTCATCGGTGACACCTACACCGCGGCGCTCGTCACCCGGGACGGCACGGTCGACTGGGCCTGCCTCCCCCGGTTCGACAGCCCCTCCACCTTCGCGGCGCTGCTCGGGTCCGCCGAGCACGGCGGGTGGTCGCTCCGCCCCACAGCCGACGACGCCACGGTCCACCGCCGGTACGTCGGGGACTCGCTCGTCCTCTCCACGGTCTGGACGACGAGCACCGGTGTGGTCGAGGTCACCGACTTCATGCCGATCGGGGAGCACCGCGCCTCGATCATCCGCCGCGTCCGCGGACTCCGCGGCGAGGTCGAGGTCGAACAGGTCCTGACGATCCGGTTCGACTACGCCAGGGCCCTGCCCTGGGTCCGGCAGATCGGCGGCGACGAGGACCCCGCGCTCCTCGCCACCGCCGGTCCCGGGTCGGTGATCGTGCGCGGCCCGCGCTTCCACGCGCACGACCGCCACCACCGCGCGACCACGACCGTCCACGACGGCGAGGTCCTCGACACGGTCCTCACCTGGTACCCCTCGCACCGCGAGCCGCCGGAGCCGATGGACGTGACCGGCGCCCTGCACCGCACCACGCGGTGGTGGGAGGACTGGATGGCCCCGGTCCGCACGCACGGTCGGTACGTCGACGCGACGCGGCGGTCCCTGCTGCTGCTCCGGGCGATGACCCACGGCGAGACCGGTGGTGTCGTCGCGGCCGCGACCACGAGCCTCCCGGAGGACCCCGGCGGCGAACGCAACTGGGACTACCGGTACGTGTGGCTCCGCGACGCCTCGCTCGCGCTCGCCTCGCTCATCGCGCACGGCTACCGCAACGAGGCCGCGCACTGGCGCGGCTGGCTGCTGCGCGCCATCGCCGGCGACCCGGCCGACGTCCAGATCATGTACGGCGTCGCGGGCGAGCGTGAACTCCCCGAACGCACCCTCGACGACCTGCCCGGCTACGCCCACTCGACCCCGGTGCGGGTGGGGAACGGGGCCTACACGCAGTACCAGGGCGACGTGTTCGGTGAGGTCCTCGCGGCGCTGCACGACGCCCGCGAGCTCGGCGTCGAGGAGAACGCCGACTCCTGGGCGCTCCAGCGGGCGCTGCTCGGGTACGTCGAGGACCACTGGCAGGAGCCGGACAACGGCATCTGGGAGATGCGCGGACCCCGGCGGCACTTCACGCATTCCCGGGCGATGATCTGGGCGGCGTTCGACCGCGGCGTCGCGGCCGTCGAGGAGTTCGGCCTCGAAGGCCCCGTCGACCGCTGGCGCGCACTCCGCGAACAGGTGCGCGCCGAGATCGAGGAGCACGGTTGGAACCCGGAGCGGAACAGCTACCGGCAGCACTACGACACCGACGAGGTCGACGCGAGCCTCCTCGTCCTGCCGCAGATCGGCTACCTGAAGGCCGACGACCCGCGCATGACGGGTACCGTCGCCGCGATCGAGCACGACCTCCGCACCGGCGACGACGGGCTCGTGCTCCGTTACCGCACCGAGGCCGGGTTCGACGGCCTGTCCGGCAGCGAGCACCCGTTCCTGGCGTGCTCGTTCTGGCTCGTCGAGCAGTACGCCGCCTCCGGCCGGGTCGAGGACGCCGAACGCCTCATGGACGTGCTCGTCGGCTTCGCGAACGACGTCGGCATGCTCTCCGAGGAGATCGACGTCGCGACGGGGCACCACATCGGCAACACCCCGCAGGCGCTGTCACACCTGACGCTCGTCTCGGCGGCCGACGCGATCGCGCGCGCCCAGGGCGCGTCGGCGGGGCACCGGACGCGCCTCGCCGTCCACGACGGCGGCACGCGCTCCTGGACCGGTGAGGGCGAGCGCGCCGGTACCGCGTCCTGAGACCGCTCGCTGACGACGGACGGGAGGCACGGTGCCAGCTGGCCCCGTGCCTCCCGTCCGTCTCATGTGCCCGTTCAGTGCACGACAGGTGCGTCCGTCAGGACGAGCTCACCCAGTCCGCCGGGCCGCGCGAACCGGCGCGGTACTCGTCGAGCGGGACGTCGTCCGCCTTCCAGGCGTCGACGACCGGCTCGACGATCTCCCAGCAGCGCTCGGCGACGTCACCGCGGATCGAGAGCAGCGGGTCGTCGTGGAAGATGCCGTTGAGCACCTCGCCGTAGGGGGTGAGCTCGCCGTCCGCGAAGGACGACGACAGGGTGACCTGGCCCATCTCGAACGGGTTGCCGCCGCCGTTGGCCGACACGGTCAACTCGATCTCGTCGGGGTTGAGCACGATGCGGAGCGTGTCCGTCTTCGGCCGACCGGAGAGGCCGGAGGGCAGGCGCGTCACGGGCTTGAAGGTGATGAGCACCTCCTTGCGGCTGGCACCGAGCGCCTTGCCGGAGCGGAGCGTGAACGGAACGCCCTTCCAGCGAGCGGTGTCGACCTCGACCGAGATCTCCGCGAGGGTCTCCGTCTTCCGCGAGGGGTCGACGCCGTCCTCGTCCTGGTACGACGGGAGCTCCTTGCCGTCGATCGTGCCGGCCGTGTAGACCGCTCGACGCGATGCGACCTTCGGGTCGCCGCCCTTCAGCTCGGTCGAACGGAGCACCCGAGCCAGGGACGAGCGGAACTCGACCGCGTCGATGTCCGCCGGGGCGTCCATGGTCACGATGCCGAGGATCTGCAGCAGGTGCGACTGGATCATGTCGACCATCGCGCCGGCCTCGTCGTAGTACTGGGCACGGTTCTCGAGACCGAGGGTCTCGTCGTAGAAGATGTCCACCTTCTCGATGTTGTCCGCGTTCCAGATCGGCTCGAACAGGCGGTTCGCGAAGCGCAGACCGATGATGTTGAGGACCGTGGTGCGACCGAGGAAGTGGTCGGTGCGGTGGACCCGCTCCTCCGGGACGAGCTTGAGCACCGTCTCGTTGAGGGCCTTCGCGCTGGCGACGTCGGTGCCGAAGGGCTTCTCGAACGCGAGGGTCGTGCCCGCGGGGAGCTCGACCTCCTGCAGCGCCTCGCAGATGTCCGAGGCGATCTGCGGCGGGAGCGCGAAGTACAGGATCGGCTCGGCGTCCGCGGCCGCAAGGAGCGCCTCGAGGTGCTTCGGGTCGGTCGGGTCGCCCTGGATGAACTGCGTCGACTCGAGGGTCGCGTCGACCTCCGGGCCCTTCACGTCCTGCGACGCGAACGACTTCGTGACGACGTCCTTCCACTGCTCCTCGCTCCGGGCGCTCCGGCCCGTGCCGATCAGCTGGACGGGGACCGCTCGACCGCTCTGCAGGAACGTGCCGAGGCCCGGCAGCAGCAGGCGGGAGGCGAGGTCGCCCGTCGCGCCGAAGATGATGAGGGTGCGCTTGTCGGTCACCTGAGGTGACTCCTTTCGCTGTGGTGGGGGTGGTCCGCTCCGAGTCAAGCCGGTTGCGGGCCGTGTTGTTCCCGGTTCGGTGCCGGGGAGTCGTGCTGGCGGTCGCTCCGGTGTGGCGCCGCCGCTCCGGCGAGCCGCGGTCCGCCGTGGTCCGGACGCACTTCGGGCGGCACCGGATGTGGTGCCGCCCGAAGATCGTCAGGGGTGTGACGGGGTCAGTGCCCGAAGTTCCCGCGGTAGTACTCGTAGACCCAGCCCACGAGCGTCACGGCGACGAACGCCATGCCGATCGGGACGAGCCAGAGGCCGGCTGCGACGCCGAGGAAGACGACACCGACGGCCGCGGCGAGCAGGATCGGCCACCACGACCACGGGCTGAAGTGCCCGAGCTCCGCGTCGCCGTCCTCGATGTTCGCGTCGGCGCGGTCCTCGGGGAGGACGCCGCCCTGCGAGGACATGACCTTGCCGAGGTAGAACGCGATGAACGCGGACATGATGCCGGTGAGGCCGATCGACACCGTGCCGACCCACTCGATGATGCCGTCGTAGTAGATGTACGACCAGATCGTGTACGCGGCGTCCGCGAGGATGAAGAAGACGAACAGGATCCAGAACAGGTTCTTGTTGGCGCGCATGGCGTTACTTCACCTCGCCCTTCGCGGCGTCGTAGGTCGGGGCGTCGGGAGCGTCCTTCGCCGGGCCCACACCGATCGGCACACCGGCCTCGGGGTGGTTCAGGTCGAACGCCGGGGACTCGGAACGGATCCGCGGGATCGACGTGAAGTTGTGGCGCGGCGGCGGGCAGCTAGTGGCCCACTCGAGCGAGCGGCCGTAGCCCCACGGGTCGTTCACGGCGACCTTCGGCGCGTTCCGTGCGGTCACGTAGATGTTGTAGATGAACGGCAGGAACGAGATCGCGAGGATCATCGAGCCGATCGTCGACAGCTGGTTCATCCACGTGAAGCCGTCGTTCGGCAGGTAGGTCGCGTAGCGGCGCGGCATGCCGATGACGCCCAGCCAGTGCTGGATGAGGAACGTCGTGTGGAAGCCGATGAACAGCAGCCAGAAGTGGATCTTGCCGAGACGCTCGTTGAGCATCTTGCCGGTCCACTTCGGCCACCAGAAGTAGAACCCGGCGAACATCGCGAACACGACGGTGCCGAACACCACGTAGTGGAAGTGCGCGACGACGAAGTACGAGTCGGACACGTGGAAGTCGAGCGGCGGCGACGCCAGGATCACACCGGTGAGACCACCGAAGGTGAAGGTGATGAGGAAGCCGACCGACCAGAGCAGCGGCGTCTCGAACGTGACCGAACCGCGCCACATCGTGCCGACCCAGTTGAAGATCTTCACGCCGGTCGGGACCGCGATGAGCATCGTCATGAGCGAGAACCACGGGAGCAGGACGCCGCCGGTGACGTACATGTGGTGCGCCCACACCGTGACCGAGAGGGCCGCGATGGAGATGGTCGCGTAGACGAGGGTCTTGTAGCCGAAGATCGGCTTGCGGCTGAACACCGGGAAGATCTCCGACACGATGCCGAAGAACGGCAGCGCGATGATGTAGACCTCGGGGTGGCCGAAGAACCAGAACAGGTGCTGCCAGAGGAGCGCCCCGCCGTTGGCCGGGTTGAAGATCTGGGCGTTGAACACGCGGTCGAGGCCGAGGCCGAACAGCGCGGCTGCGAGGACCGGGAAGGCCATCAGGACGAGGAGCGCCGTCACGAGGGTGTTCCACGTGAAGATCGACATGCGGAACATCGTCATGCCCGGGGCGCGCATCGTGATGATCGTCGTGATGAAGTTCACGGCGCCGAGGATCGTCGAGAAGCCGGTCATGCCGAGACCGAAGACCCACAGCGTCCCACCGAGTCCTGGTGTGAACGTCGTGTCACTCAGTGGTGCGTAGGCGAACCAACCGAACGATGCCGCACCCTGCGGGGTGAGGAAGCCGCCGACCGCGATGAGCGCACCGAAGACGTAGAGCCAGAAGGCGAAGCCGTTGAGTCGCGGGAAGGCGACGTCCGGGGCGCCGATCTGCAGCGGCATGACCGCGTTCGCGAAGCCCGAGAAGAGCGGCGTCGCGAAGAGCAGCAGCATGATCGTGCCGTGCATGGTGAAGAGCTGGTTGTACTGCTCCTTCGTCGCGACCACGTGCAGGCCGGGCTCGAAGAGCTGGGCGCGGATGACGAGCGCCATCACACCCGCGAGCAGGAAGAAGATGAACGACGCGATCAGGTACATGTACCCGATGGTCTTGTGGTCGGTGGAGGTGATCCACCGCACGATGATGTTGCCCTTGCGGCCCACCTTCGACGCCTGGAAGTCCAGGGTCGTGGTGCCTGCCGCCGGCTGGCCGACGAGCGACGTGGTCATCTGACGGAGCCCCTAATCGTTCTCGGACGCCGTCACGGGCGCCTTGTTGTTCGGTTCGTTGGTGTTGGTGTTGTACTCGTCACCGAGGAGACCGGTCTTGCCCTGCTCCGCGAGGGAGTCGAGGTACTTCTGGTACTCGGTCGGCGTGACGACCTTCACCTGGAAGAGCATCAGCGAGTGGTACTCACCGCAGAGCTCCGCGCACTTGCCCTGGTACGTGCCGAGCTTCTCGGGGATGAAGTACTCGTCGTTCTGCTTGCCGGGGATCATGTCCTTCTTGTAGAGGAAGTCGATCACCCAGAAGGAGTGGTTGACGTCGCGCGACGACAGCTCGATGTGCACCTTCTTGCCCTTGGGCAGGTACAGCGTCGGGAGCTGCGACTCGTCGATCGCGCCGTTGGCGTTCTCTTCTTCCTGGGCCTGGATGCCCTGGTAGTAGACGCTCTTGGACTTGTCGTCCTCGTTGATGTAGTTGAAGTCCCACGCCCAGCGCTTGCCGTAGACGTGGATCGTCGCGTCGGCCTTGGCGAACGGCTGCTCGATCGCGGCCTGGTCCTTCGCGGTGAAGGCGAAGAAGCCGAGCACGAGGATGAGCGGCACGATCGTGTAGAAGATCTCGAGCGGCATGTTGTACCGCATCTGCACCGGGAGGCCGGTCTGGCCCTTGCGACGGCGGTAGACGATGGCGGCCCAGATGATCAGGCCCCAGACGATCAGACCGACCGCGAGGAGGACGACCCAGCTCGTGGTCCACAGGCCGACGATGCGGCTCGTGTGGTTCGTGACGTCACGCGTCTCTTCCGTGCCGGGCAGCCAGCCGTTGAGCTGCTGCTGCGTGCAGCCAGCCAGTGCGACGACCAGACCGACGGCCACCGGGATGGCCGCCCAACGTATACGGCGATTCGAACGCACTATGACCTCTCGCAAAGACGTGAACCCGGAGCGGCCGCGACGCGAAGGTCGCTCATGGGTCGCTCCCAGCTTGGTTGGAACACTCCTAGCTTACTCGCAGCCGGGGACAGCTCGCGCCAACCGGAGCTCCGCGTGGCCCCGATCCGCAGGCGTCGACGCCCCGCTGACCAGGGCGGACGCGAGCGGGGAGCGACCTGTCCGGTCGCTCCCCGCTCGCGTGTCGGCTGGTGGGCGTCAGTGGAAGCTGTCGCCGCACGCGCAGCTGCCCTGCGCGTTGGGGTTGTCGATCGTGAAGCCCTGCTTCTGGATGGTGTCCTCGAAGTCGATCGTGGCGCCGTCGAGGTACGGGACGCTCATCTTGTCGACGACGACCTCGACGCCGGGCTCGAACTCGGCGGTGGTGTCGCCGTCGAGCATGCGCTCGTCGAAGTAGAGCTGGTAGATGAGCCCCGAGCAGCCACCGGGCTGGACGGCGAGGCGCAGGCGGAGGTCGTCACGGCCCTCTTGCTCGAGGAGGCTCGCCACCTTCGCCGCGGCTGCATCGCTCAGCTGCACGCCGTGCGTCGGCGTCTCGGTCGCCGCCGCGGTCTGCGCTTCGGTGATGGTGTCGCTCATCGCGCGTCTCCCTCCGGGCGGTGCGGATCACCGCGCCTCGTGACGATTGTAAGCACGCTCCCCCGACACCCGCAGCAGGCGGCTGCAGCCTGTGGAGCGACGAGCGCTGTGGAGCCCACGGACGGACGGGAGGCCCGTGGCGGCGTCGCCACGGGCCTCCCGTCCGTCCTGCAGCGCGTCAGCGCGTCGCGAGCCGCGCCAGCAGGATCGTCTCGGACGCGATCGCGCGGTGCAGCACGCCGAGGTGCTGCGACTCGTTCGGGCTGTGCGCGCGGGTGTCCGGGTCCTCGACGCCGGTGACCAGGATCTGCGCGTCCGGGAACTCCGCGGCGAGGTCGGACACGAACGGGATCGACCCGCCGATCCCCTGCTCGACGGCCTCGGCGCCCCAGCCCTCGCGCATCGCGACGCGGGCGTCCTGGACGGCCCACCCGGCGGTGTCGACGAGGAAGCCGTCGCCGGCGTCCGGCTCGCTCAGCTCGAGGTGGGCGCCGAACGGGACGTGTGCGCGGAGGTGGCGCTCGACGGCGTCGCGGGCCTCCACCGCGGACTGTCCGGGGGCGACCCGCACGGACACGCGTGCGCTGACCGTCGGGATCAGGGTGTTCGACGCGTTCGCGACGCTCGGCACGTCCATGCCGGTCACGGTGATCGACGGCTGGAACCACATGCGGCTGAGGACCGGACCGGTGCCGACGGGTCGGACGCCGGGCAGCAGGGCGGCGTCCGCAGCGAGCTCCTCGTCGGTGCGCTCGGGGACGTCGGCCTCGTACGAGGTGAGCCCCTCGACCGCGACCGAGCCGTCGTCGTCGTGGAGCGAGGCGAGCAGGCGCACCATCGGGATCATCGCGTCGGGCGCCGCGCCCCCGAACATCCCGCTGTGGCTCGCGTGCTCGAGCGTCGTCAGGGTCAGCTTGAACGTGACGTTGCCGCGGAGGGACACCGTGATGGAGGGCACCTCGGTGGACCAGTTGTCGCTGTCCGCCACCACGATGACGTCGGCGGCGAGGTGCTCCTTCTGCTCGCGGAGGAACGTGCGGAACGACCGGGAGCCGAACTCCTCCTCGCCCTCGACGAACAGCACGACACCGAGGTCGAGGTCGTCGCCGAACTGGGCGTGCAGGGCGCGGAGCGAGGCGATGTGCGTCATCACGCCGGCCTTGTCGTCCGAGGCACCGCGGCCGTAGAGACGATCACCGCGGAGGGTCGGCTCGAACGGCGGGGTCTCCCACAGTGCGTCGTCGCCCTGCGGTTGCACGTCGTGGTGGGCGTAGAGCATCACCGTCGGCTTGCCGTTCCGGGCCGGGCGGACCGCGAGCACCGCGGGCTGGCCGAGCTGCTCGTCCTCGTGCCCCTCGGCGACGTCCGAGGTCGACCCGTCGAACGCGGACCGGACGATCCGGACGGCATCCTCGCCGAAGACCCCGGTCGAACGGGCCAGGTCCGCGACGGCCTCGGCGCTCGCCCGGACGTTCGCCGGGTCGAACGCCGACCACGACACCGAGGGCAGGCGGACGAGGGCGGACAGGTCGGCGATGGTCGCCGGCAGCGCCCCCTGCACGTGTTCGCGCAGGGCGTCGAGGAGTGCGGGGTCGGTGGCTGCTGCGTGCTGGTCGGTGTCGGTCATGTCCCGTAATCTAGAGGACGATCCAGCACGCAACCGCAGTCAGGAACGCACCGTGGCGAAGGCAGCCCCCAAGACCAACACGACCGTCAACCCGTCCGAGGCCGAGCTCCTCGAGCAGGGCAAGGGCCGGCCGACGCCGAGCCGTCGTGAGCGTGAGGCCGCGAACCGTCGCCCGCTCGTCGGCAACTCCCCTGCTGACAAGAAGGCCGCGCGTGCCCGCCTGAACACCGAGCGCGAGAAGGCCCGCGTCGGCATGGCCAACGGCGAGGAGCGGTACCTCCCGGCGAAGGACCGCGGCGAGCAGCGCAAGTTCGTGCGCGACTGGATCGACGCCCGCTGGAACGTCGGCGAGGTCATGATGCCGGTGCTCGTGATCTTCCTGATCCTCGGGTTCGCCGCAGCGCAGACCGTGCTCGCCTCGTACGCGCTGCTGCTCGTGTGGGCGTTCGTGGCGTTGTTCATCATCGACTGCGTCGTGCTCTGGCTGTCCCTCCGCAAGAAGCTCACGAACAAGTTCGGCACGATGCAGCGCGGGACGTTCCTCTACATCCTGACGCGGGCGTGGCAGCTGCGGTTCCTCCGCCTGCCGAAGCCGCAGGTGCGCCGCGGGCAGTACCCCGCCGTCTGACCTCGGGCTCGGCCCGCTCGGAGCGCCGCTCGACCTCGGTCGGGCGGCGCTCTCGCGTGCGTGGGTGGGTGCGGGGCGCGGGGCACCGGTCGGCACGAGTTGATCGCACGACATGCCGCTCACGTCCGCCGGGCGCGACACGTCGTGCGACCAACTCGTCACGCGCACGGCACGTCCTGCGACCAACGCGCGTTCCGGCACCGGACGGAAGGCACGGGTGACGTCGGCGCCGGCTGGTCGCACGACATGCCGCTCACGTCCGCAGGGCGCGACACGTCGTGCGACCAACTCGTCACGCGCACGGCACGTCCTGCGACCAACGCGCATTCCGAAGCCGGACAGGAGGCACGGGGCGGACCGGCACCGTGCCTCCCGTCCGATGCGTGGTTAGTGAGGTTCCACGACTCGCCGCACGCACCGTCCGGTGCGTGGTCGGTGAGGTTCCACGACTCGCCGCGAGTGCGTCGCCCATGTTCCGAGGATGGCCGCCCCGCACCACGAGATGCCGACATTTTGGGACCTCAACGGGACGGGCGGGACCGCGAGTCCGCGCCGGGACCCGGCCGCGCGGCG
>NZ_JBPUGH010000025.1:0-29043 GCF_051548005.1 Curtobacterium flaccumfaciens | reverse complement strand
GTGGCGGGTCCGCCACGCGCCTCCAGACCGTCCGTCGGTCCCGGTGGACGCGACGCCTCGAGCGATCATCCGCAGACCGCGCCGCGGTGATCCGCGGCACGCAGGGGGGGGTCGACGGAGCGGTGCAGCGGGAGGACAGTGGAAGAATGTCCACCATCTGCACCCCCACCACCAGGGCGCTCGTGTCCGTGGCCGGCAGCGACACGGACTCCGCGATCCGCGACCTCGCCGGGATGTACGCCGGCAAACAGTGGTACTCCGCCCACGTCGACGACGACTACTGGTACCGCTATGCCGGCATCGGCGACGACCGCGTGAGCATCAGACGCTCGCAGATGCACGGCTACCTCCGCGGTGACGTCGCGGTCGAGGGCGAGGTCGTCGTCCAGTGGATCGACTCCGGGACCGCGACCGTCGACACCCACCGCGACGCGACCCCCATGCGACACGGCGTCCCCGTCCTGTTCCCGATCGAGCAGCGCTTCGAGATGGAGTACCGCGACTGGGACCAGCGGCTCGTGCACCTCCGCCGCGACCTGGTGCTCGACGTCGCATCCGAGCAGTACCTCGTCGACGGCACGCTCGCGTTCCAGCGCGGGGTCGAGCCGGACGCGCCCGCGATCCAGCAGTGGCAGCGGTCGGTCGCCGGTGCCGTGACCGCGTTCCGCGAGAACGGGGCGGAGTCGCTGGCGTGGCACGAAGCACAGCGCGGCGTCGCCCGGGCGCTCCTCGGGCTCTACCGGTTCCAGGCGCCGAGGCTGCCCGACAACTTCGGCGCCCGGAGCAACCGCCGGGTGCGGGCAGCGGTCGAGTACATCCACGGGCACGCCGCCCTGCCGTTGACGGTGTCGGACATCGCGCGCGCCGCGGACCTCAGCGTCCGTGGCCTGCAGGAGTCCTTCCAACGCGCGCTCGACCGCACGCCGATGCAGTACCTCCGGGAGGTCCGGCTGCGCCGTGCCCACGAGGACCTCCTCCGCTCCACGCTCGACGAGACCACGGTCGCCGACGTCGCGCGTCGCTGGGGCTTCAGCCACATGGGCCGGTTCTCGAGCGAGTTCCTGCAGCGCTTCGGCGAGTACCCGAAGAACACCCTCCGGCGCCGCTGAGCAGGAGCTTCCGACCGAGCACGGGCACTCAGCGGGTGCGCCCGACTCAGCGCGGGACGAGCCCGTCGAGGTGCCGGTCGAGCAGGCCGACGGCCCAGTCGGCGGACTCCCCCGGTGCCAGACGTGACACGTGCATCGCCAGTCCGTCGATGAGGGCGTGGAGGCGCCGCGCCTCGTACGCCCGTGCAGCGTCGGGCACGCCGACCAGGTGGACGATCCGCTCGGTCCACTCCTGCATGTCCGACACGACCCGGTCGAGGGCGGGCCTGAGCTCGGGGTCGGTGAGGGCCGCGTTGCCGAGCGCGAGGTACACGTCGAGTTCGACGAGCCGCTCCTCGTCGAGGGGCAGCAGCTCGAGCAGGATCCGGCGTGCTCGTTCGCGGTCCGGCAGCGTCTCGGGCACGGCGTCGACCCGACGCGCCGTCGCGTCGAACACGGTCTCGAGTGCGTGCGTCCGGACGCTCGACTGCGTGGGGAACACGTAGCGGACCGTCGACGGGGGCAGTCCGGCCTCGGCCGCCACGCCCCGGACGCTCAGCGCGCCGAGACCGTTGCGGGCCAGCACCCGCGCCGCGGCGTCGGACACGATGCGGCGTCGCTCTCCGACGTCGATGCTCCTGGCCACGAGGGCCATGCTCGCACGACTGTGCTAGCTTCTTTGTCGTACACTTGTGCGACTATCCGGAGGGAGCACTGATGACCTGGGTCGTCCTGGTGCTGTCGGGCGTGCTCGAGGCCGTGTGGGCCACCGCCCTCAGCGCATCGAACGGCTTCAAGCGGGTCGTGCCGACGATCGTCTTCGTCGCGGGCATGGCGCTGAGCATGGTCGGCCTCGCCTACGCCATGACGGCCATCCCGGTCGGCACCGCCTACGCCGTGTGGGTCGGCATCGGGGCATCGTTGACCGTCGTCGTGGCGGTGCTCCGCCGACAGGAGCGCGCGTCCTTCGCCCGACTGGCACTGGTCCTCGGACTCGTCGCCTGCGTCGTCGGCCTCAAGGTGGTGAGCTGACGTGGCCTGGGTGGTCCTGTTCGTCAGCGCGACACTCGAGACCGTGTGGGCGACCGCGCTCGGCGAGAGCAACGGCTTCACGAGACTCGGTCCCAGCCTGGTGTTCGCCGCGACGATCGCGGTGAGCCTCGGCGCGTTCGGGTACGTCCTCCGACACATCCCGATCAGCACGGCGTACGCGGTGTGGACCGGGACCGGTGCCGTCCTGACCGTGCTCTGGGGCATGGTGACGGGGGCGGAGCCGGTGACGGTCCTCCGGCTGCTCTTCATCGCCGGCATCGTCGGATGCGTCGTCGGGCTCAAACTCGTGCCCGCTCGGCCGGCACGAGACTCGGTCGGCGCAGCACGAGACTCGGCGTAGGTGACATCACTCGGGCTCCGGATCGCGAGACTCGTCGCTCAGCACGAGACTCGGGGCGCCGGTCGCGGGACACGACCGACAGACGGGAGCGCGCCCCGCTCAGCGGCGACGCGAAGCGCCTCGCGGGACGCGACCGACGGACGGCCTGGAGCGCGCCCCGCTCAGCGGCGACGCGAAGCGTCGCGCGGGGCGCGCCGACCGAGCCTGCGAGGGAGGAGTGCCAGCTGGCACCGCGCCTCCAGGCCGTCTCAGGGTCACGTCGTCAGACGGACGCGCCCGTCCACTCGTCCTCGGCGGCGACGTGGTCACTCCCCGCGGTGCCGGCGGCCATGGCCGCGGCCACGCGGTCCGCGTGCGACGGCGGGTCGGACGGCACGTCGGCCGGGCGTCCCTCGTCGTTGATCTTGCGGAGCTCGGGCACGATGTCCTCCGCGAGGATGTCGATCTGCTCGAGGACCGTCTTCAGCGGCAGGCCGGCGTGGTCCACCAGGAACAACTGGCGCTGGTAGTGCCCGACGTGGTCCTTCATCGCGCCGTACCGGTCGATGACCTGCTGCGGCGAACCCACCGTGAGGGGAGTCTGCGCGGTGAAGTCCTCCATCGAGGGACCGTGCCCGTAGACCGGCGCGTTGTCGAAGTACGGGCGGAACTCGTCGACGGCGTCCTGCGAGTTCTTCCGTGCGAAGAACTGTCCGCCGAGCCCGACGATCGCCTGGTCCGCGCGACCGTGCCCGTAGTGCTCGAAGCGCTGCCGGTAGAGGCCCACCATCTGCTCGGTGTGCTGGATCGGCCAGAAGATGTTGTTGTGCAGGAAGCCGTCGCCGTAGTAAGCAGCCTGCTCGGCGATCTCCGGCGTGCGGATCGAGCCGTGCCAGACGAACGGCGGGACACCGTCGAGCGGACGCGGGGTCGAGGTGAAGCCCTGCAGGGGCGTGCGGAACTTGCCCTGCCAGTTGACGACGTCGTTCTCCCAGAGCTGGCGGACGAGCGCGTAGTTCTCGATCGCGAGGTTGACGCCCTGCCGGATGTCCTGCCCGAACCAGGGGTACACGGGGCCGGTGTTGCCGCGGCCCATCATGAGGTCCATCCGGCCGTCGGAGATGACCTGGAGCATCGCGTACTCCTCGGCGATGCGCACGGGGTCGTTCGTCGTGATGAGGGTCGTCGACGTCGAGAGGGTGATGTGCTTCGTGCGCCCGGCGAGGTACCCGAGCATCGTCGTCGGGCTCGAGGCGACGAACGGCGGGTTGTGGTGCTCGCCGGTCGCGAAGACGTCGAGCCCGGCCTGGTCCGCGTGCTCGGCGATCGTGAGGATGTCGCGTACGCGCTGGGTGTCGTCCGGGGTCGTCCCGGTGGTGGGGTCGGTCGTGACGTCGCTGACCGTGAAGATCCCGAACTGCATGGTGTGCTGCCCTTCGCCATTTCAATGCGTTTGCATCGACTTGCTGGGTACAACGTAGCGCACGTCCAGGCATTCCCGCCAGAGCGGCGTCCTCCTCGTGGTGGATGCGCCGTCATCCCGCTGCCGGATGTGACATGTCGGGGGGCTCCCGGAACATGGGAAGACCACGACGGAAGGCGCCCCATGCTCCACTCGACCACGACCATGGCGATCGGTACGCTCGCCGTCGCCGCGCTCGCCCTGACCGGTTGCGCTCAGCTGTCGGGCATCGCCCTGGGGGAGGCGACGACGCACGTCGAGACACGCGCTGACCTCGAAGACGCGCCGGCCTGGATGCCCGCGGACGCGGAGGACATCACCGTGACGGTCGGCACCGAGGGCAGCTCGGGCAGCGCGCCGTCCAGCACGGTCTTCACCAGCAAGGACGGCGTGACCTCGGACCGGTGCACCACGGTGCCCCGGAAGTCCGCTCCGACGATGTCGATCTCGGGGGCGCCCGACCCCTACGCCGCCGAGCAGGTCACGAAGTGCGGCGCTTGGTCGATGACCTCCGAGGGCACCAGGTGGCTCGCGTGGACGCCCAACACGGAGGACGAGGAGTGACCCCGTCACGGCACCGCGACGAGCCGCGTCCTCGACCGACGCGGCGTCGGGCCCGGGTTCCTGCACCGGGGCGTCCGCGACTCGGCGCCGACCGGGCGACCGTCGGCGTCGCGGCGCTGTCCGCCGGGCTCGGCACGCTCGTCGTCACGGGCTCGGCCGCCGCCGAACGCGTCGTCGAACTCGGCGAGCGCACCGGAGCGTCCGGCACCGTCGCGCTGATCCTGCCCGTGGTCGCGTGGGTGTTCATCGGCATCGCGCTGTACGTCAGCGCCGTCGTCGCGTCGAACACGTGCGCGACGGTCATCGCGGGCCGGACCCGGAGCCTCGCCCTGCAGCGGGTCCTCGGCGCCACCGGCGAGCAGCTGCGGAGCCAGATCGCCCGCTCAGGGCTCGCTGCCGGACTCGTCGGCTCGGTCCTCGGCGCCGTGCTCGGGGTCCTCGTCGCGAACGGCGCGCTGACCCTCGCCGCCGCCGCGTCCGTGCTCCCGGAGGTCGGCCTGTTCCTGCCGGTCGCCGTCGTCCCCGTCACCGTGCTGGTCGCCACGATCACCACGGCCGCGTACCGACTCGGTTCCCGAGCGGTGCTGTCGATCCCACCGCTGCGCGCCCTCGACGCCGCCACGGAGGAGAGCGTGCCCGGGGGTCCCGCCGCACGCGCGCGCTGGCTCGTCGCCGCGGCGGTGTTCGTCCTCGGCGCGGCCGGCATCGGTGTGGCGATCGTGCTCGGCGCGACGAGCGTGAGCGCGCTGCTCCTCGCCGTCGTCGCCGGTGCGGTGTCGTTCACCGGGGTCGTCATCGGGACGCCCGTGCTCGTTCCGGCGGCCATCCGACTCGTCGCGGCCGCAGCGTCGCGCGGCGTCATCGGGGCGATGGCCGCCCGGAACTCGATGCGTTCCCCTCGCCGGACGGCTCGCGCGACCGTCGGGCTCCTCATCGCCGTGACGCTCATGGTGACCTTCGCGGTCGGCTTCACCACCTACGCGCGGATGCTCCGCCTGCAGTCCGAGGCCGACCCGGTGTACTACCGCGGCATCGAGGAGCAGTTCGACCAGCTCGCGGTGCTGTTCGCGAGCCTGACCGGTGCGGCAGGTGTCATCGCTGCCGCAGGGGTCGTCGTCGTGACCGCGCTCACGATCGCGCAGCGCACGCGGGAGCTCGGGCTGCTCCGGGTGATCGGGACCTCACGGCGGCAGGTCCGGGCGCTCGTGCTCACGGAGACGGCCATGACCATCGCCGTCGCCGTCGTGCTCGGCGTGCTGCTCGGCACCGCGTACGGCTGGTCCGGTGCCTACACGCTCCTCGGGGCGACCCCGGAGGCGCAGCTGATCGCACCGGTCGTCCCCGCGTGGGTGCTCGTGACCGTCGGCATCGGTGCCGTGGTGACCGGGCTCACCGCCGCCGTCGGGCCGGCTGCCCGCGCAGTGCGCAGCGCACCGGTCGCCGCACTCCAGTACGAGTGAGCCCCCGCGGCCGGACGACCATCGCCGCCGGCCGACGGGTGTGCTGACCCCCGGTCGCTGCATGCTGCTCCCGCATGCGTCGCCTCCGTGCTCGTGGTCCACCGATGGGTGTCCCTCCCCCGCGGGTGTCGCCGAACGTCGTCCGGATCCCGCGAGGTGGAACGGCCCGTCACCAGGCCGTGACGATCGCGAGCGCTAGGAGACCAGCGGATCCGTGCGGGGCGCGGTGTGCATCCCGTCCGCGAACCACACCGTGGCGACCACGGCGAGGATGCTGACGCTCGACGCCAGTCGGCCGGCGAGCAGGATCGCCGCGTGGTCGTGCGCTGCCCCGGAGATGCCGACCACCAGTGCTGCGACGCCCACCGCGAGTGCGAGCCCGGTGGCGATGAGCAGCCCGGCACTCACGACCCGCCGCGGTCCGCGGCGCCCGTCACGGTCGCCGCGCTCGCCCCGATCCACCCGCGGCCCGACCGCGCGGACCACGCCGACCCAGAAGAGCGCGATCGCCGACGCCCCCACGATGTCGCTCACCCGGTGCCAGCCGTAGACGACGGTCTGGTTCGCGACGAAGACGGCGTAGGCGGTGCCGACGAGGGTCACGACCGGC
Organism: Curtobacterium flaccumfaciens; assembly: GCF_051548005.1. GTDB lineage: Bacteria > Actinomycetota > Actinomycetes > Actinomycetales > Microbacteriaceae > Curtobacterium. The sequence continues at coordinate 22,487 of NZ_JBPUGH010000025.1, read as the reverse complement.
CGGAACCGCCGGGGCGAGACCATGAGCACACCGAACAGGGCGGCGAGCGCGATCGTCGCGTGCCCCGACGGGAACGAGTTCGGCGTCGTCGACTGGGCGATCTCCGGGCGCACGGCGATATGTTTGACCAACGTCGAGGTCGCTGCCGACGCGAGCACGACGACGCCGGCTCCGAGTCCCACCGCCAGGCGTCTCCGGGCGAACGCGACGGCGACCATCACGACGACGAGCAACAGGATCACCGGCACCGAGATCACGTTGAGTGCCGTGTCCGACCCGAACAGGTCGGACTCCCGGACGCCGCCGAGCGCGGCGTCCTCCGCCCGCTGGCCGAGCGGCGTCAGGACGGCGACCGCGTACACGAGAGGCACGATCACGAACCCGAGAACCGCGAGCAACGCCCATCGTCCCCGGCGCGAGACGACGGGGCCTGGCACAGGTGTTCGCGTCACCGGTCTGGTCCTCCTCGGGGTGCTGCTGACAGGGGTCGTCGTCCGGCTCGTGGGCCGCTTCCGCGGGCGGCCCGCCGACGGGGGCGGCCAGGCCGTCGGATTCGGTCGGTCGGGGTCCGACACGATACCGTTGACGAGCAGGTCGAACGCTGGGAGAGCGGCGGAACGACGGCCTGCTGGCAACGCGCTGGCGTACTCGTCGCCCGCCGTGTACGAGGAGGAAACCGAAGTGGCAGTCAAGGAACCGGGCATCACGGCTTCTCCGAACCGGGGCCTCGCCCTGACAGTCGGCGCGATCCTGGCGATCTGGGGAGTCCTGGGCTTCTTCTTCGCGGGTGACGGCGGCCACGCCTTCTTCGGCAACGAGGGCGGCTACCTCTGGGGCGTGTTCCTCGTGAACCCGGCGCTGTGCCTCGTCTGGACGCTCCTGGCTGCCGCGATGCTCATCGGTGGCCTCGGGACCACGATCGGTTCCCGCAACCTGAACCTCCTCGCCGGCATCGTCCTGCTGGTGCTCGCGCTGTACGGCTTCCTCTTCATGGACACCTCCGCGAACGTGTTCGCGCTGAACGCGGTCGACAACGGCTTCAACGCGATCGTCGGCTTCGTGCTGCTCCTCACTGCGCTCGCTGCCGACCGCGAGAACCTCCGCGCGCTCCGGGCCGATCGCGACAACCTCGACGCGCTGCGGGCCGAGGCTGCCCACGGCTGACGCTCCGCGTTCCCCGCCGCCCCGTCGACCCACGTGGTCGGCGGGGCGTCGTCGTGCGGGGCTGTGCGGTCCCGGCGAACCACGAACACGACATCGAACCGACAACGGTGCTCGGCTCGACGTCGTGTTCGTGGTTCGACACAGACGGAGACGCACTCGCGCGCGGCTCGCAGGCGGCCCCGGACGTCTCAGCCGTCGGCCGGCTTCGGCGCCTCGAGCTCGGTCGCGACGACCCGCGGCGCCTCGGACATGAAGCGCCGCACGTCGAGGTCCACGATGATGTCCTGTGGCCGGAGCGGCCTCGTCAGGTACAGCCCCTCGAGGGAGGTCAGCCGCGACAGCGCGACGTACGTCTGCCCAGCGCTGAACACGCGGTTCCCGAGGTCCACCACCGCGCGGTCGTAGGTGCTGCCCTGCGACTTGTGGATCGTCACCGCCCAGGCGAGCCGGAGCGGGAACTGCTGGAACTCCCCCACGGTGTCCTTCTTGAGTTCCTTCTTGTCCGGGTCGTACGAGTACTTGAACTTCTCCCACACGGACGGCTGGACCTCGAACGACTCCCCGTCGACGTCGACCCACACCGTGTCGCGGATCGTGGTCACGACGCCGAGCGTGCCGTTCACCCAGCGCTGGTCCGGGTCGTTGCGGAGGAACATGACGTGCGCTCCGGGCTTGAGCTCGAGCGCCTCGTCCGCGGGGAAGTTCCGCCCGCCGAAGTCACCGTTGACGTCGGCCCGTGCGGTCTTCACCTTGCCGGGCAACCGGTCGAGCGCCGCCTTGTTGATCCGCGCCACGGTGTCGTTCCGGGTGGCCAGGGTGATCGCGTCGTCCGGAGCGGGCCGAGCCCCTGCCGTGTTGAGCTGCCCGGCGATGTCCGCGGTGACGCGACCGTGCCGCACGGCGGTGAGCATGGCTGCGAAGGCGTCGTCGCGCTGCCGGTGCACGGTCGCGAGCTCGACGATGTGCAGCTCGGCCTCGAGCCAGACCTTCGCGTCGAAGAACCACATCGACCGGTAGTGGTCGGTGAAGTACGCGCGCTCGTCGCCGTCGCCCGGGACCGGCGGCAGCTGGTACGGATCGCCGAACATGACGACCTGCACGCCACCGAACGCCTCGAACTGGCGCCCGCGGGCCTTGCGGAGCGATCGGTCCATGGCGTCGAGCAGATCTGCGTTCACCATCGAGACCTCGTCGATCACGAGGGTGTCGATGGTGTTGAGGAGCTTGCGGGTGTCCGGTCCCTGCCGGAGCTCGGCGTCGGCGATGAGGCCGATCGGCAGCCGGAACAGCGAGTGGATCGTCTGGCCGCCCACGTTCAGCGCGGCGACCCCGGTCGGCGCGCAGATCACGACCTGCTTCTCGGTGTTCCAGGACAGGTGGTTCAGGAGGGTCGACTTGCCCGTCCCGGCACGTCCGGTGATGAACACGTGGTCACGTGTGTGCTCGATGTAGTCGAAGACGGCGCGCTGCTCGGCGCTGAGCTCGACGGTCACGGTGCGTCCGCCCCGTGGCCGCCCCCTGGCCGGGAGGCGCGAGTCGCCCCCGCCTCCGCGCCCGGCCCGACCGCGTGGTCGGCCTGGTCGGCCTCGCCGTCGTCGCTGGCGTCGTCGAAGTCGTCGTCGCTTGCGTCGTCGGGGTCGTCGTCGCCGTCGGGGACGCCCGCGGTTCGGGACGTCGCGCCCCCGGACGGACGTCGCGCCCCTGCACCACGGGGCGCGTCGTCCGCCACGGGGCGCGACACCACGGAGCCAGCCGCGGGGTCCGACGCTTGGGCCCCGGGAACGGCCCCGGGAACGGACACGAACGCGGACACGGACACGGCCTCGACGCCCGCCGCAGCCCCGTCCCCCCGGAGCCGGACGAGCGAGACCACGACGACGAGCGCGAGGACCGCGACCCCGGCGACGACGAGCACCGTCCCGGCACGCGCCTGGTCGACGGTCGGGTCCGGCCCCCACGTCCGGCCCATCGCGCCGAACCACGACGCCTGCAGGAGCCCGAGCAACCCCTGCATCGCGATGCCGAGCGAGACGAGACCCGCCGCGACCACGATGCCGCCGACGATCCGGACGATGGCCGCCGTCCACGATGCCCGCTGCGCTCCCGCCGCGACGGGGGTCAGCAGCCCGGGCACCGCCACGAGTCCGACGAGCAGGAACACCGCGTCGATGACCGTGCGTCCGGTGGGGTCGCTCACGGACCACCGCAGCGCCTGGGTGTCGAAGAAGGCCCACCAGATGCCCGCGAGCAGGAGGAACGCCGGGAACGGCTGGACGAGGTACCGCACGGCGGCGTTGTCGACGAGGATGTCGGTCCACTCCCGGACGCCGGTGCTCCCGTCGCGACGCGGGTGCACCGCCGTCCGGACGAGCTGCACGGGTGCGGCTGCCCAGACGAGTGCCGGGACGACGAGACCGAGGAGCACGTGGGCGCCGACGTTCGCGGAGACGAGGAAGCGGTCGTAGGTGTGCAGCGAGCCCGAGGTCGCGATCACGAGGCACACGACGGCGATGCCCGCCGCGACCGAGCGCCGGACGGGCCAGGCCTCCCCGCGACGACGCAGCCGGACCACCCCTGCCACGTAGGTCGAGGCGAGCAGGACGGCTGCCATGAGCCAGAAGAGGTCGATGTTCCACGCGGTCAGCCAGCCCCAAGCGCCTGGAGCGTGCGGGAGCGGATCGTCCGTGAGGAGCTCGGCCGGTGTCGGGTCGGTCGTCTTGCTCAGTGCGATCTGGTCCGTCGGGGTGGCGGTCCGGCCGAGTGCCGCGGCGAACCCGGATGCGACGCCCATGACCGCGAGCTCCGTCACGACGAGCACCCAGAACGCACGACTGCGCCCGGGCCGAGCGGTCAGCGCACGGATCGTCCGCTGCCGCTGGACCGCACCGATGACCCCCATCGCGACGATGGCCGCGATCTTGACGAGCACGAGGACGCCGTACGGTGTGAGCAGGTTCGGGAACGAACCGACACGGATCTGCGCCGACGCCGTCCCGGAGACCGCGACGAGCACGAAGCACCCGAGCGCGATGCTCGAGTACCGGCCGACGACGAGCGGCAGACGGTCGCCGTCGAGGACCGGACGGACGAGGACGACCATCACGAGTCCGCCGACCCACAGCGCGGCGCCGACGAGGTGCAGCCCGAGCGCGGTGACCGCGGCGTCGTGACTCGCGGTGCCGGCGGCGTGCCCCTGCTGCGCGAGCGGGACGAGACCGATCATCGCGACGCCGGCGGTGAGGGCGACCATGCCCCGCCCGCGCACGGCGAAGCAGAGCACCGTCACGGAGGCGGCGACGAGGACGGTGACGAGCCAGGCGAGCCCGAGGTCCGTGCCGGTGAGGAACACCCCCATCGACTGCCCGAACTGCTCGTCGAGCGAGACCTGCGACCCCGCGACGCTGAGGAACGTGAAGAACGTCGCGACGACGCTCGCCACGGTCCAGAGACCGGCGGCCGCGGCGGCGACGTCGATCGCGCGGTCCCACTCCGGAGCGGTGCGCGAGAGCCCGATCGTCGTCAGGGCGAGCCCGCCGATGGTGGCCGCTGCGGCGAGGTCGACCACGACCCGAGCGATCGGCAGACCGAAGCGCACGACCGCGCCCGGGTCGGCGATGAGCGCGGGGTTCGCTCCCCCACCGATCACGAGCGCGACCAACAGGGAGAAGAACGCGGCGAGCAGCAGCACGGCGGGGCCGATGGAGCGCGCGATCCGGTTCACCCGACAAGCCTAGGCGTTGCCCACCCGGTCACAGAATCCGCCGCGGCGACCTGTGGGCGGCGATGCGTGCCTCCAGGCCGGTGCAGGGCGGACGGTCGTCGGAGGCCGACGGGGGGCGGATGCCGGACGTGCGAAAGGGACGGCCGCAGCCGTCCCTCCCACCAGCAGAACCGTCTTACTTGACAGCAGCCTTCAGCTTCGAGCCGGCGCTGACCTTGACCGAGTCGCTCGCGGCGATCTCGATGGCCTCACCCGTCTGCGGGTTGCGGCCGGTGCGGGCGGCGCGGTGGGTCTTCTCGAAGGCGATCCAGCCGGGGATCGTGACCTTGGTGCCGTCGGCAACCGAGCTCGAGACGACGCTGAACAGTGCGTCGACGACGCCGTTCACGGTGGCCTGGCTCTGGCCGGACTCCTGCGCGACGGCAGCGACGAGCTCGGTACGGTTCAGGGACTTGTCAGCCATTGGATGTCCTCCTCGGACTTCTTCGGTATCGGTCGGGCCATCAGGCGCGATGCCCGTGGAACCGGGGTCGAACCTACCAGCCGTACAGGGCGTTTCCGGCCGACTCGCCCGGATTTCCGGGCCTGTCGAGGGTCTGACGGGGCAGATGTGACCGATGTGACGGCCCGTGTACCCCGCTCACAGGCCCTGCCGAGCGAACGCTGCAGTCCGGAAGGAGCGCACACCGGCGCCCGCCGGGGGAACACGAACGCCCCGCCACCAGCAGGTGACGGGGCGTTCGACGGGAAGCGGATGCTTACCAGGAGCTCTTCGTGATGCCGGGGAGCTCACCACGGTGGGCCATGTCGCGGAAGCGGACACGGCTGATGCCGTACTCACCGAGGTGGCCACGGGGGCGACCGTCGATGGCGTCGCGGTTGCGGTAGCGCACCGGCGACGCGTCGCGCGGGAGCTTCTGCAGGCCGACGCGGGCAGCCTCACGCGACTCGTCGGTGCCGTTCGGGTCCACGAGGGCCTTCTTCAGCTCGAGACGACGCTCGGCGTAGCGCGCGATGACCTCGGCGCGCTGGTTGTTCTTCGCGATCTTGCTCTTCTTCGCCATGCTTAGCGCTCCTCACGGAAGTCGACGTGCTTGCGGACCACCGGGTCGTACTTCTTGAGCACGAGACGGTCCGGGTTGTTGCGACGGTTCTTCTTGGTCACGTAGGTGAACCCGGTGCCCGCCGTGGAGCGGAGCTTGATGATCGGACGGATGTCCTGACCCTTTTTCGCCATCAGATCTTCTCCCCACGGGCGAGGAGATCCTTCACGACGGACTCGATGCCGCGTGCGTCGATCACCTTGATGCCCTTCGCGCTGAGCGTGAGCGTGACGTTACGACGAAGCGAGGGCACGTAGTACGTCTTCTTCTGCACGTTCGGGTCGAAGCGGCGCTTCGTCCGGCGGTGCGAGTGCGAGATGTTGTGACCGAAGCCGGGGGTGGCGCCGGTCACCTGGCACACTGCTGCCATGGTTTCCTCCTGAGTACCGTGCGGTCGGACGACCGCACCCAAGGTCACTTGCCTGGTGCGCACGCGCTGATCCGGGGACCGGCGAGGGGGTTGTACGCACCGCCCAGGCCCGCTGACCCTGTCGAAGGGCCGTCGGACACCGCGCGACCGCGGCGTTCGCGACGGTCGGAGGGCTTGGTAACGAGCTGTTCTCCGCGCGGGCGCGGAGGACCAGGGGTCAACGTTACGCGAGCGTCGGGCGTGTCGCAAGCCGGGGCGGGTGGGCGCGGGCCGGTGCGGTCGAGTGCAGGTCAGCCTGGAGGCACGGTGCGGGTCGGCCGGGCGAGCTGCAGTCCGGCGGGGCGTCGGCTGGGCGACCGCGCTGGTCGCAGGACGCGCCGCGCACGTTCCGCCCGGGCGACACCTCGTGCGACCACGGCGGGACACCGACGGCACGTCGCGCGACCAACCGCGGTCCAGCAGCGAAGCCCGTGGCGCTCCCGCCGAACCCTCGGCGCGCCTACGGCCCGTCGGTCGGCTTCGGTGCGAGCGCCTGGACCATGAGCTCGCCGAGCTCCCGCGGTGCCGTGAACATCGGCCAGTGCCCCGTGTCGAGCCCCACGATCGTGAGCTCCTCCGTCGCCACGAGTTCGGCCGCCCAAGCCTGGTGGTCGTTCACCATCTGCGCGAGGTCGACCGCGGGGATCTCGCACGAGACCACCGTCGCGGGGATGCGGTGCCGCGCCGGGTCCGCGTAGTGGAAGGGGTCGGAGGGCAGCGTCGCCGGCTCGGGGATCGCGAAGCGCTCGAACCGGGCGCGCACCTCGTCGGTCATCCCGCGGAGGGTCGGTGCCTCCCAGATGTCCCATCCCGGCAGCGGCACGACCCCGTCGACCACGGGCAACTCGTCATTGACGCAGCCGCCCTCCGGCCCTGGGAAGGTGTCCACGTAGAGCAGGTGTGCCACGAGGGACGGACGCTGGTCCGCCGCCATGTAGGCGATCGGCCCGGCGCCGGAGTGGCCCGCGAGCACGACGGGCTCGTCAGCCGTCGCGACCTCGTCGAGCAGTGCGACCAGCGACGCCACCTGCTCGTCCAGCGTGTCACCCGCGCGGGTCACGGCCTGCACCGAGTGGCCCGCCTCGACCAGCACCGGAGCGACGTCGTCCCACGCACTCGCATCGAGCCAGAACCCGGGCACCAGGATCACGTGCATGCGGCGGAGGCTACTCGCCGAGCGCGGTTCCTGATGCGCGCACTCCTTGGTACGGTCGTCGCGTGGCCGATCTTGTGATCGACTTCGGTGCGCTCGAACGCACCCGGGGGAACCTCAACGATCCCACCGGTGACGTCGATCTGCTGGCGGTCGTCGAGCGGTTCTTGGATTCGCCCGCTGGTGCGGTCGGTCTCAGCCCGGGGGACCTCGTCGAGTCGTTCGTCACCCACGACGGTCGCCCCGGTGTTGCGATCCACACGACCACCGGGGGTCCCGACGCACTCCGGAGCAACGTGCCGCATGCTGAGACCGACGCGCTCGGCGTGGTCTACACGGCCGTCCGGCTCGAGCACGGCCGCGAGGGCAGCGACCGGATCCTCTTGCTCACCGGCATCGCCCCGAGCGTCACGGAGCGTCTGCCGATGGCTGTGCTCGCCGCACAGATCATCCTGAGCGCTACCCTGCGAGACTCAGAAGATCGCCCCGATGTCCGCGTGGTGCTCGACGCCACCAGCAACGAAGACCAGGTTCGGACGTGCCCGTGATCCCCCCAGCCCGGCTCATCGGAGCGGACGCCCGTGAGGTCATCGCACACGACGTCTCCGCGCTCTCGCCGTACGACGCCTCGAACGCCCTCGCGTACCGGAACCGTCGACTCGCGACCTTGTCCGCCGAGAGCGACTCGTTCACGCGCCTCGGCTGGGGCTTGGTGGCCTGGGTCCTCGCCGTGGTCGGCGTCCTCGGCCTCGCCGCAGCGCTGTGGACCGGTGCTCCCGTCGGCGTCCGGGTGCTCGGTCTCGTCGTCGCCGCCGCAGGCCTGGCCGCGGGAACCGCGCTCGGCCGCGACGTGTGGCTGGCCGGACGAGCCGTGGTGAACGCGTTCGTGGCGTGGACACTCCTGCCCGAGCGGCTCGCAGAGGGCGGTGCGGGGGTCGCCGACTGGCGAGCCGACCCAGTCCGCGACGCGGTGCGCGCGCGGGTCTTCGTCTTCGAGGGTTGGCGAGTCCTGCGCATCGTCGCGGCCGTCGCCGCGTTCCTGGTGACCCCGATGATCGGCGACCAGCTGCAGCGGACTCCGTCCGACCAGCAGTGGTGGGCTGGTCAGACCGCCTCGGTCACGGTCTTCGTGCTCGGGCTGCTCCTCGTCAGCATGACCGCGGCGGTGGTCCTGATGGGTGGTCAGTGGCGCGCGAACCGAGCGCACGCACGTCGCGACCCGGTGCAGCGTCGGCTGCTCGGGCGCTAGCTGCTCAGTGCGTTGCGGTCCGGCTCGCGGTGCAGTCCGCGCACTCGCCGAAGATGTCCACGACGTGGCTCGCGTTGGTGAAGCCGTGCTGCGCGGCCACCTCCTGCGCCCACCGTTCGACCGGGTCCGCCTCGATCTCGACGGTCCGCCCGCAGTTCCGGCAGATGAGGTGGTGGTGGTGCTCGTCCGTCGTGCACGCGCGGTACAGCGACTCGCCGTCCTGCTGCAGCGAGTCGGCGTCACCCTCGGACGCCAGGTCGGCGAGCGCCCGGTAGACGGTGGCGAGCCCGATCGTGGAGCCGCCTGCACGGAGGTGCTGGTGGAGCGCCTGCGCGCTCACGAACCCCTCGGTCGAGTCGAGTGCGCCGCGGACGGCCTCACGCTGCCAGGTGTTCCGCCTGGGCTTCTGCACGGCGTTCACGCGCTGACTCCGATCTTCGCTGCTGCTCCGGCACCGCCTGCCTGGAGGCCCGGATCACCTCCGTCGCGCCGCTCGCGTCGTGCGACGCGGTCGCGTCCGCGCTTGTCCTTCCGCGATCCGACGATGCGGCACACCACCCAGATGGCGAACGAGATGGTCGTCACGTAGGGGCTGATCGGCAGGCCGCCACCGAGGGCGAGCAGGATGCCGCCGACGACGCTCGTGACGGCGAACACGGTCGACAGCACGGGCACGACGACCGGGTGCGAGCTCAGGCGGAGCGCCGCGGCGGCCGGGGTGACGAGCAGGGAGAGCACGAGCAGCGCCCCGACGATCTGCACCGACACCGCGGTGGCCAGCCCGAGCGCGAGCATGAACACGATCGCGAGCGTCCGCACGGGGATGCCCGCCGCCGCCGCGACGTCGGGGTCCACGGAGGAGAACATCAGCGGGCGCCAGATGACGAGCAGCGTGGCGACGACGATGGCCGCGATCACGATGAGGAACGTCAGCTGGGGGTTGTCGACTGAGACGATCTGCCCGGTGAGCAGCCCGAACTTGTTCGCCGCGCGACCCTTGTACAGCGCGAGGCAGAGGATGCCGAGCCCGAGTCCGAACGGCATGAGCACGGCGATGATCGAGTTGCGCTCCCGTGCCCGTGAGCCGAGCACGCCGATGAGCAGCGCCGCGATCACCGACCCGACGAGGGACCCCGTGACGACGTTCACCCCGAGGAGCAGCGACGCCGAGGCACCGGCGAACGAGAGCTCCGAGATGCCGTGCACCGCGAACGGCATGTTGCGGGCGACGACGAACGGGCCGATGAGCCCGCCGACGATGCCGAGCACCGCGCCCGCCCAGATCGAGTTCTGCACGAGCACGAGGAGCTCGCCGTAGTCCTGGAAGGAGAAGACCTGCGACCACACGTCCATCAGATCCGCCCCTCGTCCGCGGTCGGCGCGTGCGGGTCCGGGTCGCAGTGGTGGTCGTGCGCGGCCTCGTTCGCGCCGACGATCACGATGCGGCCCATGGTGCGCACGACGTCGACGGGCGTGCCGTACAGGTCGCTCAGCACGTCGGTGCGCAGGACCTCGTCCGGGGCTCCGATCCGGAAGCGACCGCCCGCGATGTAGAGCACCCGGTCGACGACGTCGAGGATCGGGTTGACGTCGTGCGTGACGAACAGCACCGCGGCCCCCTGCTGTCGACGCTGGCGGTCGATGAGCTCGGTCACGCCGCGCTGGTGCCGGAGGTCGAGCGAGATGAGCGGCTCGTCGCAGAGCAGGAGCGCGGGGTCGGCCGCGATCGCCTGCCCGACGCGGGTGCGCTGCTGCTCCCCGCCGGAGAGCTCGGCGACCGGGGCGTCGGCGAACGCGGTCGCGCCGACCTCGTCGAGGATGCGGTCGACGCGGGCACGGTCGGCACGGGATGCCGGTCGGACACCCCATCGGTGGCCGGTGACACCCTGCGCGACCATGTCCCGGGCGCGGAGCGGGGTCCCCGCCTCCATGAGCCGCTGCTGCGGGATGTAGCCGATGCGCCGGTGCCCGCGTCGGACGGGTTGACCGAGGAACGACATGCTGCCGCTCGTCAGCTCCTGCTGGCCGAGGACGGTCCGGAGCAGCGAGGTCTTGCCGGCGCCGTTCGGCCCGAGGACCGCGACGAACTCCCCCGGCGCGACGTCGAGGTCGAGTCCGTCCCAGAGCTTCCGCGCGCCGTAGGAGAGTCCGGCGTCGCGGAGCGCGAGCACGGCGGAACCGCCACTGCGCGGTGCAGCGGCGGTCCGTTCGGGTGTCGCGACGGTCACTTCGCCAGCGCCGCCTTCACCGCGTCGATGTTCGCCTGCTGCCACGAGACGTAATCATCCCCCTTCGGGAGGGTCTCCGTGACACCGACCACCGGGACACCGGCCTCGTCGGCGGCCTGCTTGACCTGCTCGGTCTCCGGGCTCGAGGTCTGCTCGTTGTAGGCGAGGAGCTTCACGGTCTTCTGGCTGAACAGCTTGAGGGTGTCGTTGAGAGCGGCCGGCGGCACGTCGTCGCCCTCCTCGATCGCCTCGGAGAACTTCTCCGGGGTGACGTTGTCGAGCCCGATGGCGTCGAAGAGGTAGCCCGGGACCGGCTCGGTGTACGCGACCTTCTCGCCGTCGTACTGCGTCTTGAGCGAGGCGGTCTGCGACTCGAGCTGCTCGAGCTTGCCGGTGAGGGTCTTCGCGTTCGCCTCGAACGTGCTCTTGCCCGAGCTGTCGAGGTCGCCGAGGCGCGTCGCGACGTCGTCCACGAGCTTCACCATCGTCGGGTAGTCGTAGAAGACGTGCTCGTTGAACTCGGTGTCGCCGCCCTCGTCGAGGCCGGAGAGCTTCACCACGTTGATCGTGTCGGCCTTCGTGTTCGAGGCGCCGGCGAGCGTGGTCATGAAGTCGTCGTACCCGCCACCGTTCTCGATGAGGAGGTCGGCCTTGGACACCGCGAGCTGCGTCTTCGCGCTCGACTCGAACGAGTGCGGGTCCTGCGAAGGGTCGTCGAGGATGCTCGTCACCGACACGTCGTCGCCGCCGACCGCCTCGACGAGGGAACCGTAGACGTTGGTGGAGGCGACGACCCGGATGGTCCCGTCGGCGCTCCCGTCGCCGGAGGCCGAGCTGGTCGCACAGCCCGACAGGGCGAGCGCGGCGGCGCCGGCGATGAGCGGGAGGGTGAGGAGTCGCTGCTGCATGTCGACGACGCTACTGCTTCTTGATAACGGTTGTCAAAATCAGTCGCGTGACCGACGAGACGGGAGGACGGACGGGAGGCGCGGCGCCAGCTGGCACCGCGCCTCCCGTCCGCCGATCAGTCGCGTCGCGGAGCGACCGATCAGGCCTTGGTCGCCGCGTCGATCGTGTTCTCGGCGATCGTGTCCTCCTCGCGGCCGGGGGTGCGGAGGTTCCACTTCTTGATCACGAACGAGAACAGGAAGTAGTAGACGACCGCGTAGCCGAGGCCGATCGGGATGAGCCAGATCGCGCCGTCCGCCTTGCCGAAGTTCAGCACGTAGTCGATCGCACCGGCCGAGAACGAGAAGCCGTCGTGGATGCCCAGTGCGTTGACCAGGGCGAGCGAAGTCCCCGTGAGGAACGCGTGGATGACGTAGAGCGGGAACGCCACGAACATGAACGAGTACTCGAGCGGTTCGGTGATGCCCGTCACGAACGAGGTGAGCGCGGCGGAGACCATGAGCGCACCGACGGTCTTGCGGTTCTGCGGCTTCGCGTTCCGCCAGATGGCGAGGGCACCGGCCGGCAGGGCGAACATCATGATGGGGAAGAAGCCGGTCTGGAAGATGCCGGCCGTCGGGTCACCCGCGAGGAAGCGCGGGATGTCACCGTGGACGATCGTGCCGGCCGCGTCGGTGAAGCTGCCGAGCTGGAACCACGGGAAGAAGTTGAGCAGCTGGTGCAGGCCGATCGGGATGAGCAGCCGGTTCGCGAAGCCGAAGATCCCGCCGCCGATGACCGCGTTGTCCGCGACGGCCTGGCCCGCAGCCGTGAGGGCGATGTCGAAGTAGCGGTAGACGAACGACATCAGGACCGCGATCACGAGACCGGCTGCCGCGGTGAGGATCGGCACGAGGCGACGTCCGGAGAAGAACCCGAGGAAGTCGGGCATCTTCGTCCGGTGGAACCGCTGCCACAGGTTCGCGGCGACGAGACCCATCACGATGCCGCCGAGGACACCGAAGTTGATCGTCGCCTGGTCGCCGTTCGCGTCCTTCACGCCCTTGAGCACGATCGGCGACATGACCGCGAAGACCTGGTACATGACCATGTAGCCGACGACCGCCGCGAGCGCAGTGGTGCCGTCGGACTTCTTCGCCCAGCCGATCGCGATGCCCACCGCGAAGAGCAGCGGCAGCCACGTGAAGATTGCCTGACCCGCGGCGGAGATGACGCTCGCGCCGGTCTCGAAGCCGGGGATCGCGCCGAGGAGGTCCGGCTGACCGACGCGGTTCAGGATGCCGGCGGCGGGCATGACCGCGATCGGCAGGAGCAGGCTCCGCCCGAGGCGCTGTGCGTTGGCGAAGAGCTTCGACTGCTTCTTCGGGGTCTTCTTCTCCGGCACGTCCGTGGCGGTGGTGGCGCTCATCGGAGTTCCTCTCGTCGTTGGGTGGAGCTGCGGGGTGTGGGTGGAGCTGCGGGCGGGTTGAGCCGCACGGGCGGGCGCAGGTACGCTCGGCGGAGACACCTGGCCGGTCCTGTCCGGTCATGACCAGTTCCGTAGTCTGATACCGGACCGGACGCATGTCAACCTGGTGAGAACACCCTTAACGAGGAGGAAACGATGGCCGACATCAAGGCAGCCGACATCATCGCCGCGCTCGGCGGTGCCGACAACATCGACGAGGTCGAGGGCTGCATCACGCGTCTCCGCGTCGAGGTCGAGGACGGCGACCTCGTCGACAAGGCCGCCCTCCAGGCCGCCGGAGCCCAGGCCGTCGTCGGTGGCGGCACCGGCTGGCAGGTCATCGTCGGCCCGATCGCGGACAACCTCGCGCAGGACATCCAGGACGAACTGTGACGACGGCGGTCCGCACCCCGTTCGGCGGTCCGGTCGTCGCACTGGCCGACGTGCCGGACCCGGTGTTCGCCGGGCAGCTGGTCGGCGCCGGCGTCGCGGTCGACCCGACGGGCGTCGAGGGGGCGGTCACCGCGGTGGCCCCGGTCGACGGCACGATCGTGAAGCTGCACCCGCACGCGTTCGCGCTGCAGGGCGCCGCCGGCACCGACGTCCTCGTGCACGTCGGGATCGACACCGTCAAGCTGCAGGGCGAGGGCTTCGAGCTCCTCGCGGCCGAGGGTGACACGGTCTCCGCCGGTGACCCGATCGTGCGCTTCACCCCGTCGGTCATCTCGGCCGCGGGCTACTCGCCGATCTGCCCCGTCGTCGTGCTCGGCTCCGCGCCGGACTCGGTCGAGCAGGGCACCGTCGGCACCACGGTCCGCGAGGGCGACGCGCTCTTCGAGGCGTAGGTCGCGTCCGCGAGACTCGGCCGCTCGGGGCCGCGTCTCGCGGCAGCCGCTACGCGACCGCCTGCGGCGCGGACGCGGTCGCGGTGACCTCCATCTGGACGCGGTAGCGGTCCGACCGGTACCAGGAGCGCGAGTGCTCGACGGGGCGGTCCCCCGAGTACGACACCCGGTCGAACTCGAGCACGGGAGCGCCCGTCTTGGTGCCGAGCAGCGTCGCCACGTCGTCGGCCGCGGGCTTCGCCGCCACCGTCTGCTGGGCCCGGTCGATGGGCGTCCGGTACTCGGTCGCCGCGAGGGAGTACACCGACCCGGACAGGTCGTGGTCGAGCAGACCCGGGAACGCCGACGCCGAGAGCCACGCGTCGTCGATCGACACGGGCGCACCGTCGGCCATCCGGAGGCGCTTGAGGTGGTACGCCGTCTCGTGCTCGGCGAGCCGGAGCGCAGCGATGGTGTCCGTCGGGGGCACGCGCTCCTCGCGGACGAGCACGACGGTGGTGGGCACGTGGCCGAGCGCCCGCATCTCCTCGGTGAAGGACGCGAGGTGGAGCGTCGACTGCACGGGCCGGTGCGCCACGAACGTCCCCTTGCCACGGACGCGCTCGAGGTAGCCCTCGTTGACGAGCTGTCCGAGGGCCTCACGGACGGTGATGCGGGAGACGCCGTACTCCTGGATGAGCTGGCGTTCGGACGGGATCGCCGCGCCGGGGGCGAGGCGCGCGGTGGCGAGGTCGAGCAGGATGCGCCGCAGCTGCTGGTGCTTGGGTTCGGCACCCTCGGTGATGCGGGTCGTCATCGCTCGGTCTGCTCCGTTGCTGTCCATGTGGTGCGGGTGGTGCTGTCCAGGCGGTGCGGGTGGCGCTGTCCACGTGGTCCGTCTGGTGGTCATGCGCGGACATGACCAGTTGCCATCACAGTAGCGAGTCCACATCGGAACGCCAACGCCCGTGACAAGATGACGCCCGTGACCTCGGTGGTGATCGTCGACGACGAGACGCTCGTGCGCTACGGCTTCGAACTCATCCTCGGTGCGGCGCCGGACGTCGACGTCGTCGCGACGTCGAACGACGTGGACGCCGTGCGGGTGATCGCCGAGCGCCGGCCCGACGTGGTCCTCCTCGACATCCGGATGCCGCACGTGAACGGGCTCGACGTCCTCCGCGACGTGCAGGCGCTGCCCGAACCGCCGGCGGTCGCGATGCTCACGACGTTCGACGCCGAGGAGTACATCGGCCGGGCGATGGAGCTCGGGGCCGCGGGCTTCCTGCTCAAGGACACCGACCCCGAGGCCCTCGCCGAGTACGTCCGCGTCCTGGCCCGGGGCGGCGTCGTGCTGGCCCCCGGGGTCGACCGGCGTCGGCTCTTCGCGGCACGCTCGCCGATCGCGGTCCCGCCGATCAGCGACCGGGAGCGCGCGGTCCTCCGCTGCATCGCCGACGGCGCCAGCAACCCCGACATCGGCCGACGGCTCGGGGTGAGCACGGGCACCGTCAAGGAGGACGTCCGCGCACTCCTCGTCGCCTTCGGCGTCCCGACGCGGGTCCAGCTGGCGCTGCGCGCGGCCGAGGCGGGACTGCTGGATGGCTGAGCACCGCGACCGGTCACGGCTGGTGCAGGTCCTCCGGGACACGGACGGGAGGCTCGACCGCCTCGTCGACGTCGGCCTGCGCTGGGTGCGCGCCCACCGAGCACCCTGGTGGGTGGTCGACCTCCTGTTCGTCGTGGCCGCCGTCGCGGACGCCGTGCTCGACATCTCCGGCGCGACCCGGGTGGAGACCGGGCTGTCGCTCCTCGCCGCGGCCGCCCTGCTCCTGCGCCGCCGGCTGCCGGTCCTCGCGTTCGCGCTCACCATGCCGGGGCTCTTCGTCGGCTCGGCCGTGGTCGCCGCGAGCATCGCGCTCTTCACGCTCGGCGAGCGGACCGACCGGCGGTGGCTGATGCTCCTCGCCGCCGCGGTGCAGTTCGTCGGCTTCAGCGGCTTCGTGGGTCCGCCGCAGAGCCTCGACGAGCTCGTCGTGTCGATCCTCTACGCCGTCATCTTCGCCCTCGGGCCGCTCGCGATCGGGCTGCTCGTCCGGACCCGGGCGCGGCTGACGGAGCAGCTCACCGAGGTCCGACTCGCCCGCGAGGACGAACGCCGACAGGCCGCCGAGGTCGCGCTCTCCCGCGAACGGGCGCTGCTCGCGCGGGAGATGCACGACGTCGTCTCCCACCAGGTGACCCTCATCGCGGTGCAGGCCGGCGCGGTCCAGGTCGCCGGGCGCGACGAGGCCGAACGCGGCTTCGCCCGCACGATCCGGCAGCTGTGCGTCGTGACGCTGCAGGAGCTCCGCGAGATGGTGCAGGTGCTCCGCGCATCGGGCGGCACCGCGCGGGAGATCGCCCCGCAGCCGGTGCTCACCGACCTCCCGCGGCTCATCGCCGACAGCGGCCTCGAGACCACCGCGACCGTGGACCTGCCGGAGACGCTCGGCCAGCCCGTGCAGCGTGCCGTGTACCGCTTCGTGCAGGAGGGTCTGACGAACGTCCGGAAGCACGCGCCCGACGCCGCTGTCCGGGTCAGCGCTCGACTGCGCGACGGCATCGTGCTCGTCGACCTCGTGAACGGTCCCGCACGGGCCGAACGGCTCGAACTGCCCGGCTCGGGGCTCGGCCTCATCGGGCTCGGCGAACGCGCGTCCCTGCTCGGCGGGTCGCTCGAGGCCGGCCCGCAGCCCGGCGACGGCTACGCGCTGCACCTCCGCATCCCCGCGGACCACACCCCGACCGTCGGATGACCGACGGTGGCCGATCGGCCACCGGAGGATCACGCCGCGGAGCGATGTGCCGGAGCCGTCGCGCCGCTTCGATGAGAGCGTGGCAGTCCCTCGCGTCCTCTCCAAGCTCCGCACCGTCCCGGTGACCGTCGTCGTCGCGATCGCCGCGGTGCTCGCGATCGTGACCGCACGGATGATGCACTCCGAGCCGGACTTCCCGCACCACCCGCCCGTCGCGTGCGCCGCCCTGGTCGCGGTCGTGGCCTCGACGTGGATCGCGGAGCGCGCGCTCGGGTCCGTGCGGACCGTGCTCGTCGGGGTGGTCGCTCCCGTCCTCGCCGTGCTCGCGACGCTCCTCGCCGTGACGATCGGGTCCGCGCTCGGCGAGGCCCACGCCGAGACGGCGGACGGCCAGCCGCTCTTCGCACCATCGACCGTCGCCGTCGCCCTGCTCGGTGCGGCATCTGCGACGATGCCGCTCCAGTGGCGGTGGCGGGTCCGCACGGTGCTGTGGACCGTGGTGCTCACGCTCGTCCTGTTCGCCGGGCACGGGTCGGACCTGGCCCGCGCCCTGGCGACCCTCCTCGGGACCGCAGCCGGTGCGGTCGTCGCGCACCGTGCCTCCCGGCCGACGGAACGCGCCGCGCGCGCCCTCCCGCCCACGCGGACCCTCGTGGTGGCGGTGCTCTGCGCCCTCGGCGCCGGCACCCTGGTGACCCTCGTCGTCCCGCAGGCCGACGGGGTCCTGTCGCCCTTCGCCGACGCCATGAGCGACCGGTCGGTCGCGGCGGTCGGCGTCCTCCTCGTCCTCGCGGGGTGGCTCGTGCAGCACGGGCGCCGCCTGGGCGTGACGCTCGCCGTCGGTGTCCTCGTGACGCTCACGGTCGTGCTCGCCGACGCGTTCCTCATCGAACCGGTGCAGACGGGCGGCGTGCAGTGGCAGGGGCTCGGCCTGGACGCGCTCGAGTGGCAGGTGACGCTGCTCGGCGCCTGGCTCGTGCCCGCTGCCGTGCTCGCGGTCGTGGTCGGCCTCCACGGGCGGCTCGTCCGCGCCCGGTTCCGAGCCGTCGAAGGCTCACAGACAGCGCTCGTGGAGATGCTCCGCGGCGGGGACGCCGGTAGCCTCGGCCACATGGGCACCTGGCACGGCAACGCCACCTGGGTCCACCCCGGAGGGCTCGGCGCAGTCGCCTACCGAGTCCGTGGCGAGGTCGCGCTGACCGTCTCCGACCCGGTGTGCGCCGCCGCCGACCGCCCCGCGGTGCTCGCGGCCTTCGCAGCGTCCTGCGAACGCAACGGGTGGGTGCCCGCGTTCACGAGCGTGCACGACCCGGTGCGGCAGATCCTCGCGGCCGACGGCTGGACGTCCGTCCCCGTCGGGGTCGAGGCGGTGCTCGACCTCACCGGGTTCAGCCTGGGCGGCAAGAAGCGGCAGGACCTCCGGACGGCGTCGAACCGCGCCGACCGCGAGGGCGTCCGCGACGAGTGGACGACCTTCGCCGCACTGTCGGCGGTGCACCGGAGCGAGGTCGAGACGATCTGCACCCGGTGGGCGGCGGACCGGCGTCTGCCCGAGATGGGCTTCACGCTCGGTGGGCTGCGGGAGCTGGACGACCCGGACGTCCGGCTCATGCTCGCGATCGACGCCGAGGACCACGTGGTCGGGGTGACGAGCTGGCTGCCCGTGCACGAACGCGGGGCACTCACCGGATGGACGCTCGACGTCATGCGGCGCGGCGAGGACGGCATGCCCGGCGTGATGGAGTTCCTCATCGCCCGCACCGCCCTGCGCGCCCGCGACGCCGGTCTGACGACGATCAGCCTGTCCGGGACGCCGCTCGCCGTGCACCCCGGGGCCGGTGCCCTCGTGACCCGTGGGTCCGCCGTGCTCGCGCGCGTGCTCGAACCGGTGTACGGCTTCCGGTCGCTGCAGCGCTTCAAGGAGAAGTTCGGCGCCCGGCACGAGCCGCTCTGGCTCGTGGTCCCGACGCCGCTGCACGTCCCTCGGGTCGCTCGTGCGCTGGCGGCCGCGTACGTGCCGGGGCTCCGGCCGAAGCACCTGTGGGCACTCCGCCAGGCGCACCGACGCCCGGACGGGCGATCGGCTCCGGCACCGGCCGCTCCGGGTGCACCGGCCGCTCCTTCTGGGCGTCCGTGACCGTCACCGAGTGGCTCCTCGCGACCCAGCTGCAGGCGCCGTCGAAGCTCGTCCCGATCGACCTCGCGTTCGTCGTCGTCGCGCTGCTCGTCCTGCTCCCCGCGGTCTCGCGACGGGCGGCGGCCTGGCACTCCCGCGCCGCGTGGCGTGGTGTCGGGCTCCGGGCGGGCATCGCGGCTGCCGCGGCCGTGGTCGTCCTCGTCGTCTGCTGGGTGACGAGCGACGTGCTGAACCTGTTCGGGGTCGCGCTCAGCCCGGTGACGCGGATGTGGTCCGCGCTCGCCGCAGCGGCACTCGCACTGGCGGTCACGGCCCTGGTGCAGGGCGGACGGTGGCGTCGGGCCGTCGCGATCGTCCTCGTGCCCGCCGCGCTGCTGGTGCCCGCGCTCGGGGTGAACGTCGAGTTCGCCAAGTACCCGACGCTCGGCACCGTCGTGCAGAGCGACCCCTACCCGGCGTTCGACCCGCACGCGGCGCCGGAGGCCACGATGCCCGCCGTCGGCGAGGTCCGCACGGTGACGATCCCCGGACGCCGGTCGCACTTCGACGCCCGGCCCGCGATCGTCTACCTCCCCCCGGCCGCGCTCGTCCGCGATCCCGACCCGCTCCCCGTCGTCCTCGCGTTCGCCGGGCAACCGGGGGCACCGAGCGACATGTTCACGGCCGGGCAGATGGGCACCGTGCTCGACGCCTACGCGCGGGCGCACCACGGTCGCGCGCCGATCGTGCTGTCCGTCGACCAGCTCTCCGCCCCCGGTCGGAACACGATGTGCGTGGACTCCCGGCTCGGTGACGTCGACACCTACGTCACGGAGGACGTCCCGGCGTGGGTGCGGTCACACCTCCCCGTGATGCGGGACCGTGCCCACTGGGGGCTCGTCGGGTTCTCGCAGGGGGCGACCTGCGCGGTGCAGTTCCTCACCGGGCACCCGTCGGACTTCTCGGCGGCACTGGCGATCTCGAGCGAGCTGCAGCCGATCGACCAGTCGCCGCAGCACAGTGCGGACCAGGCGTTCGGCGGGTCCGTCGCACGGTGGCGGGCTGCCGCACCCCGGGCGCTCATGGCCGAGCACGCGCCCTACCGCGGGCACGACCTCTGGCTGACGGCGGGGTCGAGCGACCGCGAGTTCACCGAGAACGCACGGTTGCTCGGTGCCGCAGCGGCGCGCGCCGGCATCCGGACCCGCTTCATGCCGGCGCCGAGGAGCGGACACGACTGGAACACCGTGCAGTGGTCGTTGCGCTCGCAGCTGCCGCAGCTCTGCGACGCGCTCGCCGGCTGACCCGCCCGGAAGCGCGTCGGCGCCGGGGCGGGGCAGCACGGTGCGAGGCTGCCGCCGCACCGTGCGAGCTGCTGCGCATGGTGCGAGGCCGCTCTCCTCGCACCACGTCGACAACCTCGCACCGAGCACACGCGTGCAGGCGCGGGCGCGGGCGCAGGCGCAGGCGCAGGCGCAGGCGAAAGCGTGCAGGCGCGGCAGCGCAGCAGCGCGGCCGACGCACGGCAGCTCCCCCGCGCACGTGCCGCGTCGCGACGCTCAGGCGTTGGCGACGAGCCAGTCGTGCTGCTCGCCCGCGAGTGCCCGGTCGGACCACACCTGGCGCTCGACTCCGGCGGGCGTCGGGGCCGAGGTCGTGCCCTGCCACACGAGCGACAGGCCCGACCGCCGGAGGACGACCGCTGACCCGGCGTTGTTCGTGAGCACGCGTCCGGTCACCGGGACGTCCGCCGCGGTGTCGTGCGCCGCCCGGACCGCGGCAGCAGCCGCTTCGGTCGCGTAGCCGTGGCCCCAGGACTCCGGGACGAACCGGTAGCCGAGGTTCCACACGTGGCCCGCGGTCATGTCCACCCCGGCGACCCCGAGGAACCGGCCGTCCTGCACGGAGCGCACGGCCCACGAGCCGAGGCCGTGGCGGATGCGTCCGCCGATCTTGGCCTGGACCAGCTCGACCGTCTCTGCGCGGGAGCGATGCCGGCCGGCGGGCAGGTGCTGCCACGTGCGCGCGTCCGAGAAGAGCGCGTGCACGTCGTCGACGTCGCCGGGCGTCAGCGGCGACAGGAGCAGTCGATCCGTTCGGATCTCCTGCGGGGGGACCAGGAGCTGGTGGACCATGCTGCGATCCTCACCCCCACCACCGACATCCGCGTGAACACCACGCGACATCCGCGCGACCCGGCCGCCCTCGTGCGGTTCTCCGCAACCGGGGTGCCTCAGTCGAGCAGGAGCGCCGGCTCCTCGAGCACCGAGGCGACGTCGTGCACGAAGCGGGATGCCACGTCGCCGTCGACGACCCGGTGGTCGAACGAGGCGCCGATGGTCGTCACCATGCGCGAGCGGACCTCGCCGTCGACGACCCACGGCTTCGGCTTGATCGTGCCCATCGCCACGATCGCGACCTCGCCCGGGTTGAGGATCGGCGTGCCCGTGTCCATGCCGAAGACACCGATGTTCGTGATCGACACGGTGCCGTTCGCCATCTGCGCCGGGGTCGTCTTGCCGTCGCGCGCGGTGATCGTCAGCTGCTCGAGCGCCTGCGCCAGCTCGAGGAGCGACATGTCTTGCGCATCCTTGATGTTCGGGACGATGAGCCCGCGCGGGGTCGCCGCGGCGATGCCGAGGTTCACGAAGTGGTGGACGATGATCTCGCTGTCGGTCCAGGTCGAGTTCACCGAGCGGTTGCGGCGGACCGCCCAGATGACGGCCTTCGCCACGATGAGCAGCGGCGAGACCTTCACCCCCGCGAACGTCGGCGAGGCCTTGAGGCGCTTGACGAACTCCATCGTGTGCGTCGCGTCGACGTCCACGAACAGCGACACGTGGGGTGCGGTGAACGCCGAGGTGGTCATGGCGGTCGCGATGGCCTTGCGGACGCCCTTCACCGGGATCGTCTCGCTGCGCACCTCACCCCACTCGGGCGTCTCGATGTTGCGGAAGACGCTGGCCTGCTTCGCGTGCCGGATGACGTCGTCCCGGGTGATCTCCCCCGAGAGCCCCGTCGCGACGATCTCGCTCAGCTCGACCCCGAGGTCGCGGGCGAGCTTCCGGATCGGCGGCTTCGCGAGCACGTTCGTCGCCACGCTCTGCTTGCGCGGGCGCGTGCCCTGGCTGGCGACGGCGTCGGCGGTCGAGTCCTCACCAGGGTCGGCAGCGGCCTCGGCGCGTGCGGCGGCATCCGCACTGGAGGCACGGCTCGCCTCGGCAGCGAGGGCTGCGGCCCGGCGGGCACCCGGCTTCCGACGCGAGGGGGCCGAGGTCGCGGAACCGTACCCGACGAGGACGGCACCGGACGTCTCGTCAGTCCCGACGACGGCTGCGCCGTCGGCGACGGACGTCGGTGCCGCGG
>NZ_JBPUGH010000024.1:0-29105 GCF_051548005.1 Curtobacterium flaccumfaciens | reverse complement strand
CCTCGGTTCGCCCACGCGTAGTAGGGCACCGCGATCGCGGTCACGGCGTTCGCCGTGTCGGCCGGGAGGCGCGGCTCGCCCTCGGCGCCACCGGCCACGTCGTCGACGCTGGTCGCGTCGGTGGCGCGCGCCGTGCCTCCCGTGCGGCCCGCGTCGATCCTGCGGTACGGCCACGCTGCCCGCTCGTGGCGCGCCGGGGCGTGCCCCGGGACACGGAGCGCGACGACGCCGTCGAGCAGGTCGTCGCGACGTTCCTCGGTGAGCGGCGCGTCCAGGTCGACCGTCAGGTCGTCGACCGTGAAGCCCTCCTGGTCGGCCTGCTCGACCGCGTAGACGAGCGGTCCGCGCTCGATCGCGACCTGCCCGCGGGCGGCGTCGATCCGTGGGTCGGCGGCGTAGCGGTGCGGCGTCGTGTCGAGGACGATCTCGACGGTGTCACCGGCGGTCCACCTGCGGTCGACGACGTGGACCGTGCCCGGCTCTGGCGAGGCCGACCCGTCCGGGCTCGTGACCGTCGTGACGTCGGACCAGGCGGGGATGCGCAGTCCGAGTTCGAGCGGACCGTCCTCGGTCACCGTGACGACGACCCGTCCGTCGTGCGGGTAGCCGGTCGTGACGGTCACCCGGCCCAGGTCGGCGCTCGCGTACTGGTGCAGCTGCAGGCCACCGTCGGTCGCCGTTGCGAGGTACCCGTCGAGGCTCGCGAACGTCCGCATGATGTTCGGCGGGCAGCACGCGCAGTCGAACCAGCCACGCCGGCCGTGCGCCGGGGAACGGTTCTCGTCCTGGTGCGCCTGGTCGCGGTGCTGCAGCGGGTTGACGTAGAAGTACTCCGTGCCGGCGAGGCTCACCCCCGCGAGGAACGCGTTGTACAGCAGTCGCTCGATCGCGTCGGCGTAGACGGGCTTCCCGGTCGCGAGGAGCAGCCGCCACGCCCACTGGATCCCCCCGATGGCCGCACAGGTCTCGGCGTAGCCGCGGTCCGTCGGGAGCTCGTACGGGTCGCCGAACGCCTCCCAGTCCCAGCGCGCACCGAGACCGCCGGTGATGAACGCCTTCGTCGCCGTCATGTCCGCGAACTGGCGCTCGCTCGCGGCGAGGAGCTCGGCGTCCCCGGTCTCGATCGCGACGTCGACCGCGCCGGCCGCGAGGTAGACGGCGCGGACCGCGTGGCCCTCGACCGTCGTGGCCTCGCGCGCGGGGACGCGGTCCGAGAAGTACGTCGGCTCGCCGCCCGCGCGTTCGATGATCCCGTGGCCGCGGGCGTCGACGAACCAGTGCGCGAGGTCGAGGTAGGCGCGCGTGCCGGTCTCGCGGTAGAGCTCGACGAGCCCCATCTCCACGACGGGGTGCCCGTCGATGTCGGCTGTCCGCCCGGGGCCGTCGCCGAACGTCGCCACCAGGTGGTCGGCGTTCTTCGTCGCGACGTCGAGCAGGCCGGTGTCTCCGGTCGCCCGGTGCTGCGCGACGGCTGCCTGGTAGAGGTGTCCGGCGCAGTACAGCTCGTGGCTCCACTTGAGGTCGACGTAGCGCTCGCCCTTCCCGCGGACCTGCTGCACGGAGTCGAGGTAGCCGTCGTCGGCCTGCGCACGGGCGTAGAGGTCTGTGACCTCGCGCTGGAGCTCGAGCAGGTCCTCGGCGGGGGCGCGGCCGTACTCCCAGGCCACGGCCTCGAGCCACTTCGTCACGTCCGAGTCCATGAAGATCGGCCCGACGACCTCGCCCTCCTCGTCACCGGCGGCGATGCGGAGGTTGCGGAAGTTCCCGGCGGTCTCGAGCTGGTGGTACCCGCTGCGGATCGCGTCCCGGCCGTTGCGGTCCTGACGGAGGGCCCAGAACCCGCCGGTGATCCGGGCCTCGCCGGTCGGCAGGGGCCGGAGTGCGAGGTGGGCGTCGGCGGTCGGGAGGACCGGGGTCGCGGTGCGCGGTCGGCTGTCGGTCGCGAGCGTGGTGGTCATGTCGCCTCCTTGCGAGATGTCCTGAGGGATGCCGCGCCGCCGGAGCAAAGCGCTTATCTCGTGCACAGTACGTGCGGCCGACACATCCACGCAAGCGCTGGACGCCGTTCGGTCAGGCCGTGGCGGCGGGAGCGCTCGACGCCCGTTCGACGACGCTGACCGGGTGCTGGACGCGACCGTGCCGCGGGCGTCCCTCGATGGCTTCGACGAGCGCCTGCGCTGCGAGGCGCCCGAGCTCCTCGAGGTGCATGTCGACGCTGGTCAGCGGCGGCCGGGCGTGGTCGACCAGGATGTCCCAGTTGTCGAAGCCCGTGACCGCGACGTCCTCGGGGATGCGGCGGCCGCGCTCGCGGAGGGTGTCGGCCACCCCGCGAGCGATCTGGTCCGAGCCCGCGATCACCCCGTCGACGTCCGGGTGCCGCTCGAGCAGTCGTTCAGTGGCCTCGCGGCCCCACTGCTCGGTCCACTCACCGAACACCCGGCCGGCGCTGCCGACGAGTTCGAGGCCGGCATCGTCGAGGGCCGCCGCGACACCCCGGAGTCGGTCTCGCGCCGCGGCGTAGGAGTCCTCGCCGTTCACCATCGCGATCCGGCGACGGCCCGTGGTGAGCAGGTGCTCGGCGATCAGGCGGCCCGCGAGGACGTTGTCGGGTTCGAAGGAGACGTCGTCGTCGGAGGTCGACGGCGCGTAGACGTAGACGACCGGGACGTCGGTGACCGTGCGGACGGGCTGCCTCGGGTTGGTCGTGCGACCGACGACGAGAAGTCCGTCGACCCGCCGTGTCAGGAGCGACTGGATCTGCAGCTGCTCGCGCATCGGGTCGTCGCGGGCATCCGCGAGCAGGACCGAGAGCGAGCCGGCTCCGAACGCGTCCTCGGCACCGAGCAGGACCGGCAGGACGAAGCGGTTGTCGAGGTCGCTCGTGAGCATCCCGATCGTGTTCGTCGGAGCGCGGTTCAGGGCACGCGCGAACGGGTTCGGGGTGAACGAGAGCGACCGGGCTGCGGCGAGGACGGCTTCTCGTGAGCGGGTCGACACGTGGGCTCGCCCGTTCAGTGCCTTCGACGCGGTCGCGACGGACACCCCGGCCGCGCGCGCGACGTCGGCCAGGGTCACCGTGCCCGGCGTCGTGGTCAGGTGTTCCTGCTCGTCCATCGTGCCTCCGAAACTAGTTTACGAAAGTTCTTGACACGGTGTCGAGAGTTCTCGTACATTCCTCCCGAAACCGGTTTCGGTTCCCCTCGACGGCGAGGCAGCGTCGCCGAGGGGGACCGCTGTCGGACCCGAACCTGCGATCACGTCGCATTCAGAGAGGAACCCGTGATCATGCGTACCAAGACCGCAATCCGCATCGGAGCGTTGGTGGCAGCAGCCAGCGTCGTCGCCGGCCTGACCGGCTGTTCGGCCGGGTCGGCCGGCTCCGGCGGGGGCTCCGCCTCCGGGAGCTACACCTTCTGGGACCCGTACCCCCAGTACGACGCTTCGTCGGCGTGGGGCAAGCTCGTCACGCAGTGCGGCAAGGACGCCGGCGTCACCGTCAAGCGCACCGGCTACGACACGTCCGACCTGACGAACAAGGCGCTCCTCGCGGGCCAGCAGGGCAAGTCGCCGGACGTGCTCCTCGTCGACAACCCCGTCGTGTCGACGCTCGCCCAGGCGGGCATCCTCACCGACACCGCGACGAACGGGCTGAAGACCGGTTCGATCTCGGAGAACATCCTCGGAGCCGGCGTCATCGACGGCAAGACCTACGGCGTCCCGATCGGTGCGAACACCCTCGCGCTCTACTACAACCCCAAGGTGCTGCAGGCCGCCGGCGTCGACGTGGCCTCGATCACGGACTGGGACTCGCTGACCGCCGCCCTGGCGAAGGTGAAGGCCGCCGGGAAGAAAGGGATCACCTTCTCCGGGATCAACACCGAGGAGGGTTCGTTCCAGTTCCTGCCCTGGTTCTGGGGCGCCGACGCCGACCTGACGAAGCTCGACTCGTCGAAGGCGGAGGACGCGCTCGCCCTGTGGAAGGGCTGGATCGACAAGGGCTACGCCCCGAACTCGGTCATCCAGAACACCCAGACGACCAGCTGGCAGGAGTTCCAGTCGGGCGACTTCGCGTTCGGCGAGAACGGCACCTGGCAGAAGGACGCCGCGAAGCAGATGGGCGCCGGCGTCATCACGATCCCGGCGAAGGACGGGGGCGCCGCTCCGGTGCCGACCGGTGGTGAGTTCTTCACCATCCCGGTGCAGAAGGACACCGCCCGCTACGCGACCACGAAGAAGATCGTGTCCTGCCTGTCGTCCGGCGACAACGTCGTGAAGACCGACAACACGCTGAACTACATCGCCGCGTCGTCCGACCTCCAGCAGCAGCAGCTGTCCGCGAACAAGGACCTGTCCACCTGGGTCGACGCGGTGAAGGCCGCGAGGGCACGCACGGGCGACAACCTCGGCACGAAGTACCCGGTCATCTCCGAGCAGCTCTGGACCGCTGTCCAGAAGGCCGAGTCCGGCTCCGCGTCGCCGTCCGCCGCGCTGGAGGCAGCGCAGCAGGCCGTCGACTCGAAGCTGAACAAGTAACCCGACCGCGCCACCGAACACCACGAAGAGAGAAGTCGACACGACCATGACGACCGACACGACGTCACTGCGAGCGTCGGCTGCGCGGACCCGGGCCGAGGGCGCCACCGCCCCGGCCCGGGCCCGACGGGCCCGCGCCACACGTCGAGCACAGCTGACCGCCTGGGCGTTCCTCGCCCCCGTGGCGCTCTACCTCGTGCTCTTCTACGCGTACCCGCTCTACAAGAACATCGAGCTGAGCCTCAAGCACTACACGGTCGCCTCGTTCGTCTCCGGCAACGCCCCGTTCGTCGGACTGCAGAACTTCGTGCAGGTCTTCACGAGCGCGACGTTCGCCCCCGCGATCTGGAACACGACCGTCTTCGTGCTCGTCTCGATCGTCGTGCAGTTCGCACTCGGACTCGCGCTCGCGGTGTTCTTCCACAACCACTTCCCGCTGTCCGGGCTGCTCCGCGCGCTGTTCCTCGTGCCGTGGCTGCTCCCGCTGCTCGTGTCGGCGTCGACCTGGTCGTGGATGATGAACAGCGACTCGGGCATCGTCAACGCCTTCCTGGAGGCCGTGGGCATCGGGCAGATCAACTGGCTGACGTCCCCGCAGTGGTCCTTGTTCGCCGTGCTGATCGCGAACGTCTGGATCGGCATCCCGTTCAACCTCGTGATCATGTACTCCGGACTGCAGGGCATCCCCGGGGAGCTGTACGAGGCCGCGTCCCTCGACGGCGCCAACGGTTGGCAGCGGTTCTGGCGCATCACCTTCCCGCTGCTCCGACCGGTCACCGCGATCACCCTGCTGCTCGGCTTCGTCTACACGCTCAAGGTCTTCGACATCATCTGGATCATGACCAAGGGCGGCCCGTCCGGCTCCTCGACGACGCTCGCGATCTGGTCCTACCAGTTGGGCTTCGGGTCGCTCCTTCCCGACTTCAGCTCCGCCGCCACCGTGGGCAACGTGCTCATCGTCATCGCCCTCGTGGTCGGCCTGATCTACGCGCGCGTGCAGCGCCGCCTGGAGGTGTGACATGGCCACCACGACCGTCACCCGAGCCGTCACGACCCGCACGACGAGCGGTCGTCCACGCGCCACCGGGACCGCTCCCGCCGCGAAGCGCTGGTGGCGCACCGCACTCGGCGTCGTCCTCACCGCGGTGATGCTGTTCCCCGTCTACTGGATGGTCAACGTCTCGCTGACCCGCGACCAGGACATGCGGAAGAGCCCGCCGAACCTCATCCCGATCGACGGCACGCTGCACGGCTACACGACCGTCCTCGGCCAGCAGCTGCCGTTCCTCGGCACGAGTCTCGTCGTCGGCATCGGCACCGTCGTGCTGACCCTCGC
Source organism: Curtobacterium flaccumfaciens (assembly GCF_051548005.1). Classification (GTDB taxonomy): domain Bacteria; phylum Actinomycetota; class Actinomycetes; order Actinomycetales; family Microbacteriaceae; genus Curtobacterium. The sequence continues at coordinate 23,236 of NZ_JBPUGH010000024.1, read as the reverse complement.
GCTGTCGGCCCCAGCGGCCTACTCGCTGGCCAAGCTGCAGCCGCGCGGCGGCGGCGCGATGAGCTTCGTGCTGCTGATCGCGCAGATGATCCCCGCGATCATCATGGCGATGGGGTTCTACACGATCTACGTGCAGCTCGGGATCCTCGACACCGTGTGGGGGCTCATCCTCGCCGACTCGACCATCGCCGTGCCGTTCGGGGTCCTGATCTTCACGGCGTTCATGCGGGGGATCCCGGACGAGTTGCTCAACGCGGCACGGATCGACGGCGCGAACACCTGGCGCACGTTCACCTCGATCGTCATGCCCGTCAGCCGCAACTCGATCGTGACGGTCTCGCTCTTCAGCTTCCTGTGGGCGTGGTCCGACTTCCTGTTCGCGAACACCCTGGACGGCGGCGGAGACGCCAAGCCCATCACCCTCGGCATCTACGCCTACATCGGCAACAACAACCAGGAGTGGAACTCGATCATGGCCACCGCCGTGGTCGCCTCGATCCCCGCAGCCGTACTCCTCGTCCTCGCGCAGCGCTACGTCGCCGCCGGCGTCACGGCCGGCGCCGTCAAGGACTGAGACCACCGATCCCGTTCCGGAGAACATCGTGACCATCATCAACAGCACCACCACCGCGAGCGGCCCGGTCGTCCCGTCCACGAGTGCACTGCGGCCGCTCCACCTCGGCGACCTGCGCCTGACCGGCGGGTACTGGGCCGACTGGCAGCAGCGCAACGCCGACGCCGTCATCGCCCACTGCGAGACCTGGATGGAACGCATCGGGTGGATCGGCAACTTCGACGCCGCGGCGGCGGGCGGACCGTTCGAGCACGCGGGCATCGAGTTCGTCGACTCCGAGGTGTACAAGCTCCTCGAGGCGATGGCGTGGCAGCTCGCGCTGGGCCACGACCAGGACCTCGAGGACCGGTACTCGCGCCTCGTGGACCGGGTCGCGGCTGCGCAGGACCCGGACGGCTACCTGCACACGAGCTTCGGCCGGCCGTGGCAACGACCGCGGTGGTCGGACCTCGAGTGGGGGCACGAGCTGTACTCGATGGGGCACCTGGTCCAGGCGGCGGTCGCACGGCTGCGCACCGCCGGGGGCGGACGGCTCGTCGACGTGGCGATCCGCGTCGCCGACCACCTGGTCGACGTGTTCGGGGACGACGGCCGGGAGGCGGTGTGCGGCCACCCGGAGATCGAGCCGGCCCTCGTGGAGCTCGGCCGGGCGACCGGCGACCACCGGTACATCCGGCTCGCGCAGCTGTTCGTCGAGCGCCGCGGGCACGGACTGCTCGCCCCGATCGAGTACGGGCAGGAGTACTTCCAGGACGACGTCCCCGTGCGCGACGCCTCGGTGCTGCGCGGCCATGCCGTCCGAGCGCTCTACCTGGCGGCGGGAGCGGTCGACGTCGCGGTGGAGACGGGTGACGGACAACTCCTGCACGCAGTCGAGGAACAGTGGGCGAACACGGTCGCGAAGCGCACGTACCTCACCGGGGCGATGGGAGCGCACCACCAGGACGAGGCGTTCGGTGCCGACTTCGAGCTCCCGCCGGACCGTGAGTACGGCGAGACCTGCGCCGCCATCGCGTCGAACATGCTCTCGTGGCGTCTGCTGCTCGAGACCGGCGAGTCGAAGTACGCCGACCTCATCGAGCGCACCCTCTACAACGCGGTCATGGTGGCTCCGCGGGAGGACGGCCGCGCCTTCTTCTACGCCAACACCATGCACCAGCGCGTCGCGGGGACGGTCCCGCCCGAGGACGAGGTCAGCCGTCGCGCCCTGTCGAGCCTGCGTGCTCCGTGGTTCGAGGTCTCCTGCTGCCCGACGAACCTGGCCCGCACGCTCGCGAGCGTGCAGACGCTCTTCGCGACGGTCAGCGACGACGGGCTACAACTCCACCAGTACGGCGACTACGACGTCGAGACGACACTCGGGACCGGGAGCCGTGCGGTGTTCTCGGTCCGCTCGGACTGGCCGCGCTCCGGAAGGGTCCAGATCACCGCCACCGCAGACTCGGACGGCCCGATCGCCCTCCGGCTGCGGGTGCCGTCCTGGTCTTCGGGCGCCACGCTCGACGTGGCTGGCCAGGCGGTACCCGTGGAGGGCGACACCGTGACGGTGACCAGGGCCTTCGTCACCGGGGACCGCGTCGTCCTCGACGTCCCGGTCCGTGCTCGTCTGACGGTGCCGGACCCGCGCATCGACGCGGTCCGAGGCACCGTCGCCGTCGAGCGCGGGCCCCTCGTGTACGCGGTCGAGTCGGTCGACGCCGACACGGACGTCCGCGACCTCGTGGTGACCGCCGGTGCCGAGGTGGTGGACCACGGCGACGGCGACGTCCGGCTGCCGGTCCGCTCGCTCGCGGTCCCCGATCCCGGGGGCCTCCCGTACGGCACCCGTCCCACGGCCGTCTCGACGGGCACGCCGCGCGCGGTCCGCCTGGTGCCCTACGCCACGTGGGGCAACCGCGGCCCGTCGACGATGCGCGTGTTCATCCCCACCGAGTAGCTCCCACGGCGCCGAGCACCTGATCCGCTCGGCGCCGTGGGCCCCGAGCCGGACGGTCGCTTCCTGCAGGGCTGAGCCGAGAGGAGGAGCGATGACGCTCAACGGCACCGAGAAACCGACGATCTACGACGTGGCGCTCGTCGCCGGCGTGTCCCACCAGACGGTCTCCCGCGTCCTGAACCACCCGGAGACGGTACGGCCGGCGAACCGGCACCGCGTCCTCGCGGTCATCGCGTACCTGGGCTACGAGCGCAACACCGAGGCCGAGCAACTCGGTCGGCTGCACAAGAACCAACCCGCCGCGGGCAGCTCGGACTGATCCGACGAACCAACCGGCTCGACGACCAGGCGCGAGACGGTCCCACACCGTTCCGGACCACCCGGAACCGCACGAGGAGGAAGCAATGACGCATCTTCGAGTACCAGCAACACCCCAACACCGCCGAGGTCGACGACGCCGGGCCGGAGCGGTCCTCTCCGCGCTCGTCGTCGCGGGGACCGCGGTCTTCGGCCTCGGCTCCACCGCGCCGGCCTTCGCCGCCGGCAACACGCTCACGGTCAACGTCGGAACCACCGTCCGCCCGGTCACCCACGTCGCTGCAGGTGGCCTGTACGGCGTCGACACGGGCAGCACGCCGCCGTTGAGCCAGCTGTACCCGCTGCACCCCAACACCTTCACCCAGCCGCCACCCGGCACCCAACAGCTCGGCAACGGTGCGACCAGCCCGTGCTGCGACGGCTTGCAGGTCGCCGGGAAGGTCACCGACGCCGGCGCGCAGCAGTACCTCCGGCTCCCGGACATCTTCAGTACGTTCCCCTACAACTGGGTCAGCTGGCCAGACTGGGAGTCGAAGATCAAGTCGATGATCACGGCCCGGGTGAACGCGACGAACACGACGAACATCGCCGGGTACGAGATCTGGAACGAGCCGGACGCCAACTGGACGACCAGCACGAAGAACGACCCGAACGCCGGCAGCTACCTCGACATGTGGACGCGGACCTACCGCGACATCCGCGCGATCGACACGCTGACCCCGATCGTCGGGCCGGGCGCGAGCTCGTACAACCACGACTTCATGCTCTCGTTCATGACGAACGCGAAGAACACGAGCACGCTGCCGTCGGTCGCCGTGTGGCACGAGCTCGGGGACTTCAGCTACCAGGACGTGCAGGCCCACGTGACGGACTTCCGCTCGATCGAGGACTCCCTCGGGCTGCCGCACATCCCGATCTCGATCAACGAGTACGCATCGCCGGGCCAGGTCGACCAGCCCAGCATCGGCGTGCACTACATGGCCTCGTTCGAGCGTGCCGGGATCGCCAACGCCGAGCGGGCGTACTGGTACGAAGCCGGCACCATGGACGGGCTGCTGTACAACAACCTGCCCACCGCGTCCTACTGGGCGTACAAGTGGTACGGCGACCAGTCCGGGAACGTCGTCCAGACCGTGCCGCAGTCCTACCTGGACGGTGTCGCCTCGTACGACGCGAGCCGGAAGCAGGTGAACGTCGTCTTCGGCGGGGACAGCGGCTCGAACACCGTCAAGGTGACCGGCCTGTCGGGTCTCGGCAGCCAGGTCTCGGTGCAGCTCTCCTCGACCAACACCACCGGCCGGACGACGAACCAGGCCGCGCCGAACCTCGTCTCGACGACGACCTACAACGTCGTGAACGGTTCGATCACCGTCCCCGTCACCGACATGGACGCGGTCGCGGCGTACCAACTGCTGATCACCCCGACGTCCGGCGTGCCCACGTACCAGCAGACCTACGAGGCGGAGAACGCCACCGTCGTCAACGCCAGCCGACTGTCCTCGTCGACCGCGTCGAACGGTGGCTACGTCGGCCGCATCGACGGCACCGGTGACGCGCGGACCGACAGCTTCGTGGACTTCCTCGTCAACGTGCCGACCGCCAAGGTCTACACCATGACCATCAAGTACGCGAACGCCACCGGCACGAACGCCACCCAGGGACTCGCCTACAACGGCGGCGCGTTCTCCACGGTCACCTACCCGCCGACCTCCTCCGGCTGGGGGAACCCCACCGGAAGCGTCGACGTCACGGTGCAGCTCAGGGCGGGCTACAACATGATCCGACTCGCGAAGGGCTCGCCGAGCTACGCCGGCGGTACCGGCTACGCCGAACTCGACAGCATCCACCTGCAGTAACGGTGGACGAGGCCGAGACCGCTCCTGACGGAGCGGGCTCGGCCTGCGAGTCCGAGACCCGGACGCACCGCGCGGCGGTTGCGCGTGTGAGCGCTCACGTACTACCGTGTGAGCGCTCACTCAACGATGAGAGCAGGAGAGAACATGGACGCCGACGACCACCGCCGACGGGCCGTCACCGAGGGCCGAGCCGCCCTCGGCATCGAACTCGGCTCGACGCGCATCAAGGCCGTCCTGGTCGACGAGGACCTCCGCCCCGTCGCGAGCGGCTCCCACGAGTGGGAGAACGAGTACGTCGACGGTCGCTGGACCTACTCCCTGGACGCCGTCGAGGCCGGGCTCCGTGCTGCGTACGCAGACCTCGTGGACGACGTCGAGCGGCAGTACGGCGTCCGTCCGACCACGTTCCGCGCCGCGGGCGTCTCGGCGATGATGCACGGCTACCTCGCGTTCGACGCCGACGGCGAGCTGCTCGTGCCCTTCCGGACGTGGCGCAACACCTCGACCGGCCCGGCGGCCGAGCGACTGAGCGCCGCCCTCGACTTCAACGTCCCACAGCGCTGGTCGATCGCGCACCTGGCCCAGGCCGTCCTCGACGACGAGCCGCACGTCGCGCAGATCGCCGGGATCACGACGCTCGCCGGCTACGTCCACCGACGCCTCACCGGCCGCGACGTCCTCGGCGTCGGCGACGCGAGCGGCCTGTTCCCGATCGACTCCGCACCCGTCGAGAGCGCTCCCGGGGAACCGGGACGTCGCGACTACGACGCCGCCATGCTCGCGACCACGCAGGACCTGCTCGGGGAGCGGGTGCCGGACCTGCGCGCGCTGCTGCCCGAGGTGCTCGTCGCCGGCGAGGAGGCGGGGGCGCTCACCCCCGAGGGTGCCGCGTGGCTCGACCCCACCGGTACGCTCCAGCCCGGTGTGGCCCTCTGTCCGCCCGAGGGCGACGCGGGCACGGGCATGGTCGCGACGAACGCCGTCGCACCGCGTACCGGCAACGTCAGCGTGGGCACGAGCATCTTCGCGATGGTCGTCCTCGAACGCCCGCTGAGCACCCCGCACGAGGAACTCGACGTCGTCACCACCCCGTCGGGCGACGCCGTGGCGATGGTGCACTGCAACAACGGCGCGAGCGAGATCGCCGCCTGGGCGCGGGTGTTCGGACGGTTCGCCGAGGCGACGAGTGCACGAACGGGCGGTCCGGCCGTCGACGTCGACGACGTCTACGCGGTCCTGCTCGGCGAAGCGACGGGCGAGGAGACCGACCCGGACGCCGGCGGCCTGCTCTCCTTCAACTACCTCGCCGGTGAGCCCGTGACCGGCGTCGAGGACGGTCGACCGCTGCTCCTCCGCACGCCCGGCGCCCGCTTCACCCTCGGCAACCTCGTCCGCTCCGAGGTGCACGGCGCCTTCGCCACCCTCGCGATCGGCATGGAGGTCCTGCACGGCGAGCGCGTCGCCGTCGACCGGATGACCGCGCACGGCGGCCTGTTCCGCACGCCGGGTGCGCCGCAGCGCCTGCTCGCCGCCGCCCTCCGCGTGCCCGTCGCCCTCGAGGAGACCGCGGGGGAGGGCGGTGCCTGGGGCATCGCGGTCCTCGCGGCGTACCTCGAGCACACCGACCGGACGCTCGCCGACTTCCTGGCCGAGACGGTCTTCGGGGGTGACTCGGTGCACGTCGCCGAGCCCGAGGAGCGGGACGTCCGGGGTTTCCAGGACTACCTCGCCCGGTACCGCGCGGCGCTGCCGGTGCAGGACGTGGCGGCAGCGGCGACGCGCACCAACCCGACCACCGACCAGAGCGAGCCGACCGACGGGGGCGATCCGCGCCTCCAGACCGATGTCGGCGCCGACACGGCCGACGCCGACACGGCCGACGCCGCTGACGCCGACAGGCAGAAGGAGCCGACCGCATGACGGACCCGACCACCGACGAGACGAAGGCAGCCGTCGCCGCCGCGCGCGAGCGCGTCGCCACCCTGCACGGCGAGCTCGTCCGCTACGGCCTGGTGATCTGGACCGGCGGCAACGTGTCCGAGCGCGTCCCGGGCACCGACCTCTTCGTGATCAAGCCGAGCGGGGTGTCGAGCGACGAGCTCCGCCCCGAGAACCAGGTCGTCTGCACCCTCGACGGCGTGCCGGCTGATGGGTGGGGCAACGCGCACGGCCCGTCCTCCGACACCGCGGCGCACGCCTACGTGTACCGGAACATGCCCGAGGTGGGCGGGGTCGTGCACACCCACTCGACGTACGCCACCGCCTGGGCCGCGCGCGCCGAGGAGATCCCGTGCGTGATCACGGCGATGGCTGACGAGTTCGGCGGTCCGATCCCGGTCGGTCCGTTCGCGATCATCGGCGACGACTCGATCGGGCACGGCATCGTCGACACCCTCAGCGGACACCGGAGCCGTGCCGTGCTCATGCAGAACCACGGTGTGTTCACGATCGGGCGCGACGCGAAGGACGCCGTGAAGGCCGCGGTGATGTGCGAGGACGTCGCGCGGACCGTCCACATCGCGAAGCAGGGCGGCGAGCTCGTGCCCATCGCCCAGGACAACATCGATCGACTCTTCGATCGCTACCAGAACGTCTACGGACAGAACCCCGAAGGAGCGCTCTCATGACGCACGTCGTCGACCCCGCCGAAACGCTGGCGGGCTACGAGGTCTGGTTCCTCACCGGGTCGCAGGAGCTCTACGGGGAGGAGACCCTCCGCCAGGTCGAGCAGCAGAGCAAGGCCGTGCACGAGACGCTGGCGCCGCACGTGCCGGTCAAACTCGTGTGGAAGCCCGTCCTCAAGGACGCCGACGGCATCCGCCGCGCCCTCATCGAGGCCAGCGCGGACGACAAGGTGATCGGTGTCACGACGTGGATGCACACGTTCAGCCCCGCGAAGATGTGGATCGGCGGGCTCCAGGCGCTCACGAAGCCGCTGCTGCACCTCCACACGCAGGCGAACGTCGCGCTCCCGTGGGGTGACATCGACTTCGACTTCATGAACCTCAACCAGGCCGCGCACGGCGACCGCGAGTTCGGCTACGCCCTGGCGCGCCTCGGCGTCCGGCACGCCACCGCGGTCGGGCACGTCTCCGACGAGCGCGTGCAGACCCGGGTGGCGAACTGGACCCGTGCGGCCGCTGGTGCGGCTGCGGTCCGCGAACTCAAGCTCACCCGCTTCGGCGACAACATGCGCTACGTCGCCGTGACCGAGGGCGACAAGACCGAGGCCGAGATCGAGCTCGGCGTCCAGGTGAACACCTGGGCGGTGAACGAGCTCGCGGCAGCGGTGGAGGCAGCGAGCGAGCAGGACGTCGACGCGCTCGTGGCGACCTACGACGAGTCGTACGACCTGGTGCCCGAGCTCCGCGCCGACGGCGATCGTCGCGCCGCGCTCCGCGACGGCGCCGCCATCGAGCTCGGGCTCCGCGCGCTCCTGGAGCAGAACGGCTCCGCCGCGTTCACCACGAACTTCGAGGACCTCGGCACGCTCAAGCAGCTCCCCGGCCTCGCGGTGCAGCGGCTCATGGCCGACGGCTACGGCTTCGGCGCCGAGGGCGACTGGAAGACCGCCGTCCTCGTCCGCGCGATGAACGTCGCCGGTGCAGGACTCCCCGGTGGCGCGAGCCTGATGGAGGACTACACGTACGACCTCACCCCGGGTGCCGAGAAGATCCTCGGCGCGCACATGCTGGAGGTGTCGCCGACGCTCACCACCACGAAGCCGACGCTCGAGATCCACCCGCTCGGCATCGGCGGCAAGGACGACCCGGTCCGCCTCGTCTTCACCGCCGACGCCGGTGAAGCCGTCGTCGTGGCGCTCTCCGACACCCGCGACGGCTTCCGCCTCACCGCGAACGTCGTCGACGTGGTCCCGCCGACCGAGGCGCTGCCCAAGCTGCCGGTCGGACGTGCGGTCTGGGAGCCGCGCCCGTCGTTCCCGGTCGCCGCGGAGGCCTGGCTCACCGCCGGCGCCGCGCACCACACCGTCATGACGACGGCCGTCGGCCTGCAGGTCGTCGAGGACTTCGCGACGATGGTCGGCACCGAGTTCCTCGTCATCGACGAGCACACCACGGCGCGCGGCTTCCGCGACGAACTCCGGCTCCAGCAGACCTGGCACCGACTCGACCGGGGGTTCTAGGCTCGTGACCGTGACCGCGACGACGCGTACGAACTGGGCCGGGAACGTCACCTACGGGGCGTCCGAACTCCTCTCGCCGACCTCCGTCGACGAGGTCCGTCGCGTCGTCGCGGCGACGCCGCGCCTCACGGCGCTCGGGTCGAAGCACTCCTTCAACCGGATCGCCGACACCGACGGTGCGCAGCTGACGCTCGCCGGCCTCCCGCCCGTGCTCGACGTCGATGCCGACCGTCGGGTCGTGCGGGTCGCGGCCGGCATGACGCACGCGCAGGTCGCGGCCGGCCTGGAGGCCCGTGGCTGGGCACTCGCGAACCTCGCGTCCCTGCCGCACATCTCCACGGCAGGGGCGGTCGCCACCGGCACGCACGGCTCCGGCGTCCGCAACCCGTCGCTCGCGCAGGCGGTGGTCGGCCTCGAGGTCGTCCGTGCCGACGGCTCACTCGAGCGGATCGATGCCTCGACGCCGGACGGTGCCCTCGACGCGCACCGGGTGGCCCTCGGCGCGCTCGGCGTCGTCACCGCGGTCGAGCTGGCGATCGAGCCCTCGTTCCAGGTCGCGACGACCGTGTTCCTCGACCTGCCGTGGGAAGCGGTGACGGAGCACTTCGACGCCGTGGTGTCCGACGCCTACTCGGTGTCGCTCTTCACGGCGTTCGACGACCGCGGCGCCCGCCAGGTGTGGGTGAAGCACCGCGTGGACGAGGCCGCGCCGACGGTCGACCTCGTCGCCCTCGGGGCACGGGCCGCGACCGGGCCGGTGCACCCCGGCGAGAACGACCCGGCCGGCGTCACCGAGCAGGGCGGTGTCCCGGGTCCGTGGTCCGAACGGCTGCCGCACTTCCGCTCGGCGTTCACTCCCTCGACCGGCGCGGAGATCCAGTCGGAGTACCTCGTGCCCGCCGCCCACGCGGTGTCCGCACTGCAGGCCCTGCGACCGCTGCAGGACCAGCTCGCACCGATCCTCATCGCCGCCGAGGTCCGCACCGTGGCCGCCGACACCGCCTGGCTCGCGCCGTCGTCCGAGCGGCAGTCGGTCGGCATCCACTTCACGTTCCGCCGCGAACCCGAGGCGGTCGAGGCCGCGGTGCGCCGGATCGAGGACGTCCTCGCTCCCTTCGACCCGCGGCCGCACTGGGGGAAGGTCTCGGTCGCGAGTGCCGAGCGGCTGCACGAGGCGTACCCGCGGCTCGGCGACTTCGCGGCGCTCGCGCGGGACCTCGACCCGGCGGGACGCTTCCGGAACGCCTTCCTCGCGCGCGTCCTGAGCTGAGGGCCGTCTCCGCGCTCACAGCGGTCTCGCACGGGTTCCGCGGCAGGTACACCGGGCGGTCGCTGAGTGCTCACATGTGTGATCACAAAGGTTGGGTCATGGCGAACCTCAACCGCTTCCTCGGGATGGCCTCGAAGGTCATCGACCAGCAGCTGAACAAGCGCGGGCAGCCGGGGTCCACGCAGCACCACGGCCCCGGCCAGCCGGGCGGCGGCCGATCCGGCGGCACCGACTGGCGCGACGTCGTCCGGTCCGCGGCGGACAAGCTCACCGGTGACGACCGCAACCGGCACGGCCAGCAGTCCCCGTCGCAGCAGCCGTACGGCCAGCAGCCGCCCGCGTGGCAGACGCAAGCGTCCGCTGCGCCGTCCGCGCAGCACGGTCCGGTCGACGCCGACAAGGTGGCCATCGCGAAGTACGACTACCTGCTCCGCACCGCGCCGCCGGAGCGTCTCGAGCAGGTCCACCACGACGCCTTCGCCCGCCTCACGCCCGCGCAACGGCAGGAGATCCGCAACCGACTGAACTCGCAGCTCCCGCCGAACGAGCACCTGCGCGACGACTCCGCCGCCGGACTCGCGCGCGCCGCGACCCGGGGCGAGGTCCAGCGTCCGGGGCTCCTGCGCCGTGTCCTCGGTGGCAGGGGTGGGGCGTTCGCCGGGGGAGCCGCGGTGGGAGCCGGGGCGATGGCGGTCGGCGGCATCGGTGTCGCGGTCGCCGGAGCCGCGGTCATGAGCGCCGCCGCCGGACCGGTCCTCGCGGACGCCGTCGGCTCCGGGGTCGACTTCGAGGGCATCGCCTCCGGGATCGGCGACGTCGGGCTCGCAGACACGGGTCTCGCGGACCTCGGTGAGGGCGCGCAGGGCCTCCTCGGCGACGGCGAGCAGATCCTCGGCGGGTTCGGTGAGCAGGCGTCGGGGCTGGGCGAGCAGGCGTCGAACCTCGGCAACGACTTCCTCGGGGGCCTGTTCGACCGCTGATCCGGGCGGAGCGTGGACGCCGAGACCCGGCTGGCGGACACGTCCGCGGCGGCGGAGCGCGAACGTGTCCGCCGAGCCGAGACCCGCGGTACGCGCGGCGCGCCGACTGCTCGGGATCGATGTGTGCGCATCGGGAATGTGCGGCGGAACGGGACGATTGGACCGTTACGTCGTGCGACGTCCGTCGCGCGCGAGATTCGGCCGGCCGAGGCCCGCGGTGCCAGGATGGACGCCGCCGGAACGCTCGACACCGGCCAGCGGCACGCCCACCCCACGCGCGTGCGCCACCCACACCCCACGAGGAGCAGCACCGTCATGAGACGCCCCACGCGCCTGATCACCACCGCGGCGGTCGCCGTCGCAGCAGCACTCGCGCTGAGCGCGTGCTCGGGCGGCGGCTCGTCGGACGACGCGTCCGGCACCGCCAAGGGCGGCACGCTCAACATCCTCACGACGCAGACGGCGTTCCACCTCGACCCCGCGACGAGCCAGAGCCTCGGCATCACGTCGATGGCGCTCGTCGCCCGCCGCCTCACCACGTGGGACGTCGAGCCCGGCAAGACCGCGAAGGTCGTGCCGGACCTCGCGACGACCACGGGCAAGGTCAGCGACGACGGCAAGACCTGGACCTACACGCTCAAGGACGGCCTGAAGTTCCAGGACGGCACCCCGATCACCACGAAGGACATCAAGTGGGGCATCGAGCGCTCGTTCGCGCCGACCCTGACCGGTGGCCTGAGCTACCACAAGTCGCTCCTCGTCGGCGGTGACTCCTACAAGGGCCCGTTCGACGGCAAGACGCTCGACAGCATCGAGACCCCCAACGACAAGACGATCGTCTTCAAGCTCAACGCCTCCTACGGTGACTGGCCGTGGATCGCGTCGATGCCGGCGTTCGCACCGGTGCCCGAGGGCGACGGCAAGAACACGGGCGACTACGACCTGAAGCCGGTCTCCTCCGGCCCGTACCAGGTGCAGTCGAACACGCAGGGCTCGCAGGTCACCCTCGTGCGCAACAAGTACTGGAGCGCGAAGACCGACTCGGTCCGCACCGCGGGCCCGTCGAAGGTCGTGTTCAAGGAGAGCCAGGACCCCTCGACGGTCACCCAGACGCTCATCGCGGACAACGGTGACGCGAAGGACTCGTTCGGCGCGATCTACCTCGGCGCCGCCGAACTGAACCAGGTGCGCTCGAACCCCGCCGCGCAGGACCGCCTCGCAACCTCGAAGGCCGGCCCGATCACGTACATGGCGATCAACACGCAGCGCGGTGACCTCAAGGACCTCAAGGTCCGCCAGGCCCTGCAGTACGCGGTCGACCGCAAGTCGTTCCGCATCGCCGCCGGTGGCGCGATCGCCGGCACGTACGCCTCGACGCTCATCACGCCGGGCATCGCCGGGCGCCAGGACTACGACCTCTACAAGACGAGCGCCACGGGCGACGTCGACAAGGCGAAGTCCCTGCTGAAGGAAGCCGGGGTCAGCAACCTCAAGCTCACCCTCGTGACGCCGAACGACTCCTCGACGCTGGCGCAGGCCCAGGCCCTGCAGGCGGGGCTCAAGCGCGCCGGGATCACCGTGACGCTCAAGCCGCTCGACGACGACTCGTTCAACCAGGCGACCACCAACGGCACGGACTTCGACCTGTCGCTCTCGAGCTGGCAGCCCGACTTCCCGAGCGCGAACGCCAACCTGCAGCCGCTCTTCGACTCGTCCCAGATCGGTGGCGGCGGCTACAACATCTCGAAGTACAGCAACCCGGACGTCGACGCGCTGATCGCCGAGGCGAGCGCGACGGTCGACCAGAGCGACGCGCAGAAGCTCTGGGCGCAGGCCGACAAGAAGATCATGGAGGACGCTCCGGTCGTCCCCCTGATCTACGCGAAGCAGTCCTTCCTGGCCGGCTCGGACGTCGAGAACTTCCGCATCGCGGACTTCCCGGCGTACCCGAACTACCTCAAGGTCTCGCTCAAGCAGTGACCGACCCGCTGCTCGAGGTCGAGGGGCTCCACGTCGCGTTCGGCGACGCGGAGCCCGTCGTCCGTGACGTCTCGTTCACCCTGACGCCCGGCCGGGTGCTCGCCCTCGTGGGGGAGTCCGGGTCGGGCAAGTCGGTGTCCGCCATGAGCCTGCTCGGACTCCTCCCGCCGGAGGCCCGGGTGTCCGGGAGCGCTCGGTTCCGAGGCGAGGAGCTCATCGGGGCCGATGCGGAGCACCTGCGCGCCGTCCGCGGTGCGGGCATCGGCGTGGTGTTCCAGGAACCGATGAACTCGTTCACGCCGGTCCTGACGATCGGCACGCAGATCGCCGAAGCCGTGCGGGCGCACCCGACCGGGCTCGACCGCGCCGGCGTCTCCGCCCGGATCGACGAACTGCTCCGCTCCGCCGGGCTCCGCGATCCCGAGCGCATCCGGAAGGCGTACCCGCACGAGCTCTCCGGCGGCCAGCTCCAGCGCGCGATGATCGCGATGGCGCTCGCGGGCGACCCGGTGGCGCTCATCGCCGACGAACCGACCACCGCGCTCGACGTGACCGTGCAGGCCGGGATCCTCGACCTGCTCCGGACGCTCGGCCGCGAGCGGTCCCTCGCGGTGCTCCTCATCACCCACGACATGGGCGTCGTCGCCGACGTCGCCGACGAGGTACTGGTCATGCGCCGTGGCGACCCCGTCGAACGGGGGAGCGTCGCCGACGTCTTCGCCCGCCCGCAGGCGGACTACACGCGCGAACTCCTCGCCGCGGTCCCCGCCCTGGAGGCACGGATCACCCCCGCCCCGTCGGCTGCGGTTGGTCCGACGGCTGGCCCGCAGGATGCCCAATCGGCCACCCCGTCGGCTCCCGCCGACGCGGACGACGCGAGTGGTGCCTCCCGGCCGGTGGTCGCGCGCCTGCGCGACGTCGCCGTGCGGTACGCGCGCCGCGGCGAACCGACCGTCTCGGGCATCGACCTCGAGCTGCACGCCGGCGGCACCGTCGGCCTCGTGGGGGAGTCGGGCTCCGGCAAGTCCACGATCGGCCGGGCGCTCGCCGGCCTCGTCCCCGTCGTCGACGGCAGCGTCGAGGTGGACGGCAGCGACCTCCGGACCGCGCGGGGGAAGCGCCTGCGGGAGCTCCGCAGCCGGGTCGGCATCGTCTTCCAGGACCCGGCGTCCTCGCTCAACCCGCGGCAGACCATCGGGTGGAGCATCGCCGAGCCGCTCCTCGTGCACGATCCGCGCTCGGACGCCGACCGTCGTGAGCGCGTGGGCGAACTGCTCCGCGCCGTGCAGCTCGACCCGTCGTGGGCCGAGCGGTTCCCGCACCAGCTCTCCGGCGGCCAGCGGCAGCGCGTCGCGGTCGCGCGGGCACTCGCGCTCCGGCCCGCGGTCGTGATCGCGGACGAGCCGACGAGTGCGCTCGACGTGACCGTGCAGGCAGCCGTGCTCGACCTGCTCGCCACGCTGCAGGACGAGTTCGGGTTCGGGATGCTGCTCGTCAGCCACGACCTCGCCGTCGTCCGGCAGCTCGCCGACGAGGTCGTCGTGCTCCACGACGGCCGCATCGTCGAACGCGGTCGCACCGAGGACGTGCTCGACGACCCGCAGCAGGACTACACGCGCATGCTCCTCGCGGCCGCGCCCGTCGCCGACCCCGTGCGGCAGGCCGAGCGCCGCGAGGCGTGGCGTGCGTGGGAAGGGGTGGCCTCGTGACCGCCAACGTCGTCGACCGTCCGGTCGCCGCACCAGCCGGCCGGACCACGGGCTTCCGCGCCGTCGTCCGTCGCGTCCGGCAGGACCGCTGGGCCGTCGCGTCCGCCGTCGTGATCGCCGTCTTCGCGGTCGTCGCGATCGCCGCACCGCTCATCGCCGCGATCAGCGGGCAGGACCCGTACGAGTACCACGTGGACGCCCTCAACGACTTCGGTGCGCCCCGCGGTGCCCTCGGCGGTGTCAGTGGAACGCACTGGTTCGGCGTCGAGCCGTTGACCGGTCGCGACCTCTTCGCGATCGTCACCTACGGCGCACGGACCTCGCTCGGGATCGGCCTCGCGGCCACCGCGCTCTCGATCGTCATCGGTGTGCTCGTCGGCGTCACGACCGGGTTCTTCGGCGGCTGGTACGACCGCGTGCTCTCGCGCATCGTCGACGTCATCTTCGGCTTCCCGTCGCTCGTCTTCATGATCGCCCTCACCGCGATCGTGCCGACGTCGTTCCCGAAGCCCGTCCTCGTGGTCCTCGTCATCGGGTTCTTCGGCTGGCCGGCCGTCGCCCGCGTCGTCCGGGGCCAGACGCTGTCGCTCGTGACCCGCAACTACGTCGTGGCCTCCACGGCGATGGGAGCCGGCCGGTGGCACGTCATCCGGACGCAGCTGCTGCCGAACCTCGCCGCGACGATCACGGTCTACGCGACGATCTCGATCCCGTCGATGATCGGTGCCGAGGCGGCACTGTCCTTCCTCGCCGTCGGCGTCACCCCGCCGACGCCCTCGTGGGGTCGCAGCATCGGCGACGCGATCGGGTGGGTGCAGACCGACCCGATGTACCTCGTGTTCCCCGGCGCCGCGCTCTTCCTCGTCACCCTCGCGTTCAACGTGCTCGGTGACGCGCTCCGCGACGCCCTCGACCCCCGTGGAGGTGCCCGGTGAACACGTTCCGCTTCATCGCCGTCCGTGTCCTCGGTGCCGTCGTCGTGCTGCTCGTCGTCGCCGCGATCACCTACGCCCTGTTCCTGCTGCTGCCGACGAACCCGGCGCGGGCGATCTGCGACAAGCCCTGCACGCCCGACCGCCTCCGCGAGGTGCAGGCGTTCCTCGGCACCGACAAGCCGTGGATCGCACAGTTCGGGGCGTACCTCGCCGGGATCTTCGCCGGCCGGACCTTCGGGTCCGGCGCGTCCGTCATCCACTGCGCTGCGCCGTGCTTCGGGTACTCGTTCCAGCTGCACGAGAACGTCACCGACCTGATCCTGTCGCGCTTGCCCGTCACCGCATCGATCGCCGTCGGGGCCGCGCTGCTCTGGCTCGTCGCCGGGGTCGTCGGCGGGGCGGTCTCGGCACTCCGCCGCGGGACCTTCGTGGACCGGGCGGTCATGACCGTCGCGGTCGCCGGGGTGTCCTCGCCGTCGTACCTCATCGGGTTGCTGGCGATCCTGCTGTTCGGTTTCGTGCTCGGGATCCTGCCGACGAGCGGCTACGTGGCATTCACCGACGACCCCGTCGGTTGGTTCACGCACCTGATCCTGCCGTGGTGCGTCCTCGCGTTCATCAGCGCCGCGATCTACGCCCGGTTGACCCGGGGCGAGATGCTCGAGTCGATGTCGCAGGACTTCGTCCGGACCGCCCGGGCGAAGGGCCTCCGCGAGCGCCAGGTCGTCGTGCGGCACGGGCTCCGGACCGCGATCCTGCCCGTGGTGACCCTGTTCGGCCTCGACCTCGGTTCGCTCCTCGGCGGTGCGGTCATCACCGAGAAGGTGTTCTCGATGCAGGGGCTCGGGGCGCTGCTCATCGACGCGGTGCACTCGCTCGACCTGCAGGTGGTCGTCGGCTTCACGCTGTTCTCGGCGCTGCTCATCGTCCTCGCGAACATGATCGTCGACATCGTCTACGCCTTCGTCGACCCGCGGGTGCGGCGCCGGGCCTAGTCGGTCGGTCGGTCGGTCCGTCGGCCGGCCGGGAGGCACGAAGGGCGCCCGGCGGGCGGCGCGCGTGGTCAGTTCACGATCATCGAGTCCGGGTCGCGGTACGCGGTCGGCCGACGGTCGGCGCCGACCGCGATCACGATGACCGGAACGAGCGTCAGGGCGACGATCCCGGCCCCGATGAGCGCGGGACCGGCGACGCCGGTGGTGGTGAGCAGCCCGCCGACGATCGCGGTCCCGATGGCCGTGCCCAGGTTGAACGCCGACACGGTCAGGGCCGCCCCGAGCGGTGCCGAGCTGCCGGAGGCGTGCACCGCGCTGTTGATGAGGACGCCGTTCGCGCTGAGGCCGAACAGGCCGAGCACGCCGACGAGGACCGCGGTGAGGAGCGGTCGGCCGGCGACCAGTCCGATCAGCAGGAGCAGGACGACACTCGCTGCCGGGGTCACGATCGTGACCAGCCCGGGTCGGGCATCGCCGACGCGTCCGCCGAGGAGCGTGCCGATGAAGGAGCCGACGCCGAAGACGATGAGCACCACGGGGACGAGCTGTGCGGGAACGCCGGCCCGGTCGGTGAGGAGCGGCGCGATGTACGAGTACGCGGCGACCACCCCGCCGGTCGTCGTCACGCAGGCGAGGAGGGTCCACCAGAGTCCCGCGGAGCGCAGCCCCGAGAACTCGCCGCGGATCGAGGTGCGCTCGGTCGAGCCGGCGTCGTGCGGGACGAAGCGCGCGACCGACACCGCCAGGACGACAGCGGCGGCGGCGATGGCCCAGAAGGTCCCGCGCCACCCGACGGCCTGCGCGAGGAACGCCCCGAGCGGCACTCCGAGGACGGTGCCGAGCGAGCCGCCCGCACCGACGACGCCCTGCGCCCGCGATCCGAGCCGGGGTCCGGCAGCGCGAGCTGCGACCAGGGAGGCCACCGACCAGAACGCGCCGGTCGCGAACGCGGTCGCGAAGCGGGCGACCAGCAGGACGGTGAAGTCCTGCGCGACGGCCACGACGACGTGCCCAGCGACGAACAGGGCCAGCGCCAACAGGAGCGCGAGGCGCTTCGGCAGCCGGATGGTGAGCAGCGTCATGAGTGGCGACCCGATGATCATCCCGATGGCGAAGACGGTGATGAGGAGGCCCGCGCGGCCGAGCGACACCCCGAGGTCGGTGGCGACCTCGGGAAGGATGCCGGCGACGACGAACTCGGTCGTGATCATGAGGAACGTGCCGACCGCGAGCACCGGCACGACGATGGGCAGTCGGTCCGGTGTGGCGGAGGGGCGGAGGTCGTCTCGGAGGTCGGCGGGTGCGTGCATCGTCCTCCCACCGTATGGACGGCGGCGACGCGGGAGAGAGGGTCTGCCGGACCCCGTTTCCGCGGAACCTCACGTCGTCCGCAGGTGCGCGATTGCATGGACCGGTACCGACGACCACGGGAGGACCACATGACGACCGACGACGAGCAGACCGGATGGACCGGCGGCAGGGACGCCTTCGGGGACTTCGCCCCCGGGATGGTGCACTACACCGACGCAGTGCTCTTCGACGAGGTCTGGGAGCGAGAGGGGCTCTCCGAGCGTGACCGCAGTCTGGTCACCATCTCGGCGCTGACCGCGCTCGGGAAGACCGACCAGCTGCGGTTCCACCTCGCCTTCGCGCGGCAGAACGGCGTGACCGACAACGAGCTGCGGGAAGCCCTGCTGCAGCTGGCGTTCTACACCGGGTGGCCCAACGGCATGGCCGCCACCACCGTGCTCAAGGAGATCGTGGAGAACGACCGGTGAGCGCCGCACCAGACCGCGAGTTCCGACAGCCCTTCCCGACCGGGGAGCCGAACGACGCGTTCGCGCAGTACTTCACCGGGCGGAGTTTCAACGCCCCCGTGGTCGACGGCGGCGTCCCGGTGAACAACATCACCTTCGAGCCCGGCTGCCGCAACGACTGGCACGTGCACCACGGTCAGGACGGCGGTGGCGACCAGGTCCTGATCTGTACCGCCGGCTCCGGGTGGTACCAGGCCGAGGGCTCCGACCCGGTCAACCTGACACCGGGCACCGCCGTCCGGGTACCCGCCGGGACGAAGCACTGGCACGGCGCGAAGGCCGACTCGTGGTTCTCGCACCTCGCGTTCATCACGCCCGGCGAGGGGGTCCGCAACGAGTGGCTCGAGCGGGTGACGGACGAGGAGTACGGCGCGCTGCCCGAGGCCGACGAGGACTGACCGCGCCGACGGACGGCAGGATCGGTCAGCCCTCGGGGCCGTCGCCGGCGCGCAGCAGCACCGGCACGAACAGGCCGAGGGCGAGCGCCAGGAGCGCGACGGTCCCCGCCACGGCCAGCCACACGCCGCCGACGGGTCCGGTGCCGCCGAGCAGGGCGACGACCACGAACGCGACCGCCTGGGCCCCGACCTGCAGGGCGACGAAGCGCAGCGCCGACGGCACGAGCGCCCGGAGCTGCACCCGGGCGGTCCGCGGCGTCCACGCCCACAGGAGGCTCGTGGCGAGCAGGAGGTGCGTCGTGAGGAGGAGCACCGGGAGGTTCGTCCCGTCGATGCCGGCGAGGGCGAGCTGCACCGTGAGGAGCGCCGCGAACGGGCCGCGGGGCACGACCGCGGCGGCCACCGCGAGGACGATCGCGACGACGAGCCAGCCGCTCGCGCCGATCACGACGACCGAGCCGACGACCCCCGCCACCAGGCCGAGCGCGCCGATGGACCACGCCGGGACCGCCGGACCGATCGACGGGGCTCCGGTCCGCTCCGCCCGCGACCGGGCCGTCACCCGGCCCGCCGAGCGCGGCTCAGCAGGCGGAGCTGCACGGCGGGGGAGTCGCCGTCGTCGGTCCGCCAGCGGATCAGTTCGACGCCGGTGGCGGTCATCTCCGTGAACCGGTCGGCACGTTCGAGGGCGAGGAGCCGGGACGCCGCGCGCTCGTGACGGCTCGCTCGCCGGTCGTCGGGCGTCGGGAGCACGTCGACGGCCACGACGCGGTGCCCGGTGGCGGCCCAGGTCATCGCCATCGTCGCCGCCTGGTCGTCGAGGAACGTCGACAGGACCACCACGAGCGCCGCCGCCGGGACGAGCGGCATGCGCGCCGTCGCCGTCGCGTCGCCGGTCGGCGTCACCGCTGCGATCGTCGAGCGGAGCCGCTCGAGGTGCCGGGTACCGCCGCCGGGTTCGACCGACCGCGCGGTCCCGGCGAGGTCGCGGAAGCCCACCCGGTCACCGGCACCGACGTACGCGGTCGCGAGGGAGACGGCGGCTTCGCGCGCGAGGTCGAGCGAGGTCGCCCGGTGGTCGCCGTGCCGGGCGCCGCTCCACTCCGTGACGTCCGCGCCGAGGTCGTCCCGGCCGTCGAGGACGAGGACGACGAGGGCGTCCGCCGTCGCGAAGGTCCGACGCACGTAGAGGTCGCCTGGGCGCTCGGCTCGCCGTGCCGTGCGTCGCCAGTCGATGCGCCGGAGCCGGTCGCCCGGGGCGAACAGCGCGACGTCGCGGAACTCGCCGCCGTCACCGGGGCGGCCGGAGTCGTGCGCCCCGGTGATGCCCGTCACCCGGCTCGGCATGGGGAGGTGCTGCATGCGCAGGTGCGGGGGTGGGACGACCGCGGACCGCACCGGACCCTCGGCCGGCACGGAGACCGCCGTGCCGCCCCGACCGAGGAGGGACAGGTGCGTCCGCAGGACCTCCTGGGGGCCGCTGTGGGTGACCGGGACGGTGCCGGTGAGACGTGCCGCACGGCGTGGATCGACCACGACGACGTGCCGTCGGTCGCCGGCGACGCGGAACTCGACGGCGACCGCCTCGGCCGTGGGCGGGACGTCGACCGAGGCCCGGTACCCGACGCCCCGGCCGGAGTCGGACGGTGCGAGATCGATCGTCGTCCGGACCGGGGCCGCGTCGTGACGTCGGGCACCGAACGCAGCGGTGACGAGGGCCGGCAACGCCACCACCACCAGCTCGGGACGTCCGGTGACGAGGCCGAGCCCGGCGAGGAACACACCAGCGGCGAGCCCGAAGACGAGCGCTGGGTTCCGCACCCAGACGGGCGCGGACCCGGCCACGGGGCGGGCCGGAGGTGCGTCGGGAACGCTCACCGTGCCTCCAGGCCGGAAGCACCGGACCCGCCGGGTGCACCGGACCCGCCGGGTGCACCGGACCCGCCGGGGGCGCCGGCCGCCCCGACCACCGGCGGCCCCGCCACCTGCGCGACGATGCCCCGCACGATCACCGCCGGGTCCACCCCGTTCGCCCACGCCTGCGGCGTCAACGAGATCCGGTGCGCGAGCACCGCGACCGCGGCGGTCTTGACGTCCTCCGGCGTGACGAAGTCGCGCCCGTCCATGACCGCCCGCGCACGACCGACGAGCATGAGCGCCTGCGCACCGCGTGGCGACGACCCGACCTGCACGTCCCGGTGGGTGCGCGTCGCGGCCGCGAGGTCGACGCAGTACAGCGCGATGTCCTCGTCGACGTGCACGCTCTCGACCGTCGCCTGCATGCGCAGCATGTCGGCCGCGTCGACCACCGCCGGGACCGCCGCGACCTCCTGCCGTCGCCCGACCCGGTTGAGGAGCACCTGCTGCTCGCCCTCGCGGGAGGGGTAGCCGACCGAGAGGCGCACCATGAAGCGGTCGAGCTGCGCCTCCGGCAGGGCGTAGGTGCCCTCGTACTCGATCGGGTTCGACGTCGCGATGACGTGGAACGGCCGGGGGAGCGGGAATCCCTCGCCCTCGACCGTGACCTGCCCCTCGGCCATCGCCTCGAGGAGCGCGGACTGCGTCTTCGGCGAGGTCCGGTTGATCTCGTCGGCCAGGAACATGCCGGTGAACACCGGACCCGGACGGAACACGAACTCGGCGGTCGCCGGGGCGTAGACGAACGACCCGGTGATGTCGGCCGGCAACAGGTCGGGGGTGCACTGCAGTCGGCGGAAGTCGAGCCCGCACGCGGCCGCGAGGCTCCGGGCGGCGAGCGTCTTGCCGAGTCCGGGGACGTCCTCGAACAGGACGTGACCGCCCGCGAGGATGCTCGCGAACGCCAGTTCGAGGGGCTCCCGCATCCCGACGACCACTGCGCCGACGGTGTCGAGGACGTCCCGGGCGCGTGCGGCGACGTCGGCGATGGGCAGCGGCTGTGCGGTCTGCGTCGTGGTGTCGGTCACGGGTGCCTCTCGGTGTTGGTTCGGCCGGCGGCCTGCTGGCCGGAGACGGCTCGCTCGGTCGTGTGTTCCAGGGACTCGAGCGCGGTGAGGACGCTCGCGAAGGTGGTGAGGTCGATCTCGGTCCGCCGCTCGCGCACCAGGACGGCGACCACCCCCGGCGGCATGACCGCCTCGACGGCCGTCCGATCGGCCGGGTCGTCCAGGTCGAGTCGGTACAGCGTCCGCAGACGGTGACGGGCCACCGTGCGGGCGCGGGCGAGCGTCCGCTCCGGCACGCCGCCGCGGGCGCGCAGCGCCCACGCCGTCTCGGCGAGTTCGCGTCGTGCGCCGGGATCGGAGCGGACGGGAGGCACGGGCCAGGTCAGCGGGACGTCCTCACGGACCGCGCTCCACGTCACACCGACTGCGGCGGTGACGCCTCCGACGGCGAGCGACTGCAGGACGTCGACTCCGAAGAACCAGGTGATCGCGGCCGCGACGACGGCGAGCACGAGCACGCCGGTGGTGCGGCGGCGGTTCACGATCGGCCCGTCGGTGCGTCGGCCCACTGCGCGTCGAGGGTGCGCAGCGCGGCGCGGACGGCGGCGACGTCGGCGTCGGTCGCCGGGGTCCCGCCGAACCGCACCGCGAGGTAGCAGCGTCGCAGGGTACCGAGGGCGGTCTCGTCGACGTCGAGCTGCCGGAGGATGCGCGTGGTGAACTCGGTCGGCGTCTCCGCAGCACCCCGGCGGAACCCGGCGTCCTCGGCGGACTCCTGCAGGCCGAGCCACGCCGCGGTCACGGCGTCGGACGGATCGCGTGGTGCGGACAGCACGTCGAGTGCACGCCCGATCCCGCGACGGAGGTGCTGCCGGCCGACCTCGGCGGTCGGATCGGCCGCCATCTCGACCGCGAGGCCGGCGACCCCGATCTCCTCCGGTTGCACGCGTCGGCGTCGCTTCCTCATGAGGGAGAGGACCACGAGCACCAGCAGCGCGGCCACGACCACCGCGAGGACGACGAGGACCCAGGTCGTGTCGACGTGCTGTGACGCCCGTGCCCCGAGCGGCTGCGGCTCGTTCGTCGCGGGTGGTGGCGACGCGGTCGACACGACGGCGGGCGGACGCGCCGGGGCGACCGTGGGCGACCAGCGCGCCCCGGTCAGGACGGGACGCGCCCCCAGTCCGGCGGCGACCACGACCAGTGCACCGAGGGCGAAGGCGCCGACGGGGACGAACGGGAAGCCGCTGCGGTGCGGGTCGTCGTCGTTCCCCATGACCTCACGCTACCCCGCGCGGCCGCGGAACCCGACGCGGACCGCGTCGGGAGCAGCCGCCTGGATCGATCGGCGGCGGAACCGGCGGCGCGGAACCGGCGGCGGGTTCGGACCGGCGGTGGGT
>NZ_JBPUGH010000023.1:0-30016 GCF_051548005.1 Curtobacterium flaccumfaciens | reverse complement strand
AGGGGGTCGCGTCTAGTACGTCGACGCGATGAGGTTCTCGGGGACGTCGCGAGCGGCGTCCGGGTCCACGAAGAACACGGTGCGCTTGCGGCCCTGCACGCCACCCACGGGGACCTCGTCCACCGCGGCGCCGGCCAGGGCGAGACCGAGCACGGACGCCTTCTCGGCGCCGGACAGGATGACCCACACCCGCTGCGACGCGTTGATGACCGGGAAGGTCAGCGTGAGGCGCTGCGGCGGCGGCTTGGGGGAGTCGTCGACGGGGAGCACGGCGCGGTCGGTGACGGCGAGCTGCGGGAACTCGGGGAACAGCGACGCGGTGTGACCGTCGGGGCCGACACCGAGCAGCGTGATGTCGAACCGGGGAGCGACGGCACCCTCGGGAGCGGCGTCCTGGAGTTGACGCTCGTACTCGAGCGCGGCGTCCTCGATCGAGAGCCCGGCGTCCGAGGTCGCGATCCGGTGGATGTTCGCCTCGGGGATGTCGACGTGGTCGAAGAAGTCGGCCTTGGTGCCGGTGTCGTTGCGGTCGGCGTCACCCGCGGGCACCCAGCGCTCGTCGACCCACCACACGTGCACCTTCGACCAGTCGACGCTCTCGCGAGCCTGCGACTGCCCGATCGCCGCGAGGACGAGCGTGGACACGGAACCGCCGCTGATGGCGATGTCCGCGCGCTCCTGCTCGTCGAGCACGTCGATGATCTTGGTGATGAAGCGTGCGGCGACCGACGCGCCGAGGGCCTGCTTGTCGGGGTGTACGAGCACCCGTCGTTCGTTGGTCACGTGACTCCCGTGTTCGAGGTCGGCAGGCCGGCGTGCGGACCGCCTTCGGTCCGACCGGTCCGCCCGCGGGTGCGGACGGACCGGTCGATCGGGGTGTTCAGCCTGCGATGGACTCGCGCAGCTGGGGCACCCCGTGCTTGACGACGTCTCCGAAGAGGACGTCCGGGTCGAGTCTACGGAGTTCCTCGGCCAGGCAGTCGCGCAGGTTGCGGCGCGGCAGCGAGAGGTCGTGCGTCGGCTGTCCGGGCATGGACAGCGTCGCGACGTCGACCAGGGAACGCTCGAGCTCGATGGCCCCGGTCTCGCGGACGAGCTTGACCCCGTGGATGCCGCTCGACCCCGTCGCACGCGGCGACGTGACGACGGAGACCGGCACCTCGAGCCGCAACTGCAGCCAGGCCGCGAGGAGGATCGTCGACGGGCTGTCGAACGCACCGGAGACCTCGACCGCGGTGACCGGCTCGTACGGCGGCTGGTCGAGCGCCGCGGCGAGCTGGTTGCGCCAGAGGGTCAGGCGGGTCCACGCGAAGTCGGTGTCGCCGGGCACGTAGGACTCGCCGAGTGCCGCGATGGCCTCGTTCGGGTCCTTCTGCGCCGCGGCGTCCGTGATCCGGCGCTGGGCGATGCGACCCAGGGCGGACTCGGACGGCTGCGACGGCGCGGCGTCGGGCCACCACGCGACGACGGGCGCGTCGGGGAGCAGGAGACCCGTGACCAGGCTCTCCTCGTCGGTCGCCGTCTCGCCGTAGGCGCGGAGCACGATGACCTCACTCGCACCCGCGTCGCTGCCGACGCGGATCTGCGCGTCGAGCCGGCCGGGGGACTTCGTGTCACCCTCGTTCTTCGACACGATGATGACGCGCATCGGGTGCTCGCGGGACGCCTCGTTCGCCGCGTTGATCGCCTCTTCCTCGTGTCCGAGGGCGGTCGAGATGATCAGCGTGAGGACACGGCCGAGTGCGACCGCACCGCCCTCCTCGCGGATGTGGACGAGCTTCTTCTGGATCTTCGAGACCGTGGTGTTCGGCATGTCGATCTTCATGGACGCCTCCAGGTCCGGCCGTCGCGGGCGAGCAGGGCGTCGGCGGACGCCGGACCCCACGTGCCGGGACGGTACTGCTCGGGCTGGCCCTGCTGCCGCCAGAACTCCTCGATCGGGTCGAGGATCTTCCAGGACAGCTCCACCTCTTGGTGGCGGGGGAACAGGGGCGGGTCGCCGAGGAGCACGTCGAGGATGAGTCGCTCGTACGCCTCCGGCGAGGCCTCGGTGAACGCGTGGCCGTAGCCGAAGTCCATTGTCACGTCACGCACCTGGGTGCCGACGCCGGGGACCTTCGAGCCGAAGCGGAGCGTGACGCCCTCGTCCGGCTGCACGCGGATGACGAGCGCGTTCTGGCCGAGGGGCGACTGCGGGATGCCGAAGACGTCCTCGGGGACGCGTTTGAACACGATCGCGATCTCGGTGACACGGCGGCCGAGTCGCTTGCCGGCGCGCAGGTAGAACGGGACGCCCTGCCAGCGACGGGTCGCGATGTCGAGCTTGATGGCGGCGTAGGTCTCGGTCGTGGACTCGGGGTTCATGCCCGCTTCCTCGAGGAACCCGAGCACCTTCTCGCCGCCCTGCCACCCGCCGGCGTACTGCCCGCGGGCCGTCGCCGTGGCGAGGTCCTCCGGCAGCCGTACCGCGGAGAGCACCTTCTCCTTCTCGGCGCGGAGGTCCGAGGCCTTGAACGAGACGGGCTCCTCCATCGCGGTGAGGGCGAGGAGCTGCAGCAGGTGGTTCTGGATGACGTCGCGGGCCGCGCCGATGCCGTCGTAGTACGCGGCACGTCCGGCGACACCGATGTCCTCGGCCATCGTGATCTGCACGTGGTCGACGTAGTTCGAGTTCCAGATGGGTTCGTACATCTGGTTCGCGAAGCGGAGCGTCAGCAGGTTCTGGACGGTCTCCTTGCCGAGGTAGTGGTCGATGCGGAACACGTCGTCCGGAGCGAACACGCTCTCGACGATGGCGTTCAGCTCGCGTGCGGTGCGGAGGTCCGAACCGAACGGCTTCTCGACGACGACGCGGCTCCAGGAGCCGTCGCGCTTCTCGGTGAGGCCGGAGACCTTGAGCTGCTCGGTCACGACCGGGAACATCTTCGGCGGGATCGAGAGGTAGAAGGCGTGGTTCCCGAGCGTGCCGCGCTGGGCGTCGAGCTCGTCGACGGTGCGCTTGAGCTCGAGGAAGGCCTCGGGGTCGTCGAACGAGCCCTGCACGAAGCGGATGCCCTGTTCGAGCTGCTTCCACACGGCTTCGTCGAAGGGGGTGCGGGAGTGGTCCCGGACCGCGTCGTGCACGAGCTGGGAGAAGTCCTGGTCCTCCCAGTCGCGCCGGGCGAACCCGACGAGCGCGAACCCGGGCGGCAGCAGCCCCCGGTTCGCGAGGTCGTAGACCGCGGGCATCAGCTTCTTGCGCGACAGGTCACCCGTCACGCCGAAGATGATGAGGGTGCTGGGTCCCGCGATCCGGTTCAGACGTCGGTCGGTCGGCAACCGGAGCGGGTTGTGCTCCGGGGTGATCGCCACCGGTGACATGAGTCGGTGAACTCCTTACGAGTCAGAGGGTGACGGCGGCGCGCACGGCTGCGGTGGCAGCGGCGACGTCCGTCGTCGTGAGGGTCAGGACCGGCCGGCCGTGCTGCGCGAGCACGCTCGCGTCGCCGGCGGCCTGGGCCTGGATGAGTCGGCCGAACGTGAACGAGCGCCCCGGGATCGGAAGATCCGCCGCCTCGTCGGCCACGATCTGCAGGAAGACGCCGCTCGCGGGTCCGCCCTTGTGGTACTGACCGGTCGAGTGCAGGAAGCGGGGCCCGTACCCGAGGGTGACCGGGCGGCCGCTGCGCGCCGCGAGGGCGTCGCGGAGCGACCAGAGGCCGCCGTTCGCGGTGCGGTCCACGTAGGCCTGCACGGCCAGGTAGCCGGCCGCGTCGAGTTCGGCCAGGAGGCTCGTCACGGCTTCCGCGATCGTCGTCCCGACCGACAGACCCGCCGTCGCGCGGACGTCGGTTCCGCCTTCGGTGAAGGCGGGCTCGGTGGGCGCCGGGCGGTCGTCGAGCAGCGCACGGGTCGCGACCTTGACGGCCTCCACGTCGGGCTGGTCGAACGGGTTGATGCCGATGAGCCGTCCGGCGACGGCGACGGCGTACTCCCACACGAGGAACTGCCCACCGAGGGTGCCGTCGATCTCGACCTCACCCTCGGCGACGTGGCGTTCGTCCTCGCGGGATCCCACGATGCGGATGACCTGCAGGTCGGTCAGACCCGCGGCCAGCTCGGGGGAGTCGGGCCCGAGGACGACGGGGAGGAGCCCCTTGCCGTCCTTCCCCGTGCTCTCCGCGAGGAGTTGCTCGACCCAGTCGCCGAAACCGACGATGTGCGTGCCGTCGGGCACGATGCCGATCTTCGCGACGCCCGGGTCGAGGGTGGCCAGCGCGGCGCCGAGGACCAGGCCCGGGTTCTCGTCGGTGTCCACGGCGAGGAGCACCGAGACGGCGTCCGCCTCGTCGAGGAGTTCGGCGATGTCGGCTCCGGCGAGTCCGGACGGCACGAGGCCGAACGCGGTCAGCGCCGAGAACCGTCCGCCGACGTTCGGATCCGCGGTGAACACGCGGTAGCCGGCGTCGTGTGCGAGCTGCTCGAGCGAGGAGCCCGGGTCGGTGACGACGACGATCCGTGACGCGGGATCGATCCCCGCGTCACGGAACGCCCGCTCGTACACACGACGCTGCGAGTCCGTCTCCAGGGTGGAGCCGGACTTCGACGAGACCACGAGCACGGTGCGCTCGAGGTCGTGTCCCACCGCCGCCCGGACCTGCGCCGGGTCGGTCGAGTCGAGCACCGTCAGCGGGACGCCGTACGTCCGAGTGATCACCTCGGGCGCGAGCGAGGAGCCGCCCATGCCGGCGAGGACGACGTGGTCGACCCCGTCGGCGGCGAGCTGCTCGCGCAGCGCCGTGATCTCCGCGACGAGTGGACGCGAGACCGCGACGGCCTCCGTCCACCCGAGACGCTTCGACGCCTCCGGCTCGGCGGCAGGTCCCCAGAGTTCGGGGTCCTGCGCCGTGATGCCCGACGCCACCAGTTCGGCGACGAGCTGCGGGACCACCGTGTCGATGGCCCGTGCAGCTGCGCCGCTGGCGGCGATGGAGACGGTCACGCTACTTCGCGCCCTCGAGGGCCGTCTTCACGGTGTCGACGAGCTCGCCCCAGGAGACGTTGAACTTGTCCACGCCCTCCTTCTCGAGCAGCGCGACGACCTCGTCGTAGCTGATGCCCTGCGCCGCGATCTGGTCGAGGACCTCCTGCGCGGCGTCGTACGACCCGGCGATGGCGTCGCCGTGGATCTCGGCGTGGTCGAACGTCGCGTCGAGCGTCTTGCCCGGCATCGTGTTGACGGTGTTCGGCGCGGCGAGCTCGGTCACGTAGAGCGTGTCGGGCAGCGACGGGTCCTTGACACCGGTGGAGGCCCAGAGCGGACGCTGCGTGTTCGCACCCGACTCGAGCAGGCCGAGGGCGCGCTCGGTCGCGAACGCCTCGGTCCAGACCTGGTAGGCGAGCTGCGCGTTGGCGATGCCGGCCTTCGACTTGAGGGCCTTCGCCTCGTCGGTGCCGACGGCGTCGAGACGCTTGTCGATCTCGGAGTCGACGCGCGACACGAAGAACGAGGCGACCGAGTGGATCTTCGAGAGGTCGTGGCCGGCGGCCTTGGCCTTCTCGAGCCCACCGAGGTAGGCGTCGATGACGGCGCGGTAGCGCTCGAGCGAGAAGATCAGGGTGACGTTCACCGAGATGCCGGCACCGATGACCTCGGTGATGGCCTCGAGGCCCTCGACGGTCGCGGGGATCTTGATGAGGACGTTCTCGCGACCGACCTTGTCGAACAGGAACTTCGCCTGCTCGATGGTCTTCTGGGTCTCGTGCGCGAGGCCCGGCTCGACCTCGATCGAGACGCGGCCGTCGAAGCCCTTGGTCTCGTCATAGATCGGCTTGAACACGTCGGAGGCGTTCGCGACGTCCTGCGTGGTGATCTCGAAGATCGCGCTGGTGACGTCGGTGCCCGCGGCGGCGAGCTCCTTGACCTGCGCGTCGTAGCGCTCGCCCTTGGCGAGGGCCGACGCGAAGATCGTCGGGTTCGTGGTGACGCCGACGACGTTCTTCTCGGCGATGAGCTGCTCGAGCTTGCCGGTCTCGAGGAGCTCGCGCGAGAGGTCGTCGAGCCAGATGCTGACGCCGACCTCGGAGAGGGCGGCGGTGGGGGTGGTCTCAGCCATGTGTGTGTCTTCTTCCTTCATCGGCCGTCTGGCCGTGGTCTGTGGGCCGGGAGGCGTGGCGGCGGAGCCGAGCCGCGCCTCCCGGCAGAAGGGCCGGATCCGGGTGACCGGACCCGGCCCCGGTGGGTCAGGACGCTGCGAGCGTTTCCTTCGCGGCGGCGATGACGTGCTCCGTCGTGAAGCCGAACTCCTTGAAGAGCGTCTGGTAGTCGGCCGAGGCACCGAAGTGCTCGATCGAGACGCTGCGGCCCTTGTCGCCGACGATGTCTCGCCAGCTCATGGCGATCCCGGCCTCGACCGACACGCGGGCGGTGACGGCCTTCGGCAGCACCTGCTCGCGGTAGTTCTCCGACTGCTCGAAGAACCACTCGAGGGACGGGGCGCTCACGACGCGGGCGTTGATGCCCTCGCCCTTGAGCTGCTCGCGCGCCTCGACGGCGATCTGGACCTCGGAGCCGGTCGCGATGAGGATCACGTCCGGGGTGCCGTTCGGCGCCTCGGCGAGGATGTACGCACCCTTGCCGACGTTCTTCGCCGACGCGAAGGTCTCGCCGGACGCCTCGCCCTCGCCACGCTCGAAGACGGGGAGGTTCTGGCGGCTCAGCGCGATGCCGGCCGGGCGGTCCTTGTGCTTGAGCATCTCGAGCCACGCGTACGCGACCTCGTTGGCGTCGGCCGGACGGACGACGTCGAGACCCGGGATCGCGCGGAGGGCCGTGAGCTGCTCGATCGGCTGGTGCGTCGGGCCGTCCTCGCCGAGGGCGACGGAGTCGTGCGTCCAGACGTAGATCGCCGGCGCCTTCATGAGCGCGGCGAGACGGACCGCCGGGCGCATGTAGTCGCTGAAGATGAGGAACGTGCCGCCGAACGGACGGGTGTTCCCGTGCAGGACGATGCCGGACAGGATCGAGCCCATCGCGTGCTCGCGGATGCCGAAGTGGAGGACGCGGCCGTACGGGTCGGTGCTCCAGGTCTTCGTCGAGGCCTCGACCGGGCCGAAGGACTTGGCGCCCTCGATCGTGGTGAGGTTCGACTCGGCGAGGTCGGCCGAACCGCCCCAGAACTCGGGCATGAGCGGCGCGATGGCGTTGATGACCTTGCCGGATGCGGCGCGGGTCGAGACGGCCTTCTCGGTCGGGAAGACCGGGAGGGCCTCCTCGAGGCCCTCGGGGAGCTCGCCGGCGTTGATGCGGTCGAGCATCGCCTTCTTCTCCGGGTTGGCCGAGGCCCACGCGTCGAAGGTCTTCTGCCACTCGGCGTGCTCCGCCTGGCCCTTCGCGACGGCGCCGCGGGTGTACTCGAGCACCTCCGGGTCGACGTGGAAGGTCTGCTCGGGGTCGAAGCCGAGGACCTCCTTGAGACCCTTCAGTTCCTCGCCACCGAGGGCGGAGCCGTGGATCTTGCCGGAGTTCTGCTTGGTCGGCGACGGCCAACCGATGATCGTCTTGAGGACGATGAGCGACGGCTTGTTCGTCTCGGCCTTCGCGGCCTCGACGGCGCGGTACAGCTCCTCGACGTCCTCGGAGTACTCGCCGGTCTTCTTCCAGTCGACGTGCTGGACGTGCCAGCCGAGCGCCTCGTAGCGGGCGGCGACGTCCTCGGAGAACGCGATGTCGGTGTCGTCCTCGATCGAGATCTGGTTCGAGTCGTAGAAGACGACCAGGCGGCCGAGCTGCTGGCGTCCGGCGAGGCTCGCGGCCTCGTTCGTGACGCCCTCCTGCATGTCGCCGTCACCGGCGATCACGTAGGTGAAGTGGTCGAAGGGGGACTCGCCGTCGGCGGTCTCCGGGTCGAACAGGCCACGCTCGAAGCGCTGCGCGTAGCCGAAGCCGACGGCGGACGCGAGGCCCTGGCCGAGCGGGCCGGTGGTGATCTCGACGCCGTCGGTGTGGCCGTACTCCGGGTGACCCGGGGTCTTCGAGCCCCACTTGCGGAGGTGCTGGAGGTCCTCGAGCTCGAGGCCGTAGCCGTGCAGGTAGAACTGCACGTACTGCAGGATCGAGGCGTGCCCGGCGGAGAGGATGAAGCGGTCGCGGCCGATCCAGGTGGAGTCGCTGGGGTCGCGACGCATCACCTTCTGGAAGAGCAGGTGGGCGACCGGCGCGAGGCTCATCGCGGTGCCGGGGTGACCGTTGCCGGCGGCCTCGACCGAGTCGGCGGCGAGTACGCGGGCCGTGTCGACGGCCTTCCTGTCGATGGCGTCCCAGGTGAATTCAGCCACTTGGATGTTGACCCTTCTTGAATGCGACATGTGCGAGGGCTCGTGCCATCGCACGGACATGATCGCCATCCCGGGGCCGGGGTTCGGGTCGCCGTCTGGCGGCGGCCGACCGGCTCGTCGTGACCGACGTCTTCGGGGCACGCACTGCGGGAGGGCGACTCCAGCATAGTGACCATGCACTCAGTGAGGGTCCAGGTGACACGTTCTGTTCACCGTGTGCGGACGCCGGGTGCAGCGCTCCAACGCCGACCGTCCGGACGGCCCGGGCGTGTCTGCAGTGTTCGCGCCGTGAACCGGCCCGTCCGCTCGGCAGGGGACGGGCTCGGCCACCCGCCGACCTGCCGGTCCGTCCGTCTGCCGACCTGCCGGCTCGTCCGTCCGTCGAGGTCGGTCGGTCCGGATGGCGGGGCGGGCATCGTCGCGGCGCCTCGATGGCCTAAACTGATGGAGGCCCGTGGTCATTCCGGGTCGACGCACGCCCGGACGACGACGGAGCCGTCCACCGAGTGTGCGAGCTGACGCGAACAGACTGAGGTTCCCTTGCCCACTGCCACCGTGACCCGGCCGGACACCGATCGACCCCGATCGACGCTCTCGCGCAAGGTCCGGGCGTACGTCTCGCTGACGAAGCCCCGGGTCATGGAGCTGCTGCTGGTCACCACGGCGCCGACGATGTTCCTCGCCGCCCGCGGGGTCCCGGACCTCTGGCTCGTGTTCTGGACGATGCTGGGCGGCGCGATGTCCGCGGGTTCTGCATCCGCGTTCAACTGCTACATCGACCGTGACATCGACCGGCTGATGAAGCGCACGAGCACGCGACCGCTGGTGACCGGCGAGCTCTCCGACCGTGAGGCCCTGGTGTTCTCGTGGGTGCTCGGCATCGCGTCCACCGGCGTCCTGCTCGCCTTCGTGAACTGGCTCGCCGCGGCGCTGAGCGTCGTCGCGATCCTCATCTACGTCTTCCTCTACACGCTGTGGCTCAAGCGCCGGACCCCGCAGAACATCGTGTGGGGCGGGTCCGCCGGGTGCATGCCCGTGCTCATCGGCTGGGCCGGCGTGACGGGATCGCTGACCTGGACGCCGATCATCCTCTTCATGGTGATCTTCCTCTGGACGCCGCCGCACTACTGGCCGCTCTCGATGAAGTACCGCGACGACTACGACGCCGCCGACGTGCCCATGCTCGCCGTGGTCCGGGGTCGTACGGTCGTCGGGCTCCAGGTCGTGCTGTACGCCTGGGCGACCCTGGTCTGCTCGCTCCTGCTCATCCCGGTCGCGCACATGGGGCCGCTCTACTCGGTGGTCGCCCTCGCCGGCGGCATCTGGTTCGTCGTCGAGTCGCACCGGCTGTACTCGCGGGCGATCCAGCACGTCGAGCAGGTGCAGCCGATGCGCGTGTTCCACAGCTCGATCACGTACCTGACGCTGCTCTTCATCGCGGTGGGCATCGACCCGCTGCTGCCGCAGGTCTTCACCTTCTAGGCGTCGGCGGCGTCGGTCCCGGCGCCGGTGCCGGTGCCGGTGCGCGTCTCGGGGCCGCTGCCGAACGACGGGGTCGCTGTCGCACGACAGCGGCCCCGTCGTTCGTTGCACGCGCGGGATACGCGGCCGCGCAACGGCCGACCCCGCCGTTGTCCTACGACGACGATCGGGTCGTTCCACGACAGCGGCCGGGAGGCGCGGGGCGGGCTGGCACCGTGCCTCCCGTCAGGCGCATGGTCGCGACCGGTGCACGAAACGCGCGCGTTACGACGTCGGACGCGTCGATCACGGGGCGTCTCGTCGAACCGGGCGTGCGTCGCCGGTCGTGGCGGCCTGGAGGCGCGGGGCGGGGTGGCACCGTGCCTCCCGTCCCGCCTGTGGTCGCGACCAGATCTACGGGACGCGCGTTTCGACGTCGCACGCGTCGATCACGGGGCGTCTCGTCGAACCGGGCGTGCGTCGCCGGTCGTGGCGGCCTGGAGGCGCGGGGCGGGGTGGCACCGTGCCTCCCGTCCCGCCTGTGGTCGCGACCAGATCACGGGATGCGCGCGTTTCGACGTCGCACGCGTCGATCCCGCGGTGCGTCGTCGAGGAGGGCGTGCGTGGGACCGCGGAACCAGCTCAGAACGACGAAGCGCGCGTCGATCGAC
Organism: Curtobacterium flaccumfaciens; assembly: GCF_051548005.1. GTDB lineage: Bacteria > Actinomycetota > Actinomycetes > Actinomycetales > Microbacteriaceae > Curtobacterium. Next base: position 19,568 of record NZ_JBPUGH010000023.1, on the reverse strand, counting down.
GCGCGCTTCGTCGTACCGAGGACGCTCTCAGGCGTCGAGCGGCTCGCGGACCGCGCCGCGGCCGGCGCTCCTCCGGGTCGAGAGCACCACGGCGGTGGTGGCGGCGACGAGCAGACCGGCGAGCACCATGTGCGTCCCGACCAGGCCGACCGGGAGGCCCGTCCGCGCCTGCGTCAGACCCACCGCGATCTGGACGAACTCGACGATGAGGAGCGCCAGTGCCCAGCGGCTCGAGAGTCGGAGCCGGACCGCGCCGACGACCAGCACGAGGGTCAGGGCGAAGAGGACGTAGGCGGGGACCGCGTGGACGTGCTCCATGACGGCCGGGTCGAACCCGGTGCGGTGCAGGCGTCCGCCGTCGACGGCTTCGTCGGCGCCGGCGTGCGGGCCGCTACCGGTCGTGAGGATGCCCACGAGGACGGTGACCGCGACGGCCGCGACGGTGCCGCGGACGACGTTCGTGTACCACGCGGGGACGAGTCGGACGGCGGTGCGGGGCCCGTTCAGCGCGCGGTACACGAGCGCTGCGGTGACCGAGGTGAGTGCGGCCGAGACCACGAAGTGCAGACCGACGACGAAGGGGTTGAGGTTCGTCCAGACGCTGATGCCGCCGATGACCGCCTGGACCGGGATCGCCGCGCCCTGCGCGAACGCGAGCCAGAACAGTTCGGGACGGGTGCGACGCATCCGCACGACCGCGAGGAACGTGGCGATCGCGACGACGACCAGCACGAAGGTGAGCAGGCGGTTGCCGAACTCGATGATGCCGTGCACGCCCATCTCGGGTGTGGACACGAGGGAGTCGGCGGTGCACTTCGGCCATGTCGGGCAACCGAGGCCTGACGCCGTCAGGCGCACGAGCCCACCGGTGCCGATCAGGACGACCTCGACGACGAACGACGCCCACGCCAGCCAGATCACGCGGGCGTCGACGGTGCGGGGGAGGGACCACCACCGACTGCGGACGTCCAGCTCGACGGGGGATCCGACGCGAGTCACGAGGGTGGTGCCTTCCTGTTGTTCCGTGCACCGAACCTGTAGGATTCGAGGGTTCAGCGGCAGTCAAGTCTAGGCAGGCGCCGGCTCCGAATGGGCCGTGATCGTCACTACGGCCCGCGACCGCGTGGAACCATTGACGTTGCGAGGTAGCAGCACCCTGGTCGCCCGTGTCGGTGGCCCGGGGTGGAATGGCGTCCAGCCGTGCCGGGTTGGTCCTGGTGACGCTGCCGCGAGAAGGAAACGAGGAGACCATGTCCGACGTGCTCATCGACCGTCCCGAGCTCGAAGGGCTCGGCCAATACGAGTTCGGCTGGTCCGACTCCGACTCCGCCGGTGCCTCCGCGCGCCGTGGTCTCTCGGAAGAGGTCGTGGCCGACATCTCGGCGCGCAAGTCCGAGCCGGAGTGGATGACGAAGAACCGTCTCAAGGCGCTCACGCTGTTCGACCGGAAGCCGATGCCCTCGTGGGGCGCCGACCTGTCGGACATCGACTTCGACAACATCAAGTACTTCGTCAAGTCCACCGAGAAGCAGGCCCAGACCTGGGAAGAGCTCCCTGAGGACATCCGCAACACGTACGAGCGCCTGGGCATCCCCGAGGCCGAGCGTCAGCGACTCGTCGCAGGCGTCGCCGCGCAGTACGAATCCGAGGTCGTCTACCACCAGATCCGCGAGGACCTGGAGCAGCAGGGCGTCATCTTCATGGACACCGACACGGCGCTCCGCGAGCACCCGGAGTTCTTCGAGGAGTACTTCGGCTCCGTGATCCCCGCCGGCGACAACAAGTTCGCCGCGCTGAACACGGCCGTGTGGTCCGGCGGCTCGTTCGTCTACGTCCCGAAGGGCGTGCACGTCGAGATCCCGCTGCAGGCCTACTTCCGGATCAACACCGAGAACATGGGGCAGTTCGAGCGGACGCTGATCATCGCGGACGAGGACTCGTACGTCCACTACATCGAGGGCTGCACGGCGCCGATCTACAAGTCGGACTCGTTGCACTCCGCGGTCGTCGAGATCATCGTCAAGAAGAACGCGCGCGTCCGCTACACGACGATCCAGAACTGGTCGAGCAACGTCTACAACCTCGTCACCAAGCGTGCGATCGCGCACGAGGGCGCGACGATGGAGTGGATCGACGGCAACATCGGCTCGAAGGTCACGATGAAGTACCCGTCGATCTACCTCGCCGGCGAGCACGCCAAGGGCGAGACGCTGTCCGTGGCGTTCGCGGGCCCGGGCCAGCACCAGGACGCCGGCGCGAAGATGATCCACATGGCGCCGTACACGACGTCCTCGATCGTCTCGAAGTCGATCGCCCGTGGTGGTGGTCGTGCGGGCTACCGCGGCGAGGTCCGTGTCGACCCGAACGCGCACCACGCGGCCAACACCGTGCGGTGCGACGCGCTGCTCGTGGACACCGTGAGCCGGTCGGACACGTACCCGGCGATCGACATCCGCGTCGACGACGTCCAGCTCGGCCACGAGGCCACCGTCTCCCGCGTCAGCGAAGAGCAGTTGTTCTACCTCATGTCCCGCGGTCTGCCCGAGGACGAGGCGATGGCGATGATCGTCCGCGGCTTCATCGAGCCGATCGCCCGCGAGCTCCCGATGGAGTACGCGCTCGAACTCAACAAGCTCATCGAGATGAGCATGGAAGGATCCGTCGGCTAGATGTCCAGCACCACCGAACAGCCCAGCGCCGCCAGCACCAGCGGCACCGAGCAGCACGGCGCTCGTGCGCACTCCGACGGCGGGTGGGACGCGGCCGAGAAGAAGGTTCCCGTCCAGACCCGTTCGGAGCGATTCCAGTCGGCCGACCTCGACGCGTTCCCGACGGTCACCGGCCGCGAGGTCAACTGGAAGTTCGCGCCGCTCGCGAAGCTCCAGCCGCTCCTCGACGGCGGACTCGACGGCGCGCCGTACCCGTACCTCGCGCGCCAGTCCGAGGGCGCCGATGTCGAGTGGGGTCGCAGCGACGACCCGCGCGTCGGCTCGGCCGGGCTCCCCGAGGACCGCGCGTCCGCTGCCGCCTGGTCGGCGCGTGACGCGGTGCTCGCCGTCACGATCAAGGCGACCGAGCAGCACGAGTTCATCACCATCACGCGCTCCGACTTCGGGTCGCAACCTCGGGCGGCGCACACGGTCGTCACGGCAGAGCCGAACGCGCAGGGCATCGTCGTCATCGACAACCGAGGCTCGGCGCTCCTCAGCGAGAACATCGAGATCGTCGTGCGCGACAACGCGCGGCTCACGGTCGTCAGCCTGCAGGACTGGGACGACGACGCCGTGCACGTCTCGACGCACTTCGCCGAGGTCGGCCGAGACGCCTTCCTGAAGCACGTGGTCGTCTCGCTCGGCGGTGACGTGATCCGGGTGAACCCTTCGACGCACCTCGGCGCCCAGGGTGCCGACACCGAGATGTACGGCGTGTACTTCGCCGACGCCGGCCAGTACATCGAGCAGCAGGTGTACGTGAACCACGACGCGCCGAACACGCGCGGTCGGGTCAACTACAAGGGCGCGCTGCAGGGCGAGGGTGCGCACACCGTCTGGATCGGCGACGTGCTGATCAGCCGCCCGGCCGACGGTACCGACTCGTACGAGCAGAACCGCAACCTCGTCCTCACCGACGGCACCCGGGCGGACAGCATCCCGAACCTCGAGATCGAGACCGGCAACATCGAGGGTGCCGGTCACGCCAGCGCCACCGGTCGGTTCGACGACGAGCAGCTGTTCTACCTCCAGGCCCGCGGCATCCCCGAGGAAGAGGCCCGACGGCTCGTCGTGCTCGGCTTCCTCGTCGAGGTCATCCAGAAGATCGGTGCGCCCGAACTCGAGGAGCGCCTCATCGCGGCGGTCGAGGAGGAGCTGGCGGCTGGCCGATCGGTCATCGCCGAGGCTGACCCGCAGACCGACCCCGAGGCCGCGCAGGCGGACGCCTGATGGCCGAGAAGGTCTGCGCCGAGGGCGACATCGCGGTCGACAGCCCGATGCGTGTCGTGGTCGAGGGCACCGCGGTCGCGATCGTGAAGGACTCCGCCGGCGTCGTGCACGCCATCGGGGACACCTGCACGCACGGCGACATCTCCCTGGCGGAGGGCTTCGTCGAGGGGGACGCACTCGAGTGCTGGGCCCACGGGTCGAAGTTCTCCCTCACCACCGGCAAGCCGCAGAACTTCCCGGCCTACGAACCCGTGCCGGTCTTCCGGGTCGAGGTGCGCGACGGCGACGTCTACGTCGACGTGCACGACACCGTCCCGGTCGACTGAGCACCCCCACTCTCTTCCGCGGCTGACGCCGCACACCAGCTGCAACCGAAGGAACGCAATGTCCACTCTCGAAATCCGCGACCTCCAGGTCTCGATCGACACCGATCAGGGCACGAAGGAGATCCTCAAGGGCGTCGACCTCACCATCAACGAGGGTGAGATCCACGCGATCATGGGGCCGAACGGCTCCGGCAAGTCGACCCTCGCGTACACGATCGCCGGTCACCCGCGCTACAACGTCGTCGGGGGCTCGATCACGCTCGACGGCGAGGACGTCCTCTCGATGAGCGTCGACGAGCGCGCCCGTGCCGGCATGTTCCTCGCCATGCAGTACCCGGTCGAGATCCCCGGTGTCACGGTGTCGAACTTCCTCCGGACCGCGAAGACCGCCATCGACGGCGAGGCGCCCGCGCTGCGCGGCTGGGTGAAGGACCTCCGCCAGTCGATGGCCGACCTCAAGATGGACTCCGCGTTCGCCGAGCGCAACGTCAACGAGGGCTTCTCCGGCGGCGAGAAGAAGCGCCACGAGATCATGCAGCTCGAACTCCTCAAGCCGAAGTTCGCGGTCCTCGACGAGACCGACTCCGGCCTCGACGTCGACGCGCTGAAGATCGTTTCCGAGGGCGTCAACCGCGCCAAGGCCGCCACGGGCCTCGGGGTGCTGCTCATCACCCACTACACGCGGATCCTCCGCTACATCAAGCCGGACTTCGTGCACGTGTTCGTCGCCGGCAAGGTGGCGGAGCAGGGCGGTCCGGAGCTCGCCGAGCGCCTCGAGAACGAGGGCTACGACCGCTACGTGCAGGCCGCCGCCGAGGCGCAGTCCTGATGATCACCGCACTCTCCCCGGAGAAGTTCGACGAGGTCGTCGAGGGCCTCAAGGAGGTCCAGGACCCGGAGCTCGGCGTGAACATCGTCGACCTCGGCCTGATCTACGACCTCGCGATGGACGACGAGGCGAACGCGCTCGTGATCAGCATGACGCTGACGAGTGCGGGCTGCCCGCTGACGGACGTCATCGAGGGCGACACCGCCAACGCGCTCGACGGCATCGTCGACGCGTTCCGCATCAACTGGGTCTGGATGCCGCCGTGGGGCCCCGAGCGGATCACGGATGACGGGCGCGAGATGATGCGCGCGCTCGGGTTCTCGATCTAGACGCGACCACTCACGACGGGAGGCGCGGTGCCAGCTGGCACCGCGCCTCCCGTTCGCCTGTGCGGGCGTGTGGCGACCGCTGGACACGCCCGGCTGCGTTCGCCGTGGTCTCAGGATGTGTCGGCCGCTGCGCGGCGAGGTGACACCTCGTGCCCCGCCGGTGCAGCGCACGGCACGTCACGCGACCAACAGGCCTCGGGCGAATCCTCCGCCGCGCACCGCCGGCCCGCCTCGCGAGGTTGCACGACTCGCCGCGTGTGCTCCGCCGAGGTTCCGCCCCCTGACGATGAAAGCGGCCGAGATCCCAGAATTCTGGAACCTCGGCCGCTCACGAAGAACGCGCCACGCGACTCAGCGGCGGCCGAGCGCCTTCCAGGCCAGCGGCAGCACGCCCGCGGCGATGAGGGCCTTGGCCACGCCGCCGATCACGAACGGGTAGAGGCCCGCCGCGAGCACCGACTGCAGGTCGTTCGGCGCACCGAGCTGACCGAGGGAGGCCGCGAGCCACGGCAGACCGGTCACGAACGGGATCGCGCTGGCGAGCAGCATCGCCACGGTGGCGCGCCCGACGTGGCGGTCCCAGTTGCGCCGGGCGAACCAGCCGACGAGCCCGGCGGCGGGCACGAAGCCGATCACGTAGCCGAAGCTCGGCGACGCCAGCGCGGAGAGGCCACCCGAGAACCCGGCGAAGAACGGCGCACCGGCGAGCCCGGCGACCGCGTAGACGAGCAGGGAGAGCATGCCGCGACGGGCGCCGAGCGTGGCGCCGACGAGGACGACGGCCAGGGTCTGCCCGGTGATCGGCACCGGCCACATCGGCACCTCGACCTGCGCCATGGCGGCGGTGAAGAGGGCGCCGCCCGCGACGAGGGCGGCATCGGTGGCCAGACCGTGGGTGCGCAGACGGTCGGCGAGCACTGCGCGGCGAGCGAACCCGGTGGCGTTCGTCATGGATTCTCCTAGAATGGACTGCTGGTCCCGTTCTGGGACCATCGGTCCCGTCAGCGTAGCGGTGCACCTCCCGCACACGTCGTTGTGCAAAACCACCAACTGATTGGACGTCCACTGTGCTTGCCGTGCACGATCTCGAGATCCGCGTCGGGGCCCGCCTCCTCATGGAGAACGTCTCCTTCCGTGTCGAGAAGGGCGACAAGATCGGTCTCGTCGGGCGCAACGGCGCCGGCAAGACCACGATGACCAAGGCGCTGGCGGGGGAGACGCAGCCCACCGCCGGGAAGATCGAGCGCGGCGGCGAGATCGGTTACCTGCCGCAGGACCCCCGCTCCGGCAACCCGGAGGACACCGCCCGGAAGCGCATCCTCGACGCCCGCGGACTCGGTGAACTCGTGGAGGGCATCCGGCTCGCGACGCTGGACATGGCGAGTGACGACCCCGCGGTCGCCGAGAAGGCCATGCGTCGGTACAGCCGGCTCGACGACCAGTTCAACGCCCTCGGTGGCTACGCGGCCGAGGCCGAGGCGGCGTCGATCGCGTCGAACCTCAAGCTGCCGGACCGCATCCTCGACCAGCAGCTCAAGACCCTCTCGGGCGGCCAGCGTCGGCGCATCGAGCTCGCGCGCATCCTGTTCTCCGACGCCGAGACGATGATCCTCGACGAGCCGACGAACCACCTCGACGCCGACTCGATCGTCTGGCTGCGCGAGCACCTCAAGACCTACCCGGGCGGCGTGATCGTGATCTCCCACGACGTCGAACTCGTCGACGAGGTCGTGAACCGGGTGTTCTACCTCGACGCGAACCGCCAGTCGATCGACGTCTACAACATGGGTTGGAAGCTGTACCAGCGGCAGCGTGCCGCCGACGAGGAGCGCCGCCGCAAGGAGCGCGCGAACGCCGAGAAGAAGGCGGCGACCCTGAAGGACCAGGCCGCACGGTTCGGTGCGAAGGCCACGAAGGCCGCCGCGGCGCACCAGATGGTCGCGCGGGCCGAGAAGCTCCTCGCGGGCCTCGAGGACGAGCGCGCGGTCGACCGGGTCGCCAAGCTGCGGTTCCCGACGCCGACGCCGTGCGGCCGGACGCCGCTCATGGCCGAGGGGCTGTCGAAGTCGTACGGCTCGCTGGAGATCTTCGCGGGGGTGGACCTCGCGATCGACCGCGGCTCGCGGGTCGTGATCCTCGGCTTCAACGGTGCCGGCAAGACCACGCTGCTCCGCATCCTCGCGGGCGCTGACCAGCCGGACACGGGGGAGATCCTTCCCGGGCACGGTCTGCGCATCGGGTACTACGCGCAGGAGCACGAGAACATCGACGTCAACCGCACCGTGATCGAGAACATGGTGTCGGCGTCGAACGACCTCAACGAGACCGAGGCGCGTCGTGTCCTCGGGTCGTTCCTGTTCACGGGCGACGACGGCTACAAGAAGGCCGGCGTCCTCTCCGGCGGTGAGAAGACCCGGCTCTCGCTCGCGATGATCGTCGTGTCCGGTGCGAACGTCCTGCTGCTCGACGAGCCGACCAACAACCTCGACCCGGCCTCGCGCGAGGAGATCCTCGGCGCCCTCGCCGGCTACGAGGGTGCGGTCGTCCTCGTCTCGCACGACGCGGGCGCGGTCGAGGCCCTCAACCCGGAGCGGGTCCTCCTGCTGCCGGACGGCACCGAGGACCACTGGAACAAGGAGTACGCGGAGCTCATCGAGCTCGCCTGACCGGCGTGCGCGCGGTGCGCGCCATCCGACGGGAGGCACGGTGCGGGCTGGCACTCCTCCCTCGCGGGCTCGGTCGGCGCGCCCCGTGTGACGCTGGCGCGCCCCGTGTGACGCTGGCGCGCCCCGCGTGACGCGGGCGCCCCGTGTGTTGCGGGGCGCGCCACTGCCGAGCGGGACGCGCTCCGGTCCGACAGGTGGTCGCGTCAGCGACGCGGTCGTCTCACGACCGCGCGTTCAGCAGCTCGTCCTCGACCTCGGCGTCGGACCTCGGCTTCGCGTCCTTGCGGCGGCGGCGCTCCTCGGCGCGCTCGCGCTCCTCCGGGTCGTCCTGGTTGAGGTTCCGGTACTCCTGCACCATCACGTAACCGAGGAAGCCGAAGCCGCCCGCGGCGAAGAGGAACCACTGGATGAAGTAGCTGAGGTGCAGGCCGGTGTCGGCGGACGGTCGGTCCCAGCCGAGGGGCGGGTCTTCGGACGGAGCGGGCTCCTCGGAGGCGAGCTGCCCGTACGCGCCGGTCCAGATCGGCATGCCCACCTTGTCGCGGACGTCGGCGAGCGTGACCGACTGCACCTGGTCGGTGTGCGAGGGGTCTGATCGGCCGGGGATCCGCGGCTCGCTCTGCTGCAGGCGCACCACCACGGTCACGTCGCCGCTCGGGGGCGCCGGGACGTGGTCGGGCGCGTCCTGCCGGTTGCCCGTGGGGACCCAGCCCCGGTCGACGATGAACGCGCGGCCGTCCGCGGTGACGAGCGGCGTGAGGACCTCGAAGCCTGGTTGGCCGTTGTGCACGCGGTTCCGGACGAGGAGCTGCGCGTCGGTGTCGTAGCGACCGGTGGCGGTCACCCGGAGCCAGGTCTGGTCGTCGTTCCAGCTCGAAGCACGGGGGAGTGCCTGGTCGAGCGGGACGGGACGGTGGTCGTAGTTCTGCGCGATCTGCTCGTTCTGGCGGACGGCCTCGTTGCGGCGGTCCCACTGCCACATGCCGAAGAGGGCACAGACGATCGCGAAGGCCACGGCGATCGCGAAGTAGCCGAGCCAGCGACGGCTCCGGACGAAGCGCCACCCGACGAACGGCTCCTCGGGGTCGCGGTCGTGCGAGGTGTCCGATGCGGGCGCCGTCCCACGCTGGAGCTTGGCGGCGTGCCGTCGGCCGTAGCGGGAACTCGGGTCGAAGCCGTCGGTCATCGATCGGTGCCGGTGGCGCGCACCCCGACGTCGTTCTTCGGCCCGGCGTTCGGGTCACGGAGGTCGTCGAGGCGGTCGACGTCCTCGTGCATGCCGGTGACGCGGACGGGGAAGTTCCGCGAACGCAGGTAGTCGGCGAGGAAGTCCCGGTGGTCCTCGCACGCCGCCCAGATCTTCACCCGGTCCGTCGCGTGGATGCGCGGGTTCCGCCAGTTGATGCGCCACTCGGCGGTCTCGGTGCATCCTGCGCGCGAGCACACCGGAGTGGAGCCGGGCTCGGTGAAGAGGTCGAACGTCGCCCCCATCAGCGCCGCCCGCCGGCCCTCGGGGGCCAGACGTTGGTGTGGTCGCCGTGCCGCTGCCACTCGTCCTGCGCGTGCTGAGCCCGGTCGCGCAGGCGGTCCTGCTCGTCCCGGTACGCCTGGGCACGTGCGGCTTCCTGCTCTTCGCGGATGCGGACGTCCTCGGCGTCGTAGAGCCGGATCGCTCCGGCGGGGGCGACGACCTCGTTCCCGGCACGGTTGCCGGCGTTCGCGAGGATCACCGCGACCCAGGGGATCACGCCGGCGAGGATGATCGGGATCACCACGAGCCAGGTGTGGAACGCGGTCCAGACGAGCACCGCGGCGACGAAGCACACGACCCGGACGGCCATCTGCCAGACGTAGCGGGAGAGCCGGTGCGCACGGTCCTGTTCCGGCGACTCGGGGAGTGCCGTGATGCTGTGCGTGGTCTTCATTCGGATGTCCATCGTCTCCCGTGTACAAGCCTAAGCCTCCGTCGGACATTCCGGTTCCGCCGCGCGCGATCGGAGTGCGCGGATCGGCTCGGGTACGCTCGTCCGGGCGTGTCCGGCGTGAGTCCCGGGGCACGCCGTCCGACCCACCTCGAACGGAGCGACCATGAGCACCCCCCGTACCGTCCTGATCACCGGCGGCAACCGCAGCATCGGCTACGCCCTCGCGGAGCGCTTCGTCGCCGAGGGGCACCGCGTCGCGGTCACGTCGCGGAGCGGGACGGGCGGCCCCGAGGGAGCCCTCACCGTCCAGGCCGACATCACCGACACGGCCTCGGTGGACGCGGCCTTCACGCAGGTCGAGGCAGAGCTCGGCCCGGTCGAGGTGCTCGTCGCGAACGCCGGCATCACGAACGACCAGCTCCTGCTGCGCATGTCGGAGGAGGACTTCACGAGCGTCATCGACACGAACCTCACCGGCACCTTCCGCGTGGTCAAGCGTGCGACGAAGGGGATGATGAAGGCGAAGTTCGGCCGGATCGTCCTCATGGGCAGCGTCGTCGGCACGTTCGGACAGGTCGGGCAGGTCAACTACGCTTCGTCGAAGGCCGCCCTCATCGGCATGGCCCGGTCGATCACGCGCGAGCTCGGCTCCCGTGGCATCACGGCCAACGTCGTCACGCCGGGGTTCATCCAGACCGACATGACCGCGTCACTGCCGGACGAGCTCGTCGCCGAGTTCAAGAAGCAGATCCCGGCCTCGCGCTACGGCACGGTGGACGACGTCGCCGACGCCACGCTGTTCCTCGCGGGTGACGGCGCCGGGTACATCTCGGGTGCGGTCATCCCGGTCGACGGTGGCCTCGGGATGGGTCACTGACGTTCGGCTGAGCGGCCTGCGCGGACGTCAGCCGCGCAGGCCCATCGTCGCCAGCACTACCGACAGGTCGCGGTCGACCACGGACACGTCCGCCTCGGCGCGCACCCGCGGCTTGGCGTCGAAGGCCACGGACAGCCCCGCGACGCGCATCATCTCGAGGTCGTTCGCACCGTCGCCGACCGCGACCGTCCGGGCGGCGTCGACGCCGTCCGCAGTCGCCCATGCCCGGAGCGCGGTCGCCTTCGCGTGCGCGTCGACGACGTCGCCGAGGACACGCCCGGTGAGCCTTCCGTCGACGACCTCGAGTCGGTTCGCTCGGCAGTGGTCGAGACCGAGCTCGGCAGCGAACGGGTCGAGCACCTCGTGGAAGCCGCCGGACACGACACCGGCGGTGCCGTCGGCGGCGTGCACGCCGCGGACGAGTTCCGCGGCGCCCCGCGTCACGCGGACGGCCTGCTGTGCGCTGCGGAAGACGTCGTCCTGGAGGCCCGCCAGGGTCGCGACACGCTCCCGGAGGCTGTCCGCGAAGTCGATCTCGCCGCGCATGGCGCGCTCCGTGATCGCCGCCACCTGTGGCCGGGTCCCCGCCGCGTCGGCGAGGAGTTCGATCACCTCGTCTTCGAGCAGCGTGGAATCGGCATCGAGGACGACGAGGAAGCGGGGCACGGACCAACGGTACCGACAGACGGAGGCACGGCTGCGTCCGTGACGCGAGCCGTGCCTCCAGGCTGGTGTCGCGTCGTGACGCGACGCGTCTCGCTAGGCCTCGACCCTGACGCCCTTGCCCACCACGGTGATCCCCGACTCGGTGACCGTGAAGCCGCGTGCTTCGTCGGCCTCGCGGTCGACGCCGACCTGCGCACCCGGCGCGATGACCACGTCCTTGTCGAGGATCGCGCGGTTGACGACGGCGCCCGCGCCGATCGACGCACGCTCGAACACGATGGAGTCGAGGACCTTCGCACCGGAGTCGATGCCGCACCAGGGGCCGATCATGCTGCGCTCGACCTGCGCGCCGGACACGAGGCAGCCGAGCGACACGAGGGAGTCGATCGTCGAGCCGGTGTTGCCGTTGGCGTCGCGGACGAACTTCGCCGGGGGCAGGTTCGTCTGCTGGTTGAAGATCGGCCAGTCCTGGTTGTACAGGTTGAAGACGGGCACGGGCGCGATGAGGTCCATGTGCGCGTCGAAGAACGAGTCGATCGTCCCCACGTCGCGCCAGTAGTACCGGTCGCGCTCGTTCGAGCCGGGCACGTCGTTGCGCTTGAGGTCGTAGACACCGGCGTCGCCGCGCGCGACGAAGTCCGGCACGATGTCGCCGCCCATGTCGTGGTTCGACGTCTCGATCTGTCCGTCGCGGAGCACGGCGTCCACGAGCGCGTCGGCATCGAAGACGTAGTTGCCCATCGACGCGAGGATCTCGCCGGGGGAGTCGGCCAGGCCGACCGCGTTCTTCGGCTTCTCGAGGAACGCGTCGATCTTCGTCGGGTCGTCCTCGGCGACCTGGATGACGCCGAACTGGTCGGCCAGGCCGATGGGCTGGCGGATCGCGGCGACCGTGGCACTCCGGCCGGACGCGATGTGGGCCTCGACCATCTGGTGGAAGTCCATCCGGTAGACGTGGTCAGCGCCCACCACGACGACGATGTCGGGGCGCTCGTCGCGGAGGAGGTTGAGCGACTGCAGGATCGCGTCGGCCGAGCCGGCGAACCACCGCTTGCCGAGTCGCTGCTGCGCGGGCACGGACGCCACGTAGCTGCCGAGCAGCCCCTCCATGCGCCACGTCTCGGCGACGTGGCGGTCGAGGCTGTGCGACTTGTACTGCGTCAGGACGACGATCTTCTGCAGCCCGGAGTTCACCAGGTTCGACAGCGCGAAGTCGATGAGCCGGAAGTTGCCGCCGAACGGGACTGCTGGTTTCGCGCGGTCCGCCGTGAGCGGCATGAGGCGCTTGCCCTCTCCGCCGGCGAGGACGATGCCGAAGACCTTCTTTGGTGCCATACCGCTCACAGTATGCGTCCGGACCGGTGAACGGTTACGTTGAACGCGTGCGAGTCGATCTGTTGACCAGGGAATACCCACCAGAGGTGTACGGCGGGGCGGGCGTCCACGTCGCCGAGCTCACCGCAGCGCTGCGGTCGGGCACGGACACCGAGGTGCGGGTCCGCGCCTTCGGAGCGTTCCGGGACGAGGCCGACGTCTGGGCCTACCGGACGCCGAACGGCCTCGAGCAGGCCAACGGCGCGCTCCAGGCGCTCGGAACCGACGTCGCGATCGCCGCCGACGTCGAGGGCGCCGACCTCGTGCACTCCCACACTTGGTACGCGAACGCCGCGGGGCGCATCGCGCAGCTGACCTACGACATCCCGCACGTCGTCACCGCCCACAGCCTCGAGCCGCTCCGGCCGTGGAAGGCCGAGCAGCTCGGCGGCGGCTACCGGCTGTCGAGCTGGATGGAGCGCGAGGCGTTCGAGCGGGCCGACGCGGTCGTCGCGGTGTCGAAGGCGATGCGCGCCGACATCCTCCGGTCGTACCCGTCGATCGACCCGGAGCGGGTGCAGGTCGTCTACAACGGGATCGACATCGACGAGTGGAAGCCGACCGTCGACGAGGACGCCGTCCGCGCACTCGGGATCGACCCCTCCCGTCGGAGCGTCGTGTTCGTCGGGCGGATCACGCGCCAGAAGGGACTGCCGTACCTGCTCCGCGCCGTGGCATCGCTGCCGTCGGACGTGCAGGTCGTGCTCTGCGCCGGGGCCCCGGACACCCCGGAGATCATGGCCGAGGTGACCGGCCTGGTCGACTCCCTGCGATCGGAACGCGACGGTGTGGTCTGGATCGACCGGATGCTGTCCCACGGCGAGATCGTGAACGTCCTGTCCTCCGGCACGGTGTTCGTCTGCCCGTCGATCTACGAACCGCTCGGCATCGTGAACCTCGAGGCCATGGCGTGCGGCATCCCCGTCGTCGGCACCGGCACCGGGGGCATCCCCGAGGTTGTGGCCGACGGGCTCACCGGGCGCATCGTGCCGATCGACCAGGCGCAGGACGGCACCGGCACGCCGACCGATCCCGACCGCTACGTCGCCGACCTCGCGGCGACGCTCAACGAGGTCCTCGAGGACGAGGGGCTCGCGAAGCTCATGGGCCGCGCCGGACGACTCCGCGTCGAGAGCGAGTTCACGTGGGACGCCATCGCCCACCGGACCCGCGCCGTGTACGACCGGGTACTCGCCGGGCGCTGACCTGCTGGGCGCTGACCGGCTGGCGCTGACCGGCCGGGCGCTGACCCGGCCACGTCCGCGGCGCGCGCCGACCCGGTGTCGCGCCGCGGGCCTCCCGGTCGGACCCCGTAGGCTGGGGGCATGCCCTCGGTCGTGCGCCTGTCAGACGTCTCCGTTGTCCGCAACGGGGCCACCATCCTCGACTCCGTCTCGTGGGAGGTGCAGGCCGACGAGCGCTGGGTCGTGCTCGGCGCGAACGGCGCCGGCAAGACCACGCTGCTGCAGGTCGCTGGTGCGCAGACCTTCCCGACCTCGGGTGACGTGCACGTCCTCGACGTCGAGCTCGGCACGGCCGACCTCGCCGAGCTCCGCCCCCGCATCGGGTTCGCGTCGACCGCCCTCGCCCGTCGGATCCCGTTCACCGAGACCGTGCTCGACGTCGTGCTCACCGCGGCCTACTCGGTCACCGGTCGGTGGAACGAGGAGTACGAGGAGCTCGACGTCCGCCGTGCGCAGCGCGTGCTCGAGGAGTGGGGCCTCGGTGCCTTCTCCGAGCGGACGTTCGGCGAGCTGAGCGACGGCGAGCAGAAGCGCGTGCAGATCGCCCGTGCGGTGATGACCGACCCCGAGGTGCTGTTCCTCGACGAGCCCGCCGCGTCGCTCGACCTCGGCGCCCGTGAGAGCCTCGTCCGGACCCTCGGCGGCTACGCGCAGAGCCCCGACGCGCCCGCGATCGTCATCGTCACCCACCACGTCGAGGAGATCCCCGTGGGCTTCACGCACGCCCTCGTCCTGACCGACGGACGGGTGCAGGCCGCCGGGCCGATCGACGAGGTCCTGACCGATGACACACTCTCCCAGGCGTTCGGGGTCGGCCTCTCCGTCACCAAGGACGACGGGCGTTGGACCGCCCGCGCGTCGTAGCGACTCGCCGACCCGATCTGGTAACGTAGACGGCTGGCGCACGCCGAAGACTTCCCGCACGGTGTCCTTTCGGACCCGAGCATCCCGACCGCATCCAACCGAGGAATCTCCATGAAGACCGACACCCACCCCGAGTACAACGCCATCGTCTTCCGCGACCTGGCCTCCGGTGAGACGTTCCTGACGCGCTCGACCGCGACCAGCGACAAGACCATCGAGCTCGACGGTGCGACCTACCCGGTCATCGACGTCGAGATCTCGTCCGCGTCGCACCCGTTCTACACGGGCAAGCAGCGCATCCTCGACTCGGCCGGTCGCGTCGAGAAGTTCAACCAGCGCTTCAAGGGCTTCGCCAAGTAAGCAGCCTCGCGTTCCGCAGCGGGCGGTCCTCCTCCGGGAGGGCCGCCCGTTCGGCGTTCGGGGAGGTCGGCGGTGACGCGGGCGCGCCGTTCGCAGCGCGCGCCCGCGGCGGGTCGTGCACGCGGTCACGTTCGCGGCGGGGAAACGGCTCCGACAGGTTCGCGCCCCGTCGCGAACATCGCGCCCTGTCGTGCGAGGGCGCGACCTTCGTGGTGGGGCGCGATCGGGGTGCCACGGGCTCAGCGGACGACGGCGTTCGGAGACGCGCGCCCGCCGGGCAGGCGCGGTACGGGGCCTCGGCGCCGACGAACGGAACCACGGATTCGACATCGAACCGGCTGACGTGGTCGGTTCGACGTCGTATCCGTGGTTCGATGCCGGTGGCAGCGGCCCGGAGGAGGGGCGCCGCGCTACGAGCCGTTGCGGTGCGGCCAGCGCCCGTCGGCGGTGAACGCAGGGTCGCGCTTCGAGCGCATGTACTCCTGGAACGACGCCGCCTGGTCGGCGCACCATCCGACCTGCTTGCGGTGGAGCTCCTCAGCGGAGACGCCGAGCTCGTCCGGGTACTTCGCGGCGATCGCCTGCGCCACCCGTCCGGCCGCGACGGCGTCCGCTCCGGCGTCGTGCGCGTCGGACAGGGTGACGCCGTACAGCTCGGACGCCGCCTCGAGCGTGCGCTTGCCCTTGCGGTACGTGTCGAGCGCCTTGTCGATCACGAGCGGGTCGACGACGTTGCCGATGACGGGGGAGGCCAGGCCGTGTCGCTTGGCTTCACGGTCGAGGACGGTGAGGTCGTACGGGGCGTTGTAGATCACGAGCGGGATGCCGCGGGCGAAGACGGCCTCGACCGCGGCGATGACCTCGGCCACGACCTCGCCGGCGGGGCGGCCCTCGGCCTGTGCGCGCTCGGTGGTGTACCCGTGCACGGCGGCAGCGCCCTCGGGGATGGCGATGCCGGGATCCGCGACCCAGGCACCCTCGACGATGGAGCGACCGGTCATGTCGATCAGGCCGACGTGCGCGGTGACGATCCGGGCGGTCTCGACGTCGACGCCGGTGGTCTCCAGGTCGAACACGCCGAGCGCGTGCCACCACGGGCGGCCGGAGAGGTCCTGCACCGTCGGGGCCGGTGCGGGTGCTGTCGCGGAGTACGTCACCCGGTCAGGCTAACGGGACGCACCGACACGGACGGCACCGACACGGACGGCGCCGACACGGACGGCGCCGACACGGACGGCGCCGACACGGACGGCACCGACACGGACGGCACCGACACGGACGGCGCGACCAGCCTGGCGGGGCCGCACCGTGCCTCCAGGCCGCTACGCCGTCGTCGTGGCGGAGGCGGGCACCGCCCCGGCGGGCGCGACCGCCGGCGCCGCGCCGACGTGCAGCCAGTAGAACGACTGCGTCCCGAGCGTCAACGTGACCGACCCGCGCTCGTCGAACGACGGGAACACGCTGCCACCGAAGAGGTCGTACAGCGGTCGCCCGGCGTACTCCGGCACCGAGATCGTCACCGACGTCGGGTTCGTGGCGAACGAGAAGACGCAGAGGACGTCCTCCGCCGAGGGGCCGAACTGCTGTCCGGACCCCTCCCACGAGCGCACGAACGCCAGGACGGACTCGTTCGACGTGTCCTTGACGTCGAGCGTCCCGAGGCCGAACACGGGGTGGGCCTTGCGGACGTGGATGACGTTCCGGACCCAGTGCAGGAGCGACCGCGACTGCGCGAGCTGCGCCTCCACGTTGACCTGCTGGTAGTTGTAGACGAGCGACTGGACGACCGGCAGGTAGAGCTTGCCCGGGTCCGCCGTCGAGAACCCGGCGTTCCGGTCGGGCGTCCACTGCATGGGCGTGCGGGACGAGTCGCGGTCGGGCAGCCAGATGTTGTCGCCCATCCCGATCTCGTCGCCGTAGTAGAGGAACGGCGACCCGGGCAGCGAGAACAGCAGCGCGTGGATGAGTTCGAGCTCGGCCCGCGAGTTGTCGAGCAGGGGAGCGAGACGACGTCGGATGCCGATGTTCGAGCGCATCCGCGGGTCGTAGCCGTACCAGCCGTACATCGCCTGCCGGTACTCCTCGCTGACCATCTCGAGGGTGAGCTCGTCGTGGTTGCGGAGGAACACCCCCCACGCGGCCGACTCGGGGACGTCGAGCGTCTCGGAGAGGATCGCCTTGAGCTCCGAGGCGTGCTGGGCGCGCAGCGAGTAGAAGATGCGCGGCATCACGGGGAAGTCGAACGCCATGTGGCACTCGGGCTCCTCGTCGGTGCCGAAGAACGCGGCGGTCTCGCGCGGCCACTGGTTCGCCTCGGCGAGCAGCACGCGGCCGGGGTACTCGTCGTCGACCATCGCGCGGAGCTTCTTGATGAACTCGTGGGTCTCCGGTTCGCCCTCGCCGTTGCCCTCCTCGGACTCGAAGAGGTACGGGATGGCGTCGAGCCGAAGCCCGTCGACGCCCATGTCGAGCCAGTGGCGGACGACGTCGTACACGGCCTCGACGACCGCGGGGTTCTCGAAGTTGAGGTCGGGCTGGTGCGAGAAGAACCGGTGGAAGAAGAACTGTCGCCGGACCGGGTCGAACGTCCAGTTCGACTCCTCGGTGTCGACGAAGATGATCCGGATGTTCTCGTACTCCTCGTCGGTGTCCCGCCAGACGTAGAAGTCGCCGTACGGGCCGTCCGGGTCCTCCCGGGACTGCTGGAACCACTCGTGCTGGTCCGACGTGTGGTTGATCACCATGTCGATGACGATCCGCATGTTGCGCTCGTGCGACTTCGTGACGAGCTCGCGGAAGTCGTCGAGGGTGCCGAACTCGGGCAGGATCGCCTTGTAGTCGGCGATGTCGTACCCGCCGTCCCGCATCGGCGACTGGAAGAACGGCGGCAGCCAGATGGCGTCGACGCCGAGCCACTGCAGGTAGTCGAGCTTGCCGATCACGCCCTGGATGTCACCGATGCCGTCGCCGTTCGAGTCGACGAACGAGCGGATCATGCACTCGTAGAAGACGGATCGCTTGTACCACTGCGGGTCCAGGGTCAGGCCTGGGAGCTGGATCGGGGCCGTGAACGTCACCCTGGACACGCTAGGCCGCGCGGCTGGCGCTGTCCGCAGGAAGACCGTAGTCGCGCGCGTCGGGCGCGCTTCCCGGTGGACGGACCGGCCTGGAGGCACGGCTCACCTCCGCAGGCACGCCCCGTCTGCGAGTTCTCCACATCCGGCCAGCAGTGCGGTCAGCGCGCGCGTCGCCTTCCCTAGACTGGCCGGGATGCGCCCGCCCCTGCTCTCCCCGTACCAGTCCCTCATGGCCGCGACCCCGGTCGTGCACCGCGCGGCGCGGATCGACGGGCGGACGACGCACTACTGGGTCTACGGGCCCGAGGACGCGACACGCACGGTGCTCGCGGTGCACGGGTTCCGGGGCGACCACCACGGCCTCGAGACCATCGCGGCCCACCTGCAGGGCGTCCGTGTGGTCGTGCCGGACCTCCCGGGCTTCGGGGTGTCCGACCCGTTGCCGTCGTCCGACATCGACTCCTACGTGGCGTGGCTGACCGGGTTCCACGCAGCGCTCGGGATGGACGAGCAGACGGTCGTCCTCGGGCACTCGTTCGGGTCGATCGTCGTCGCCGCGACGGTCGCCGCCGGCCTGCGCACCCGGTTGCTCGTGCTCGTGAACCCGATCGCCGCGCCGGCGCTGCAGGGGCCGCGGGCGATCGCCACCGGGGTGGCGATCGGCTACTACAAGGCCGGAGCCGTGCTGCCGAGACCGCTCGGCCTCGCACTGCTCCGGAACCCGGCGATCGTGCGCGTGATGAGCATCGCCATGCTCAAGTCGCACGACCGCGAGCTCCGCCGCTGGGTGCACGACCAGCACGACCGGTACTTCTCGGCCTTCTCCGACCGGACCAGCGTGCTCGAGGCGTTCCGCACCTCGGTGAGCCACGACGTCTCCGAGTACGCGGCTCGCATCGACGTGCCGGTGCTGATGATCGCGGCCGAGCACGACGACATCACGGCGGTCCCCGAGCAGCAGGCCCTGGCCGCGCGGCTGGCGGACGCGGAACTCGTGGTCGTGCCGGGCGTCGGCCACCTCGTGCACTACGAGACCCCCGCGGCAGCGGCGTCCGCGGTGCTGCGGCGGATGGACGACGTCGGGCCGGGC
>NZ_JBPUGH010000022.1:0-30660 GCF_051548005.1 Curtobacterium flaccumfaciens | reverse complement strand
CCGGCACCGGTGCGGAGCCCGCGACCGCGAGCGACGCGTGCCCCAGGACGAGCAGCCCGGCCGCCACCGCCAGGACCGGCCGGACCCGCCCCGTCCGGCCCATGTAGCGTCCGGCGGCGAAGGAGACCGACACCGCGACGAGCGCGCCCGGCAGGAGCACGAGCCCGGATGCGGTGGGCGACAGCCCCGCGCCGGTCTGCAGGAACTGCGACACGAAGACGGTGCCGGAGAAGAGCCCGGTCCCGGTGAGGAACGCGCCGGCGGCACAGCGGCCGACGACCGGGTCGCGGAGCAGGCGGACGGGCAGCACCGGCGCCGGCGCCCGGAGCTCGACGAGTACCATCGCGACGGTCGCGGCCACGCCCGCGGCGCCGGTGCCGGTGATCCACCACAGCGCTCGCCCGGCATCGGCGGACAACGACACGGCGACGAGGAGCAGGGTGATCGCCGTCCCGACGAGGACCGCGCCGAGCACGTCACGCTGCGGGCGGACCGCGGCGATCGTGCCGCGCCGGATCGTCAGCCCGATGACGACGACCGCGGTGATCGTCACCGGGAGCCCGAGGAAGAAACACCACCGCCAGCCGAGCCGGTCCGACTGCACGACGAGTCCGCCGAGCGTCGGACCGATGACCGTGGCGACCGTCTGTGCCGTCGCGGTCCAGGCGTTCACCCTGCCCCGCTCCCTCGGCGTGGTCAGCCCGGCGACGACGACCGCACCGAGACTGAAGAGTCCGCCGAGCGCGACCCCCTGGAGGGCACGCCCCGCGATGAGCACGGCGGTGCCGGATGCCGTCCCGGCGACGAGGGACGCGACGCCGAACAGCAGGACCGCGGACTGCAGCACGGTCCTGGGTCGCACCCGGTCGCCGATCCCGCCCCAGATCGGGACGGACACCGCGTTGCCGAGGACCGTGGCCGCGACGATCCAGGTCGACGCGGCCGAGGGTGTGTGCAGGTCGGCGTAGATCGACGGCAGCGCGGTCGCGACGATCGTCGCGCTGAGACTCGCGACGAACTGCGCGAGCAGGATGCCGCTGAGCGGGAGGGCGAGTCCGCCCCGCCGTCCCGTGGCCGGGATGGTCCGACGGGCGTCGGCGGACGACGTCATCCCGTTCAGAACGCGCGGAGGTTGCCGCGGAGCGTCGGCTCCGAGTACTCGGACCGGACCAGACCGCGCCGACGCAGCTCCGGCACGAGGTCCCCCGCCACGTCCGCGACCGCACGCGGCGTGATCTCGTTGCCGACGAGGAAGCCGTCGCCCCCGACGGCGTCCATGACCGCCTCCATCTGGTCCGCGGCGGTGGCCGGCGACCCCACGATCTCGAGACCGGGCGGGGTGTTCGACGCGATCTCGCGGAGCGTCTTCACCTGCTTGTCGGCGAACCAGGACGACGTGCTGGTCCGCGCGGCGTTGGTCTCGATGGCGGGGACGGGGGCGTCGAGGTCGAACTGCGAGAAGTCGATGCCGCTCGCGAAGGACATCCGCGCGAGCTGCTTCTCGATGTTCGCGGCCGCAGCGGCGTGCTTCCGCTCCAGGAGCGCCCGGGCGTCCGCGTCGCTGTCGCCGATCGTGAAGTCCGTGAGGAACAACACCCGGAGGTCCTCGGGGTCCCGTCCCTGCGCCGCCGCCCGCTCCCGGACGTCGGACCGGAACGCGCGCATCTGCTCGACGGACCCGCTCGGGGCGACGATGGTGTCCGCGACCCCGGCAGCGAAGTCGCGGCCGACCGGGGAACCACCCGCCTGGCAGAAGACGGGGACGCCCTGCGGTCCTGGGGGCAGGTTCAACGGACCCTTGGCGGAGAAGTACTCGCCCTGGTGGTCGACGCCGTGGATCTTCGTGTAGTCCGCCCAGCGGCCGCCGGACACGTCGTCGAGGACCGCGTCCGGCTCCCACGAGGTCAGCAGCCGGGTCACGAGCTCCGCCCACTCCGACGCCATCCGGTAGCGCTCGTCGTGGTCGTAGTGCGCGTCGAGGCCGTAGTTCTGCGCGGTGCGGTCGTTGTGCGCCGTGACGAGGTTGAAGCCGACGCGTCCCCGGGAGAGGTGGTCGAGCGTCGCCATGAGCCGCGCCGCGAGGAAGGGCGGGTAGAACGACGTCGTCACGGTGCCGATGAGCCCGATGCGCTCCGTCGCCGCGGCGAGCGCCGGGATCAGCGCCATCGGGTCGAGCTTCGGCGCGGCGAAGGCGTTCGTGAGCGAGTACTCCATCGACGCGCCGTAGGCGTCCGGGATGAACGAGCCGTCCTCGATCATCAGGTAGTCGAAGCCAGCGCGTTCGAGGGTCCGTGCGAAGTCGACGTACGGCTCGGGATCGGGGAACTGGTTGCCGCGGTCGCTGTGGACGTCGTCCCAGGCCTGGGGCTTGTAGCTGAGGAACCAACCGAGGTGGAACATGGGTCTCCTAGTAGGCGAGAAGGTTGCCGCGGAACGTGCTGTGGTCGTAGCTGGAGCGGATCGCGCCACGTCGTCGCAGCGCGGGAGCGAGGCCGTCCGCGATCTCGGTGACGTTCCGTCGCGTCACCGGCATGGCCACCAGGTAGCCGTCCCCACCGGCGTGCTCCATGTACTCGTCCATCTCCTGGGCGACGGACTCGGCCGTCCCCACGAGCCGGACGGACTCCTGGGTGCGGCGGTTCAGGACGGCCTCCCGGATGGTCGCGCCCGACCGGGCGAAGTCCGCGATGGTGCTCTTGTGTCCCTGGTTGTCCGACATGTCCGGGAAGGGCGCGTCGAGGTCGAACTTCGACCAGTCGGTGCTCGTGATGTACGAGAAGCCGGCGATCTGCGCGTCGATGTTCGCGGCGAACGCCCGCTTCGCGGCCTCGTCCCGTTCCTCGGCGTCCCGCTGGGTCTCCCCGATGACGGGGCTGACGAGGAAGAGCACCTTGATGTCCCGCGGGTCGCGACCGGCCTCGACCGCGCGACGGCTGACGTCCTCGCGGTACTCCTTCATCTCCTCGACGCCCTTGGCGGCGGCGATGATGGTGTCCGCGTTCCGGGAGCCGAAGTCACGGCCGTCGTTCGACCCGCCGGCCTGGCAGATCACCGGGTGACGCTGGGGTCCGGGCACGGTGTTGAGCGGCCCGCGCGACCGGTGGTACTTCCCGACGAAGTCGATCGGACGCACTTTGGTGTGGTCCGCGAAGGTGTTCGTGGCCTCGTCCATCACGACCGCGTCCGCGTCCCACGAGTCCCAGAGCTGCCGGACGACGTCGACCCACTCGTTGGCGCGTGCGTAGCGTTCGGCGTGCGGGATGAGGTCGGGGAGCCCGTAGTTCTGCATCGCCGACTTGTTGCTCGACGTCACGAGGTTCATGCCGACCCGACCACCGGTGACGGTGTCGAGCGTCGAGAACAGCCGGGCCGCCATGAAGGGGTGGTAGAACGACGTCGAGATCGTCGCGATGACGCCGATGTGCTTCGTCGCGCGGGTCAGGAACGGCAGCAGCGGCACCGGGTCGAACCGGACGTGACCCCCCTTCTTCACGCTCGCCTCGAACGTCCCCCCGTGGTTGTCCGGCAGCACCGACGAGTCCTCGAGCATCATGTAGTCGAACCCGGCGCGCTCGAGCGAGGTCGCCATGTCGACGAAGAGCTGCGGGTTGCCGACGTCCGCCCCGGCGTTCCCCGTCCACGGGCCGCCCCACCCGTACACACCGAACCCGGTGCCCAAGAACCAGCCCATGTGGAACATGCGCGTTCCTTCCCGTCTCGCGTCCGGCGCCTGTCCGGCCGGATCGAGCGGCAGTCAACGGGCGGCGGATTTCGCGCGTGGACCGGGTCTGTTTCCCCCGCATTACGCCTCGGCCCGGACTGCTGCGCTCCGTCTGCGGGCGACCTACCGTGGAGTGGTCGGGTCCCGGGCCCGCGGTCCGCGGCGAACGGCTGCTCGACCGACCGGGTGAGCACACCGGAGGGTGCCATGTCCTTCTTGCACGTCGAACAGCGCGCGGCCGAGTTCCAGCGAGCACGGTCGATGACCCGGGCTCCCCAGCACACCTCGACGCGGCGCACGTACGAGCAGCTCCGCAGTGTCATCCGCGCGGGGATGTCCGCCCGGTCGAACCGGCTCCAGGAGCTCACGATCTCGCAGGACTTCGGGGCGTCCCGCAACTCGGTACGGCTGGCGCTCGCGATGCTCGTCGAGGACGGCTTGATCTCCCGGATCCCCCGTGTCGGGACCGTCCGGACGAACGACATCGTCGAGTTCGCGATCCCCCGGATCCCGCCGCGCGACTACGTCCCGGCTCCGGACCAGGAACCCGACGGGCTCGAGGTGGTGTCGCTCCAGGACGGTGTCATCCCGACGCCGGCACTCATCGGCGAGTTGCTGGGGACGGATGCCCGGCTGTCCTTGACCTACGTGCAGCTCGGCTTCCACAACGACCAGCCGGTGTTCCAGCGCACGGGTGTGGTGCCGCTGCACGTCGAGCCGGAGGAGTTCTTCGCCCGCCTCGAGTCGCTCGTCGGCATCTCCCGGCCGGACCGTCGCCTGCCGAAGGAGCAGTTCCTCGCGGCGGCACGCGACGAGGACATGTGCGACGAGTTCACGACCCTGTTCGACGCTCGCTACGGCAGGACCGTAAACCGGGTCGAGGCGATGTCGGCGGACGACCAGAGCGCCCGGGTCCTCGCGGTCGAGCCGGGCGCCCCGGTCGTCGCGCGGCAGCAGTTCACGCTCGATGACTCCGGCGCCGTGCGCGAGTACACGCTCACGCAGTTCCGCGGCGACCGGTCGACGCTCTCCGACGCCCGCGACGCCGGCGGCGCCGTGCCGCCCCGCCGTCCGACGGGCGACGGGTGGGTCGCTCGGCTCGACCACGAACTCCTGGCGAGCATGCGAGACGACACCGCCGCCGCGTCCGGATCCGGGTCCACGCCCGGGCTCGGCGGGACCGCTCTCGACCGCGACCCGGTGGAGGACGCCGCGCCGGCGAGCCGTGAGGCGACCTGTGAGCCGACGGTGGTCGTCCCCGCGTGCGCGCACCCCGAGTCGACCACGGACGGCATCGCGCTGCACCTCGTCGAGCACTCGGTCGTCGCCGCCTCGCCGCTGGTCCAGGTGCGGATGTCGACCTCGGACGAGTCCGTCAGCATGGTCGAGGAGATCGGGACCCTCGACGGACGCCCCCTGTTCGTCCGCACCACCTACCGCCTGCAGGCCGATGCGCCGCACCTGCAGCGTGTGGGCGGCGCGCTCCACGCCGGGGACGCCGTCACCGAGGCCGGCTTCGCCGAGCGCTACGGGTGTCCCGCCGGGCGCGCGGTCAGCGCGATCGAGGCCGTCCGGTCGGACAAGCGCACGGCGACGGCCATGCGGGTGCCGGTCGGGACCCCGATGCTGGCGCGCGAGCTCGTGCTCGAGGACGCGGAGGGGTGCGTCCGCGAACTGAGCTTCACGCACTTCCGGAGCGACCGCGTCGCCGTCGCCGACGACTGACCCGGCCGTCGGCCGACACCGTCGCGTTCCGCGGCGGGAGCGAAATGTCGCGGTAACACCACTCGTCGGGTTCGGAAACACCTGTCGCGCAGACTGAGGTCGTCGGGTCGCCAGACCCCGACCACGGAGCACACGGACCGCCCGTCGGCGGACCGCGCTCGTGTCCCCGAGACAGGACCCCCCGTCTCCTCCCCGCGTGGCTGCCGTGTGCGCCCGCGTCCGAACGGAGTGCCGCAGTGTCACGTACCCAACCCGCCCGGGGCCGCACGGCCCTCGCCCTCGCCGCGGTCGTCACCGCAGCGGCGGTCGCACTCTCCGGCTGCGCCTCGGCGGCGCCGAAGACGTCCGCCGGCAGCACCGTCGTCGAGGTCGTCCCGGAGCTGTCCACCCAGCTCAGCTACGACACCAGCTACGCCATCACCACCTCCTACTACTCGACCTTCGACCTGCTCAACGCCGGACTGATCCGGAAGAAGTACACGCCGGGGAAGCAGACCGGCACGCAGGACCAGGACCAGTACGACTTCGAGGGCGTGCTCGCGAAGTCGTACGAGAAGAGCGCCGACGGCAAGACCTACACGTTCGACCTCCGGCAGGGTGTGAAGAGCGAGGAGGGCAACGAACTGACCTCGGCCGACGTCATCTGGTCGTTCGAACGCAAGTTCGGCGCGACGACGAGCATCCTCCCGTACATCGGCAAGCCCGGGCTGACGAGCGCCTCGCAGTTCACCGCCGAGGGCAAGTACAAGGTCAAGCTGACGCTGTCGAACCCCGCGTACGGCTTCACGGTCCTGTCCATCCTCGCCGGAGCCTCGGGCAGCATCTACGACGCCGACTACCTGAAGCAGCACGTCACGAAGTCCGACCCCTGGGCCACCGAGTGGACGTCGGGCCGCTACGACTTCGGGTTCGGCCCGTACCGCGTGCAGAGCGTCGACCCGGGCAGCGAGATGGTGTTCGTCGCCAACCCCCACTACGCCCTCGGCGAGCCGGAGATCACCCGCGTCGTCCAGCGCGTCGTCCCGGAGGCCGGGAACCGCGCGCAGGCGCTGAAGTCGGGTGACGCGGACATCGCCCTCGGCCTCTCGCCGAGCGACCAGAAGGAGCTCGCCGGCGACAGCTCGGTGCTGGTCCCCGAGAAGCCCCGCAACGGGTACCTGATGCTGTCGCTCAACACCACCACGGCTCCGTTCGACGACCTCGCCGTCCGCAAGGCGTTCACGACCGCGATCGACTACGGACAGATCATCGACGGCGTGTACAAGGGCCGGGCCGTGCAGAACAACACGATGCTCCCGTCGGACGCCCCGGGCTACGACGGCAGCGGTCTCCCCGACTACCGCTACGACCCCGACGCGTCGAAGAAGGCGCTCGAGGCGGCCGGCAGGACCACACCCGTCAAGGTGACCCTCTCGGTGTCGTCCGAGGACCAGCCGCTCGCCGACTCGGCCGTCGCCATCAAGAGCGCCGCGGCGGACGCCGGCTTCGACGTCACCGTGTCGAGCATCCCGGCGACCCAGCTGCAGCAGAAGGCCGGCGCGGGTGAGACGCAGCTCGTGCTGTCCAAGAGCGAGTCGGTCACGCTGTCCCCGCCGTACGAGCTCGGCCTCCTGACGACGCCCGGCTCCTCCTCGAACTACGCCCGGTGGTCGTCGGACGAGTACCAGCGACTCGTCGCCGCCGGGTCGGAATTCCCGGACCCGCTCTCGGACGAGGCCGGCAAGGCCTGGAACGCGGCCGAGCGGCACTGGCTCGGCGACCAGGTGCCGAACATCTTCATCGGGCAGACCTCCGAGGACTCCGCCGTGTCGAGCGACCTCGAGGGCTGGACCTGGCGCACCGACCACGCCGTGGACGTGTCCGTGATGAAGAAGCGCGGCTAGCCCGCCACGGGTCCGCGCCGTCCCACGGCGCGGGCCCGGCCCCCACCGTCCGTCGACCGCCCGAGAGGACCCGCATGCGCGACGTCGGCACCACCCCGCCCCACCCCCTGCTCCAGGTCGACGACCTCACCGTCCGCTACCCCGGCACCGGCTCCCCCGCGGTCGACGGGGTCTCGCTCCACGTCGCGGCCGGCGAGACCGTCGCGATCGTCGGCGAGTCCGGCTCGGGGAAGTCGACGCTCGCCCGCGGCATCGCCGGCCTCATCACGGACGCCGGCACCCTCGTCGAGGCGCGCTCGTTGTGCTTCGACGGCCGACGCATCGACCGCTCGGTCGGCGCGGTGCTCCCGCAGCGCGTGCCCGGTGTCACGATGATGTTCCAGGACGCGAGCACGTCCCTCGACCCGGTCTGGACCGTCGGCGAGCAGCTCGTCGCGGTCCTCCGGCACGCAACCGGTGCGAACCGTCGGGCCGCGAGGGCCGACGCGCGGGAGTGGCTCCGGAAGGTCGGCCTCGACGACACCGACCGGGTCGTCGCAGCCCGACCGTACGAGCTGTCCGGCGGCATGCGGCAACGAGTGATGCTGGCGATCGCTCTGGCTTCGGCACCACGGCTGCTCATCGCGGACGAGCCGACGAGCGCGCTCGACGCCGCGCTGTCCCGGCTGTCGATGGAGCTCATGACCGAGCTCGGACGCGAGATCGGGACGGCGATGCTCATCGTCAGCCACGACATCGCGATGTGCACGGAGTTCTCCGACCGGACCGTCGTGATGTACCAGGGCCGGATCGTCGACGGTGGTCGG
The DNA here is from genome assembly GCF_051548005.1 of Curtobacterium flaccumfaciens. GTDB lineage: Bacteria > Actinomycetota > Actinomycetes > Actinomycetales > Microbacteriaceae > Curtobacterium. The sequence continues at coordinate 22,525 of NZ_JBPUGH010000022.1, read as the reverse complement.
TCGGCCACCTTCGCCGACACCGCCACCCACCCCTACGCACGCGGACTGCTCGCGTGCGTCCCGTCGTTCGACCACCTCGACGACGCAGCACTGCCGACGCTCGCGGACTACGTGGAGCACCCGACACCCCAGGAGGTCACCTCGTGAGCACCGGCTTCGAGCTCAGCGCGGTCGTCAAGCGGTTCGGCTCCCGTCGACACCCGCACGTCGCCGTGGACGGCGTGGACGACCGGTTCGCGCCCGGGCGCACCTACGGCATCATCGGGCAGTCGGGCTCCGGCAAGTCCACGCTCGGTCGGATCCTCTGCGGTCTCGAGACGGCGAGCAGCGGGTCGGTCCGCTACGACGGCGAGGAGCTGGCGGACGTCCTCCGCTCGCGGGATCGCCGGATGGCCTTCCGCCGGGCCGTGCAGATGATCAGCCAGGACACGACGTCCTCGTTCGACCCGAAGCGGTCCCTCCGTGAGTCGATCGTGTTCCCGGCGGTGCACCTGCTCGGGATGTCGACGCGGGACGCCTGGGAGCGCGCGGACGAGGCGCTGCTCGCGGTCGGACTCGACCCGACGCTCGCAGCCCGCGCACCGGGAGCCGTGAGCGGGGGCCAGCGCCAGCGCTTCTCGATCGCGCGGGCGCTCGTGGTCCGTCCCTCGATGCTCATCTGCGACGAGGTGGTCTCGGCGCTCGACGTCTCCGTCCAGGGCGGCATCCTCAACTTCCTCAAGCAGTACGTCGCCGACACGGGTGCCGGGATCGTCTTCATCTCGCACGGGCTCCCCGCCACGGCGTTCGTCTCCGACGAGCTTCGCGTGATGTACCGCGGCCGCTTCGTCGAACGCGGCGACGCCCGCACCGTCGTGACCGCACCCCGGCACGAGTACACGACACGCCTGTTGGCCGGCTACGCGCCGACCACGTCCACGAAGGAGGCCGCCGTTGCCTGACGTCCTGCGCCGCAACCGCTGGTGGCTGACCCGGGTGGCCATGCTGCCGGTGCACCTCGCGGTCTTCACCCTGGTGACCTTCCTCCTGCTCCGGCTGGTGCCCGGCGACCCGATCACCTCCGTCCTCGGCCCGAACTACACGCAGCAGGCGTACGACTCGATGCAGCGGAGCCTCGGCCTCGACGGTTCGCTCTGGCAGCAGTTCGTCCGGTACGTCGGAGCGCTCCTGCACCTCGACCTCGGGACGTCGATCCAGACCGGCGCGAGCGTCTCCCGAGAGCTCGGGGAGCGGCTGCCCGGCACGATCGAGCTCGCCGTGCAGGGGCTGTCGCTGACGATCGTGGTGTCCGTCGTCCTGGCCCACGTCACCGTGTTCCACCCGCGCAGCATCGTGGCGAAGGTCGTGACCACCTACTCCCGCGCGGCCGGCGCCCTGCCCGAGTTCGTGCTCGCGGTGGCCGCGCTGTTCGTGTTCTACACCGTCCTGCACTGGGCACCCGCGCCCCTCGGCCGGCTCTCCACCGACCTGCCGACGCAGACGACGCTCACCGGCTTCCCGTTCCTCGACTCGGTCCTGCAGGCGTACTGGCCCGGTGTCGCGTCCATGGCGGCGCACCTCGTCATCCCGCTCGCCGTGATGACCCTCGCGCAGTCGGCCGTCGTGGTCCGGATCCTCGTGTCGAGCCTGCACACCGCCGTAGACGACCCCGCCACGCTGTTCCGGGTTTCCACGGGCGCGGGACGGTTCGCCACCACCGCGAGCATCTACCGCCGAGCGGCTCCGCCCGTCGTGACGATGGTCGGCCAGATGTTCGGCTACCTCATCGGCGGCACGATCGTCCTCGAGACGCTCTTCGGGTTCGCGGGGGTCGGCCAGTACGCCGTCAAGGCCGTGCAGACCAACGACTACCCCGCGATGCAGGGCTTCCTGCTCGTCATCGCCGCACTGACCCTGCTCGTCTACCTCGCCGTCGACCTCGTGACGATGGCGATCGATCCCCGGCGTCGTCCGGGGGGATCGGGAGCCTCCGCATGACCGCCGTCCTCTCCCCCGGCACCTCGTCCCGGCCCCTCGAGCGGCGGTACCGCGCTCGGCTCCCGCGTCGCCGCGTCCCGGTCGGCGCGCTCGTCCCCGCCGCGGTGATCGTCGTGCTCGCGGTCGCCGCTCCGCTGCTGGCACCGTTCGACCCGACCCGGGTCTCCGGCCCCGCGTCGGAGGCCCCGAGCGCAGCGCACCTGCTCGGTACGGACTCCGCCGGGCTCGACGTGCTGTCGCGGGTCCTGCACGGCGCCCGCTACGACCTCACGATCGCCCTCGCCGCATCGTTGCTCTGCACCGCGATCGGGATCGCGGCCGGCCTCGTCCTCGGATCGGCGGAGCGGACCCCGGGCGTCGGCGGTCTCGCCGCACGCGCCGGGACCCGGGCCTTCGACCTCGTGCAGGCGGTCCCCGGCCTGCTCATCGGGCTCGTCGTGGTCTCGTTCTTCGGTGCCTCGGTCGTCTCGCTCACCGTCGCGATGGCGCTCGTGCTCGCCCCGGTGCAGATGCGGCTCGTCCGCGTCGAGGTGCTCCGGGTCCGCGGCGAGGCCTACCTCGACGCCGCGCGGATGTCCGGTCAGACCGAGCTGCACCTCCTCGTGCGGCACGTCCTGCCGAACTCGACCTGGGCAGCTCTCGAGAACATGGCCTACCTGTTCGCGACGAGCATCCTGCTGACCGCCTCGCTCGGCTTCGTGGGCGTCGGCCTCCGTCCGCCGACACCGGAGTGGGGCGCGATGCTCTCCGCCGGGACCGACGACGCGCTCAGCGGGCGCTGGTGGGCTGCCGCGGTGCCCGCGGTCGCCGTCATGGTGACCGTCTGGGCGTTCGCCCGGGCCGCGCACGCGCTCTTCGGACGGCTGCCCGCCGCCGCATCGGTCGAGTCGCTGGACCCCGTGGCCGTCCCGGCTCGCTGATCGACGACGACGCCCCCGTCCGGTGGACGGGGGCGTCGTCGTGTGTCCGGATCGGTGGCGTCCCCGACCGATCACCACGACCGGCCTGGAGGCACGCCCCACCCCCGGCGCACGGCCGGCGGTTCCCGGGGTGGCTCACCCGCGAACGCCGGGGCACGCCCGGAGGATGCTGCGCGGTCCCGCGGACCGCGCACCGAGACCGTGCCCGGCCGGCCGCTTGCTGCCGTGCTGATCCGCGCGACACGCGCCGTGCCTCCCGACGTGCCCGGTCGGACCGGACCAGGCCCCGCGACGCGCGCCGCGCCTCCCGGCCTCCCCGGTCGGACCGGACCGGACCGTCCCGGCAACGCAGGTCGCGCCTCCCGGCCGGCCGAGGCGGCCCCGGACCGGCCCCTGTGACGCGCACCGTGCCTCCCGGCAGCTGCGCAGCACGCGAACGCAGGACGCCCCGTCGCTGGCGAGCGACGGGGCGTCCTGCGTGGTGGGGTTCAGAAGGCGAAGAGGTTCTCCCGGAAGGTGTCGAACTCGTAGCCGTCCCGGATGAGGCCACGGCGTCGGAGTTCGGGGGCGAGCCCGTCGCAGACCTCGGTGATGTTCTTGCGCGTCACCGGCAGCGCGATGAGGAACCCGTCACCGCCGGCCTCCTGCATGACCTCGTCCATCTTCGCGGCCACCGTCGCGGGCGAACCCCAGATGTCCACGGACTCGGTGCCACGACGCTGACCGGCGAGGGCCTCGCGGAGGGTCTTCCCCTTCGCGGCGCGCACGAAGTCGTCGACGACGCTCTGGTGCCCGTTGTGCTTGCCGTCGATGTCCGGGATCGGCGCGTCGAGGTCGTACTTCGACCAGTCGAGCCCCGAGATGTACGACATCCGCATGAGCGCGGCGTCGACGTTGGTGACCGCGGCCTCGTCGCGACGCCGTCGCCGCTCGTCGGCCTCGGCGTCCGTGTCGGCGAGGATCGGGTCGACCAGGAACAGGATCTTCACGGAGGACGGGTCGCGACCCTCCTGGATCATCCGTGCGTGGATGTCCTCGCGGTACTTCCGCATCGCCTCCGGACCGTCGACCGACGCAAGGATCGTGTCCGCGTGCTTCGCGCCGAAGGCCATGCCGGCCGGGGAACCGCCGGCCTGGCAGATCACCGGGTGCCCCTGCGGCGACGGCACGGTGTTGAGCGGACCGCGGGTCTTGTAGAACTGCCCCTCGAAGTTGGCGTGGTGCACCTTGGACGGGTCCGCGAAGGTGTTCGTCGCCTCGTCGAGGACCAGCGAGCCCGGTTCCCACGTGTCCCAGAGCGACTTCACGGCGCGCACCCACTCGTCGGCCATGACGTACCGCTGGTCGTGCTCGAAGTGCTTCTCGTAGCCGTAGTTCTGCGCCGCCGCGTCCGGGGACGCCGTGACGAGGTTCACCCCGACGCGCCCGTTCGACAGGTGGTCGAGGGTGTTGAGCAGCCGGGCCGCGAGGAACGGCGGGTAGAAGGTCGTCGCCGCGGTCGCGATGATGCCGAGCTTCGACGTCCGTTCGGCCAGCAGCGGGATGAGGGGCATCGGGTCCATGCGGACGATGCCGGCGCGGAGCGACTCGTCGAGCGTGCCGCGGTAGGTGTCCGGGATGACCGAGGAGTCCTCCATCATCATGTAGTCGAACCCGGCCCGCTCGAGCGAGGTCGCCATGTCGACGAACAGCTGCGGGTTCGCCAGGTCCTTCCCTGCGTTGCCGGACCACTGCTTGTTCCATCCGTAGGAGCCGAAGCCCATACCGAGGAACCAACCCATGTGGAACACGTTGGTGCCTTTCGCTTGCGGGGTCCCCGGTCCGATTCCGGGTGACCTCCGGGTGGTCGTTGGTTCTGCGTCCGGCCCGGCAGAGGGCGTGCGGACGTCCGTCAGTCGATCGGCAGCGCATTTCCGGACGGTGCCGCACACGTCACCGCCGCATTACGCCGGACGGATCGGCGCTGCGCTCGGTCACGCCGTCGGCGCTGCGCTCGGTCCCGCCGTCGGCGCTGCGCTCGGTCCCGCCGTCGGCGCTGCGCTCGGTCCCGCCGTCGGCGCTGCGCTCGGTCCCGCCGTCGGCGCTGCGCTCAGGCGGCGAGCGAGGCGAAGCCCGAGCGGTGCCAGACGAGCGGGCTGTGCTGGAAGTCCGCGTGCAACCCCAGGACCCGGAGCACGACGATCTCGTGGTCGCCGGCCGGGTAGCAGTGCTCGACCTCGCACTCCAGGAGCACCGGAGCCTCGTCGAGGAAGACCGCACCGGACTCCGTCCGGTGGGTGCGCACCCCGTCGAAGCGGGACGCCTTGTTCCGCGAGGCGAGCTGGCGGGTGACGTCGGCGTGGGCTTCACCCAGCACGGACACGCCGATGGTCGGCGCACCGGCGAGGACCGGCCACGTCGACGAGGACCGCTGGACCGCGAACATGACGAGGGGCGGGGTCTGGGAGACGCCGACGGTGAACGACGACGCCACGAGCACCGTCGGCTCGCCGTCGACCACGGCCGCGAGTGCCGCGACACCGCAGGGGAAGCCGGAGAACACCTCGCGGAGCGCTGCGGTGTCGGGAGCTTCGTCCGAGTACGGGGTGATCATGGGGGTCCTCTCGGTCGGCTCGTCGCGGGTGTCGCGACGTCCTGACCAGGACAGCGGTGGCGTGTTTCCGGGAGGCTCACGTCGGAGCCCTCGTCCGATTGCGCCGGTCGGGCGCATTGCGGGCGGCCGTCGGGAGCGTTGCCCTGCATCACCCACGAGGTCGACGACCGTCGTCGGGAGCGCCTTCGGCAGCCTGTGCCTGCGAGGCCGCTGGCGCCCGACGGGACACGGCAGGAGCCGCCCCGTGAGGGACGGCTCCTGCCGTGGTGCTCCGTCAGGTCAGCGGAGCGAGACGGACCCGGCGAGACGGACGTCGGAGGCGTTCGACCCGACGTAGATCGGAACCGATCCGCGCGGCGTGACCCATGCATCGCGCGCCGTGTCCCAGTACTGGAGCGAACGCTTGTCCAACTCGACGTCGACCTTCGCCTTCTTGCCGGGCTGCAGGTCGACCCGTGCGTAGCCGGCGAGGGCGCGCGTCGGGCTGGACGGCTGTCCGGGGAGCTTGCCGACGTAGACCTGGACCGTCTCGGTCCCCGCGGTCCGCCCGGCGTTCCGGACCTCGACCGAGATCGACGCGCTCTTGGCGGCTCCGCCGCCTCGACCGGGCGAATCCACGCGGACGTCGCCGGCCTTCAGCTTCGAGTAGTCGAACGTCGTGTAGGACAGTCCGGATCCGAAGGGGAACAGCGGCTTGATGCGCTTCGCCGCGTAGCCGCGGTACCCGATGTTCACCCCGTCGGCGTACGTCGTCGTCGGATTGAGGACATTGACGTCCTTGAAGGAGTTCTGGACGCCGATCGCCGTCGGCTGTTCCTCCGTTGCGGGGAAGGTGATCGGGAGCCTGCCCGAGGGGTTGACGTCACCCCAAAGGACGCTCGCGACGGACTTGCCCTGCGACTGTCCGCCGTACCAGGCCTCGATGACGGACGGCACCTTGTCGAGCCACGGCATCAGGACCGCGCCGCTCGTGGCGAGGACGACGACCGTGTGCGGGTTCGCCGCCGCGACCGCGGAGATGAGGGCGTCCTGTCCCTGCGGCAGCGTCAGACTGCCGCGGTCGGCCGCTTCACCGGTGTAGTCGCGAGCCACGACGACGGCGACGTCCGAACGCTTGGCGAGTGCCACGGCCTGTTGCACGGCGGGGGACTGCACCCCGGCGGGCGGCGTCCAGCCCAGGCGGATCATCGCACCTGCCTGGTCGTTGAGCGACCCGTCGAACTGGTTGGGTGCGTCGGTGGTGTAGTCCACGCGGACCGAGACCGGCTTCCCGGCCCTGAACGGGACGGTGATCGACTTCGTCCCGTACGAGGTCGCGTCGTTCTCGAGGACGAGTTGGTCGTCGAGGTACAGGCGCGACGTGCCGAGGCTCGAGAGCGAGAGCCCGTAGGCACCGGACGTCGGGACGTTCATTGTGCCCGTGTAGCGCGCCGTCATCGGGCTCACCGGGAGCGGCATCGGCAGGCCCGGCAGCTGCGACGTGTTCGCCGTGTCGTTGGAGAGGCCCGTCCGGAGGTTGATGTTCGGTTCGTGCCGCGTCGTGAAGGCGTCGCCCTCGTTGGTGTTCGCGCCCAGCCAGTACGAGGCCTGGACACCCTGGAGCACCGTCGACGGGACGGGCGCCGGGCCGGGGAGCGTATCTCCCGTGCTGACCGGGTCGGTGCCTGCGGAGTACTGGACGGAGGCACGGCCGCCGGCACGTGCGGTGATGCCGTCGACGATGGTGGTGAGCTTCGCCGGGGTCGGGACGCTCGCGCTCCCACCGCCGTCGATGTAGGCGTCGGCGTCGGAGCCGATGACGGCGATCCGCTTCTGTCGGCTGGTCAGCGGGAGCTGCGACCGATCGTTCTTGAGGAGCACCGTCCCGGCGGCTCCGACCTTCTGCGAGACGGCGTCACCGGCGTTGAGCACCTGCTGCGAGAGCGTCGGAGAGGCGGGTTGCGGGTTGGTGAAGGAGCCCGGGGGCGGCGAGTCGATGATCCCGTACTGGAACATCGACCAGAGGACGCGCCGCGCCGATGCGGTCACCGTCGACTCTGCGACGGTTCCGTCGACCACGGCCTGCTTCAGCGCGGTGCTCGAGAACTGGAGCGTCTCTCCGGAGGTGTCCAGACCGGCGGCGTAGTCGCTCAGGGAGTGCGCAGCGTTGAAGTCGCTCTGCACGAAGCCCTTCGCGCCCAGCTGCTCCTTGAGGATGTCGTTGAGCAGGGTCTTGTTCCCGCAGCCGTACTCGCCGTTGATCTTGTTGAACGAGCACATCACCGAGCCGGGCTGGGCTTCCTGGACGATCTTCTCCCAGGGCCGTGTGTAGACCTCCTGCAGCGTCCGCTCGTCGACGACGGCGTCGACGTGGGCGCGCCGGCTCTCCTGGTTGTAGACGTTGTAGTGCTTGACCTCGGCGGGGATGCGCTCGGACTGGATGCCCTGCACCTCGGCGGTGCCGATGTTACCGGTGAGCAGCGGGTCCTCACCCGCGCTCTCCCACCCGCGGCCGTTCCAGGGGTTGCGGGCGAGGTCGACCGACGGCGCTGCGGCCGAGTTGAACCCGGATGCGCGCGCTTCGCGGCCGGCGACGGCACCGTACTGCTCGGCGAGCCCGTCGTCGAAGGTCGACGCCAGGGCGAGTCCGACGGGGAGCGCCGTGGTCGGGTTGCTAAGACCGATCCCGTTCGACGCGTCCTTGCCTCGGATGGCCGGGATCCCGTACTCCGGGACGCCTTCGCCGCCGGTCTGGACGAGTACTTCGATCTTCTGGTCGAGCGTGAGTCGCTTGACCAGGAGGTCGGCGCGCTGGTCAGCGGACAGACGCGTGTTCATCCACGGCTGCCTAGGGGCTGCCTCTGCGACGGTCGCGACGGACAGGACGAGGGTCGCGGAGAGCGCGACGACGAGCGCTGGTCTCCACGGGATGCGAGGACGGGAGGTGGGCACGGGAGTCCGATCTGTTCGAGGCTCGAAGTGATGTTGCGGAGGACCGGAGACGAAGTCACCAGAGCCGGTCCTGCCCCGCATTCGGGGGACTTCCTGGACGGTAGCACAGCGTTTTGCCAGGTGGTAGAAAAACTTTTGCCACCTGGTAAAATTGCGGAAAACCGCCGTCGAACGAAATTGCGCCAGACTGGGGCCGTGCCGTTCGATGACGTGGTCCCTGTCCGCCGGAAGGTCACGGGACGGGCGCACGCGACCGAACAGCGCCGTCGTCAGATCCTGCGGGCGGCCGAGGCAGCCTTCGCCGCGAACGGCTACGACGCCGCATCGCTCCGGGACATCGCCGCACGCGCTGGGACCTCCCACCAGGCCTTGCTGTACCACTACCCGGAGAAGGCGGCACTGCTCGAGGCGGTGCTCGACCAGAACGTGGGCTCCTCGGCCGACGAGTTCGACCTCGAGCGGAGCGAGGGCGTCGCGTTCTTCCGGGGACTCGTGGCGCTCGCCGTGCGCGATGCGGCGAATCCCGTCCGGCTCCGCATGTTCTACCGACTCGAGTCGGACGCGACCGCCCCGGACAACCCGGCACACGGGTACTACCGCCGCTGGTACTCCGACGTCCGGACACGCTTCGTGAGCGAGCTCGATCACGCTGCGGGTGCCGGGCGCTACCGGTCCGACGTCCCGTTCGCCCGTGCGGCCCTGCACCTCTGCGGCTTCAGGGAGGGGTTGGCGCTGCAGTTCCTCCTCGACCCGACGATCGACTACGCCGCAGAGGTCGAGGGGCACCTGCAGGTGTACGTCGATCTCAGTCCGGACGACGCCGGACCAGACCCGGCGGGCTGACCCGGCGCACGCAGGTCGTCGACGGGACCGACCCGTCCCGGACGACGACCGTCACCGCGCGACGACGGCACCTCGGCGGTCCTCCGTGCCCCGCCACTCCCCCGAGCACGCGAGCGTGACGACGGCCGGCCCGGGCACGACACCGTCGCAGGTCTCGAGGGTCGTCCCCGTGGGGACCTCGACGACGCACTCCGACCGGTCCGCGACGACCACGACGGCACCGTGACGCGTCGGGACCACGGCGGACGCCCACTCCAGGCCGCCGAGCGAGGGATCGACCGTGAAGCGGTCCCACCCGGCCGCGGCGGGGCGGACGCCGAGGACGGCCTCCGGGAGGATCGCGGCCGGTGCCGCTCCCCACGCGTGAGCGAGGCTCTTCCCGAAGGGGCGGTCGTACATCTCCCAGTCCGAGTGCCCCGGAGCGGTGAACTCCTCCCAAAAGGTCGTCGCGCCCGCGTCGAGCATCGGCGACCAGAGCGCGCGGAGCCGGTCGACCGCGCCTGCCGGATCACCCGACCGGGCACGCGCGAGGAGGGCGAAGCCGTTCATGAACGGGGTGCCGACCGGGGCGTCGACCAGTTCGGACGGCTGCTCGCCGGGTGGCGTCAAGCCGGCGAGGAAGGCGAGGAACGCCGGGTACGGCGACGGGACGTCCTCGTCGTTCGCGTCGTCGTCGAGGTAGGTGCGCCACACCCCGCGATCGGCATCCCAGCACCGCGAGCGCAGCACCTCGGCGACCCGGTCCGCGAGCGCAGCCCAGCGGGCGGCACCAGGGTGTCCCACGGTCGTGAGGACCTCGTCAGCGCTGCGGAGCGCCCAGTACCAGAGGACCTGCAGCGCGCCGAGGTCACGGTCCGGCTCGATGTCGACGCCCCAGTCGATCAGGACCGGTGTGTCGAGCCCCGCGAAGGCGGTCTCGTCGCGCACCGGACGGAACACCCCCGAGTCCGTCGTCTGTCGTGCCAACCCCCGCACGAAGGCGTCGATCCGATCGGCCTCCGCAGTGAGGTGCGACTCGGTCCCGATGTACCGGAGCGCCACCGACTGCGCGATGACCCACCATAGGGAGTAGTCCGCGAGCCCGTTCACGTAGCCGTCGCGCACCCGTCCGAGGGCGACGAGGCCGTCGACGACCAGCGGCCCGTCCGCGAGCGTGTACGCGTTCGAGACGATGTTGAGGGCCTGGTCACCCATCCAGGGCATCCGGTCACGCTTGACGCCGTCGAGCATCAACCCCTGCGCACAGAGGTGCACGGTGTACGACGCGGCGGCCCAGATGCGGTTGAGGCCGTCGTCGGAACACACGAACGCGCCCGGGTCCTCGCGCGGCGGCCGGAAGTTCGCTTCGACCGTCACCCCGGTCGTGGTCACGCCGTCGACGCGGAGGAAGCGGAAGCCGAGTCGGTGCCGTGTCGTCCAGCGCCCGGGAGCGATCTCGACGACGTCGTGCCGGGTCTCGTGGACCGAGTCGGCCAGCGCCTCGTCAGGGGACTCCCCGCTCCGGACGACCGGGTGTCCGGACGCCGAGAACACCGGTCGGCCGAGGACGGTCGCCCCTGCATCCCACAGCCCCTCCCGGCCGGGTACGGCACCCATCTCCACGTGCACGACCGGTTCGGACTCGAGGTGCGGGGCGCGGACGCCACCCTCGACCACCTCTGCGTCGACGTCCTCGTCGTCCGGAGCCGCGCGGGCGACGACCGCCGGGACGGAGGACGCGAAGCCGAGTGCGGGCACGGCGCCGGGACCGACCTCGACCCGGACCGCGAGCGTCGAACCGCCCTGCACCCGGTAGCGCTCCCCGTCCAGGGCCTGCAGGTCGCAGCCGTCGATCGCGGACACCCTGCCGGAACCGACCACGATCGTCGGCTGATCGGACGCCCACCGGAACTCCACCGTGCGTGGGACCTCCTCGAAGTTCTCCGAGTAGTGCACGAACCGGTTCGCGGCGAACCCTTCGCGCACGAGACGGTCGCGGACCGCACTCGCACGGGTACCGGGCAGGTACGCCCACCGGACACCGGACGACGTCGAGGCGCGAGCGCCCGCAGCAACGCCGTGCGGGCGGGGGGACCACGCAGCCGCAGCAGCACGGATGTCGGCAGCGGTCGTCGGCTTGCGATCCATGGCGTCCCCTTCGTGTATCGATCTACGTCGATCCCAGCACTATAGTTGACCTCCCACACCCTCACAGGGGAGCGATGAGCACCAGCCGCCCACCGACGATCACCGACGTCGCGGAACTCGCCGGGGTGTCGCGAGCAGCAGTGTCGAAGGTGCTCCGCGGCGCGTACGGCGTGAGTCCGGGGATGCGGGAGCGCGTGGAGGCCGCGATCCGCTCGCTCGACTACCGACCGAGCGCCGCGGCGAGAGCGCTCCGCGGACGAGGGTGGACGATCGGCGTCGAGCTCGTGTCCGTGGGGAACCCGTTCTTCGACGAGGTCCTCGCCGGCATCACCGCGACGATCGCGACGAGCCCCTACCAGCTGGTCCTCGCGCCCGCGACGAGCGACTCCGGACACGGGCGCAGGGCCCTCGACGCCCTGGTCGACCGGAACGTGGACGGTCTGATCGCGATCTCGCCACTCGTCCCGCGCCCCGAGCTGGAGTCCATCGCCCGACGCGTCCCGCTCGTGCTCATGGGCAGGCACAACCCGAGCGGTCACTACGACTCGGTGGTGGGCGACGACGTCGCGGGGACCCACCTCGCGCTCGAGCACCTCGCTTCGCTCGGGCACCGACGGATCGCACACCTGACGGTCCGTGCCGAGGTCGTGGGAACGGACGACGGCAATCCGCACCGGATCCGGGCACAGGCATACAGATCGTTCATGGCCGAGCGGTTCCCGGAGGTCCACCCGCACACCGCCCACGTCCGCTCGACAGCACAGGACGACGTCGACGCCGCGATGGCCGAGTTGCTCTTCGCCGAGCACCACCCGACAGCGCTCTTCGCCGCGGACGACGGGCTCGGCATCCGCGCGCTGTGGTCGCTGACGGAGCTCGGTCTGGTCGATCAGGTCGCGCTCGTCGGGTACGACGGGTCCGGGCTCGGCGCGCACCCGGCGCTGGCGCTGACGTCCGTCGACCAGCACGGCGCCGCGCTCGGTGCCGCGGCCGCGAGACACCTGCTCGCTCGGATCGACGGCCGGACGGAAGCCGTCGACGAGGTCCTCGCACCCGCGCTCCGTGTCCGCAGGTCGAGCCTGGTTCGACCGCGGCGGTGAGCCGAGCTCCGCGCGTTCCTCTCGTGGTCTCGATGAACCGTTTCAACGGCTACACTGTGTAGATCGATACACACTCGAAGAGGAGCTGATGTGAGCGCACGTGTTCAACGGACCGTCCGACCGGGCTGGGTCACCTTCGTCGCGGGGATGGCATCGTTCCTCGATGCCGGAGCGATCGTGACCACCGGTACGGCACTGGTGCTGTACCAGGACCGACTCGGCCTGGACGGGGCGGCGATCGCGCAGATGTCGGCACTGCTGACGATCACGATCGCGATCGGTGCCCTCGTCGGCGGACGGCTCGGCGACTCGTTTGGTCGGCGGCGCGTCTTCACAGTCACGATGATCGTGTATGCGATCGGCGCGGCGATCGCCACGGTCGGGCTGTCCGCCGCATGGCTCTACGTCGGCCTCGCGCTCCTCGGTCTCGCGACCGGCGCCGACCTCCCGGTCTCGCTCGCGATGATCGGGGAGAGCGCGAAGCGGGGCGCACGAGGCCGTGCGGTGAGCTCGACACACTTCCTGTGGATCGGCGGGATCCTGGTCCCGACCGCGCTGGGCATCTTCGTCGGTGGCATGGGTGCCACCGGGGCCCACGTCATGTACGGCGTCCTCCTCGTGATCGCGCTCGTCGTCCTCGTCCTCCGCGCGGGGATCCCGGAGTCCGAAGCCTGGACGGAAGCGAAGACCGCCGCGACGCAGACGATCGACACCCGGCACGCGCAGGACGCGGCGAGCGCGGCGGAGATCGGTGAACAGCAGGTCGTCTCGGTCAACGTGCTCCGACAGCTGCTGCGGACTCGGTACGTCATCCCGCTCGTCGCGATCGCGCTCTTCTACGCGATCGGCAACATCACCGGGAACACACTCGGGCAGTTCAGCACCTACCTGTACGTCAACGTTGCGCACTCGACGGTCTCCACGGCATCGGTCATCAGTCTCTGCTCGTACGCCTTCAACCTCCTGGCCATGGTGTTCGTGGTGAAGTTCATGGACACCCGGTGGCGGATGCTCGTGTTCGGGATCGGCGCCGCGGTCGCTGCGGCCGCGTACGCGACACCGGCGCTGCTCGGCGTCAACATCGGGACGATGATCGCAGTGAGCTTCCTCTCCGCGCTGGGTGGCCCGATGGCCGGCGAGCCGATCTTCAAGGTCTGGTCGCAGGAACTGTTCCCGACCCTGTACCGGAGCACTGCGCAGGGGATCGCGATCGCGTTCACCCGGGCGGTCGCCGCTGCCGTCGCACTGGTGACCCCGGCCCTCGCCGCCGTCGGTGCCCGATCACTCTTCGTGATCCTGTTCGCGTCGGTGGTCGTCGCGGCCCTCATCGGCCTGCTGTGGGTGGCGCGCCTGCGCAAGGCGGATGACGACGCGCCCCGGCCGAGCCGTGTCGAGCCGTCGACCGTCCTCTGACCCGGACCACGGCGCCGTGGGCGGAGCGGCTCTGAGCACCCCGCCCACGGTCTGCCGGGTTCGACGTCAGCGGACGCGCACCGTCGCCGTGAGCACCGGCTGGTCGACGGCGGTGCCGACCGACACCGTGGCGACGCCGGGCACCACGGCCCAGTCGTGCGCCGTCGTGTCCCACACCGAGAGTGGTTCGTCCGCTGTCCTCGCGTCCACCGTCGCGGTGACGGTTCGCCGCTCCCCGGGGCGGAGGGCCCGGTCGGAGAACGCCACGAGCCGCTTCCCGGGTTCGCCGGCAGCCGGGGGCAGCGTCAGGTACACCTGGGGAGTCGCGGTCCCTGCGACCTTGCCGGTGTTCCGGACGGTGAACCGGACGGAGATGCGCGTGGTGTCGCCCGACCCCTTCCGCTCGACGCGCAGGTCGGAGTACGAGAACGACGCGTAGGACAGTCCGTGGCCGAAGGCGAAGAGGGGCTCGATGCCCTTGCTCTCGTACCACTTGTGTCCGACGGCGAGCCCTTCCGAGTAAGCGACCTGGCGGACGGCAGTGCTGCCGGTCGGCCGTGTGACCTGCCCGTCGACGAGTCCCGGGTACTGCGCGGGCGTCGAGGTGGGGACGTCGGTGAGCGACTTCGGGAAGGTCATCGGCAGCTTGCCGCTGAAGTCCACGTCGCCGTAGAGCAGCCGCGCGAGCGCGTTGCCCTGCTGTTCACCCGGGTACCACGCCTCGACCACCGCGCGGACCGAGGAGAGCCAGGGCATCGTCGTGGCGGTCCCCGTCTCGAGGACGGCGATGGTGTTCGGGTTCGCCTTCGCGACCGCGTCGATGAGCGCGTCACCGTTCCCGTCGAGCGCCAGCGTCGTGCGGTCGGTGCCCTCGCCCTGGAGCGCGTAGCCGAAGACGATCACGGTGTCCGCCGCCGCTGCGACCGAGGCGGCCTTCGCCGGATCGGTTCCTGGGTCGAAGGTCACGATGGCTCCGAGCTTCGCTGCCCGTGCCGTGATCGCGTCGAGTGGAGCGACCACGTTCGGGCAGCTCACGGCAGGACCGAAGTTCGGCATCGCGCAGACGCTCGCCGCGCTGATGCCGTTCGTCGGGGTGGCGGACGCGGTCGCCCCGATTACCGCGATCTTCTTCGCAGATCGACCGAGCGGGAGCGCGCCGCCGTCGTTCTTCAACAAGACCGATCCGGCTTCCGCGACCTGACGAGCGACGGCCTTGTTCTCCGGCGTGCTCGACGTGGTCGACGGGGTGGTGGGCAACGGGTGGTCGAACAGGCCGGCGGCGATGTACGACCGGACGACGCGGTGCGCCGCAGCGGTCACCTGTGCCGTCGTCACCTGCCCGGTGTCGATCGCCGCCTGAATGTTGGCGGGCGTGTAGAACTTCGGTCGGTTGAGTTCCTGGTCCAGACCGGCGTTGAGCGAGGGACCCGTCGAGTGCACGGAGCCGAAGTCGGACACGACGTAGCCGTCGAAGCCGTCGTCGCCCTTCAGGATATTCTTCAGCAGCGGGTTCTCGCAGGCGTACTGCCCGTTCACCTGGTTGTAGGAGCACATGACACCAGCCGGGGCGCCGCTGTCGATGGCGATGCGGAACGGCAGGTCGTACACCTCGCGGAGGGTCCGGCCGTCAATGTTCGACGAGCTGGTCTGGCGGTCGAGTTCCTGCTCGTTCGCGATGTAGTGCTTCACCACCGCCATCACCGGTTCGTCCGGGTTCCCGTTCTGGATGCCGTCGATGAGCGAGCCCGCGAGGTGCCCGGCCAGGTAGGAGTCCTCACCGAGGTAGTCCGGTGTGCGGCCGGACAGCGGAGTGCGACTCGAGTGCAGTCCGGGAGCGAGCAACCCGTTCTTCCCGGAGCGGAACGCCTCGTCCGCCTGCGCGGCCCCCTTCGCCCGCGCCAGGTCGGTGTCGAAGGACGATGCGAGGGCGATCTGCGCGGGGAAGACGGTCACTCCTGCGGGACCGCGCACGTAGTCCGGGCCGTCGGCGTACGACACCACAGGGGTGCACGGGACCTGCGCGGGGTAGGTCACACCGCTGAAGTCGGTCTGGGTCGGGTTGTTCGCCGCCTGCTCGTCGAGCCAGCGGAGTTGCTGGCCGAGGGAACTGGCCGTGAGGAGCCGGTCGGCACGCCGATCGGCGGACTCGCGTGGGTTCATCCAGGGACAGCGGCGCAGGTCGGTACCGGCGGGGCCGGGCCGGTCCGGGGCTGCGGAGGCCGGCAGCACCTGGAGGCCTCCGGCGACGAGCCCCAGGGCGAGGAGTCCCGCGCCGAGTGCGGCGCGACCCCTTCGTGGGCGTGGTGACATGGCAGTTCCTCTCCGTTGAGTGAACACACTTCGGTCAGGTCCGAGGCCGCGACAGCGCGTGCCAGGAGCGCTTTTGAAACGCTTCAAGGAGAACCCGGTGGAAACGTACAGCCGTCATCACTGAACTGCAAGGAAAAATCACGATCGATTCCCGGCCGGAGCGGGCTACGGGGACAGATCCACCGAATGGCTTGCTCTTCGCGTCACAGAGGGCTAGTGTCCACGTGAAACGATTCAATCGACACGAGGAAGTGCGACGATGACATCAACCCCGAGCTTCGCCGGCATCGCCGAGCAACTGGCACGGCAGCAGATCGAACTCCCGAGCTGGGCGTTCGGCAACTCCGGGACCCGCTTCAAGGTGTTCTCCACGCCGGGCACGCCGCGCGACCCGTACGAGAAGATCGCGGACGCCGCCCAGGTCCACAAGTACACGGGCCTCGCCCCGACCGTTGCGCTGCACATCCCGTGGGACCTCGTCGACGACTTCGCCGACCTGAAGCGGCACGCCGAGGAGCACGGCGTCCGGCTCGGGACGATCAACTCGAACACGTTCCAGGACGACGACTACAAGTTCGGTGCGCTGACCCACACCGACGCGAGCGTCCGGCAGAAGGCGATCGACCACCACTTCCGGTGCATCGACGTGATGGACGCCACCGGCAGCCGCGACCTGAAGATCTGGCTCGCCGAGGGGTCGAACTACCCCGGCCAGGAGGACATGCGCTCCCGCCAGGACCGCCTCCACGACAGCCTGTCGACGATCTACGACCGGCTCGGCGACGACCAGCGGCTCGTGCTCGAGTACAAGTTCTTCGAGCCGTCGTTCTACCACACGGACGTCCCGGACTGGGGCACGAGCTACGTGCAGACCGCGGCGCTCGGTGACAAGGCGATGGTGTGCCTCGACACCGGGCACCACGCCCCCGGCACGAACATCGAGTTCATCGTCATGCAGCTCCTCCGACTCGGCAAGCTCGGCTCGTTCGACTTCAACTCGCGCTTCTACGCCGACGACGACCTCATCGTGGGCGCAGCCGACCCGTTCCAGCTCTTCCGGATCCTCGTCGAGGTCATCCGCGGCGGCGGCTACGACAACCCGGACGTGGCGTTCATGCTCGACCAGTGCCACAACGTCGAGGACAAGATCCCCGGCCAGATCCGCTCGGTCCTCAACGTGCAGGAGATGACCGCGCGGGCGCTGCTCCTCGACCGCGTCGCGCTGACCGCCGCGCAGGAGGCGCACGACGTCCTCCGCGCGAACGAGGTCTTCATGGACGCGTTCCAGACCGACGTCCGCAAGGACCTCGCCGCGTGGCGCGAGTCCCGGGGGCTCCCCGCGGACCCGATGCGCGCCTACCTCGACTCCGGCTACCAGCAGCGGATTGCCGAGGACCGCGTCGGCGGCGTCCAGGCCGGTTGGGGCGCGTAGACCCATGACGATCAACGACCTGGAGGCACGGGTGGACCCCGCAACGCACGACACCACCGCGGACGACACGGTCAGCGCGCTCATCGCGCGCTCCAACGCGCTCGGCTCCGACCCCCGGATCACGAACTACGCGGGCGGCAACACGTCCGCGAAGGGCACCGACAACGACCCGGTCACGGGCGAACCGGTCGAGCTGCTCTGGGTGAAGGGCTCCGGGGGCGACCTCGGCACCCTGACGCCGGAGGGCCTCGCGGTCCTGCGCGTCGACCGGGTCCGCGCACTGCGGAACGTCTACCCCGGGGTCGAGCGCGAGGACGAGATGGTCGCCGCGTTCGATCACACGCTCTTCGGCAAGGGCGGTGCCGCGCCGTCGATCGACACCGCGATGCACGCCCTCGTCGACGCTGCGCACGTCGACCACCTCCATCCCGACGCCGGGATCGCGATCGCGACCGCGGCCGACGGGCCGGCGCTGACCGAGCGGATCTTCGGCGAGAAGGTCGTCTGGGTGCGGTGGCGTCGACCCGGCTTCCAGCTCGGGCTCGACATCGCCGCGATCAAGGAGCAGCACCCCGAGGCGATCGGCACGATTCTCGGCGGACACGGCATCACCGCGTGGGGGGACACCTCCGCCGAGGCCGAGGCGAACTCCCGGTGGATCATCGACACCGCCGAGCAGTACATCGCCGAGCACGGCAAGGACCGGCCGTTCGGCTCGACTCGGCCCGGCTTCGAGGCGCTTCCCGAGGCCGAGCGCAAGCAGCGCGCCGCCGCCCTCGCGCCGACCATCCGGGGCATCGCCGGACACGACAAGCCCGTGGTCGGCCACTTCGAAGACAGCGACGTCGTGCTCGACTTCCTCGCGAGCGAGCGAGCCGAGGAACTGGCGGCACTCGGTACGAGCTGCCCGGACCACTTCCTCCGCACCAAGGTCAAGCCGCTCATCCTCGACCTGCCGGCGACGGCGAGCGTCGAGGAGCAGACCGCCCGCCTGCACGAGCTGCACGAGCAGTACCGCGCCGACTACCAGGCGTACTACGACCGGCACGCCGACGAGACGAGCCCGGCGATCCGCGGCGCCGACCCGCTCATCGTCCTGGTGCCGGGCGTCGGGATGTTCTCGTACGGCAAGGACGCCCAGACCGCCCGCGTCGCCGGCGAGTTCTACGTCAACGCGATCAACGTCATGCGCGGCGCCGAGGCGCTGTCCACCTACGCTCCGATCGACGAGGCGGAGAAGTTCCGCATCGAGTACTGGGCTCTGGAGGAAGCGAAACTGCAGCGGATGCCGAGGCCGAAGGCCCTCGCGACCCGCATCGCCCTCGTGACCGGTGCCGCGTCGGGCATCGGCAAGGCGATCGCGAAGCGTCTCGCAGCCGAGGGCGCCGCGGTCGTCATCGCCGACCTCGACCTCGCCAAGGCGCAGGAGGCCGCAGCCGAGATCGGGGGACCGGACCGGGCGATCGGTGTGGTGGCGAACGTCACCAGCGCGGACGCGATCGACAGCGCGATCCAGGAGACCCTGCTGCACTTCGGCGGGCTCGACCTCGTCGTGAACAACGCCGGACTCAGCCTCAGCAAGAGCCTGCTAGAGACGACCGAGCAGGACTGGGACCTCCAGCACGACGTCATGGCCAAGGGATCGTTCCTCGTGTCGAAGGCAGCGGCGAAGGTGCTCATCGAGCAGGGCCTCGGCGGCGACATCGTCTACATCTCGAGCAAGAACTCGGTGTTCGCCGGTCCGAACAACATCGCCTACTCCGCCACCAAGGCCGACCAGGCCCACCAGGTGCGCCTCCTCGCAGCCGAGCTCGGCGAGTACGGCATCCGCGTCAACGGCATCAACCCCGACGGCGTCGTCCGTGGCTCGGGCATCTTCGCCTCGGGCTGGGGTGCGAACCGCGCGAAGACGTACGGCATCGACGAGCAGGACCTCGGGAAGTTCTACGCGCAGCGCACGATCCTGAAGCGCGAGGTCGTCCCCGAGAACGTCGCGAACGCCGTGTACGCCATCTGCACGTCCGACTTTTCGCACACGACCGGTCTGCACGTCCCGGTGGACGCCGGCGTCGCCGCCGCGTTCCTGCGCTGATCCCGGAAGCGAGCAGCACATGCACACCAGCGGCGGCGTCGCCGCGGTCGACCTCGGTGCGACGAGCGGCCGGGTCATCGTCGGCCACGTCGGACGGGACGACGTGCGGATGGAGCACGTCGCCCGGTTCCCGAACGGACCGGTCGCGCTCCACGAGCAGGGCAGGCAGGCTCTGCACTGGGACGTCGTCGAGCTCTACCGGCAGGTCACCACGGGGCTCCGTGAGGCACTCCGGCGGCACCCCGAGGTCGCGAGCATCGGCGTGGACTCCTGGGCGGTGGACTACGGACTGCTCAGGGGCGGGCGACTGCTCGGGCTGCCGTCCCACTACCGGGACGCGCGGCACGAGCGGGGGGTCGGGACGGTCCACGCCCAGGTGTCCGCGGAAGCGCTGTACGCCCGCAACGGTCTGCAGCACCTGCCGTTCAACACGGTGTTCCAGCTCGCCGCCGATCCCGACGCAGCACTGGCGGACCGGGCACTCCTCGTGCCGGACCTACTCGGCTACTGGCTCACCGGCGTCGAGGCCGCGGAGCGCACCAACGCCTCGACCACAGGGCTGCTCGACGCGACCACCCGCGACTGGGACCCGACCCTGGTGGCCGCCATGGGCCTCCCGGCCGACCTGCTGCCCGCGCTCCGCGACCCGGGCGACCGACTCGGCACGCTCCTGCCCGCCCTCGGCGGTCCCG
Organism: Curtobacterium flaccumfaciens; assembly: GCF_051548005.1. GTDB lineage: Bacteria > Actinomycetota > Actinomycetes > Actinomycetales > Microbacteriaceae > Curtobacterium. The sequence continues at coordinate 2,095 of NZ_JBPUGH010000022.1, read as the reverse complement.
TCCCGGTCACGCTCGTCGGGTCGCACGACACGGCGTCCGCCGTCGTCGCGGTCCCCGCGACGGACCCGGACTTCGCCTACATCTCGTCCGGTACCTGGTCCCTGGTCGGCGTCGAACTGGAGCACCCGGTGCTCTCCGACGCGGCGCGCGAGGCGAACTGCACCAACGAGGGCGGCGTCGACGGACGCGTCCGCTTCCTCAAGAACGTGTCGGGCCTGTGGCTGCTGTCCGAGAGCGTCCGCACCTGGGAACGCGGTGGCGAGAGCATCGACCTGGAGGCGCTCCTCGCCTCCGCCGCGGCCGTCACCACCCCGGTGCCCGTGTTCGACGTCGCCGACGACGCGTTCACCCCGCCGGGCGACATGCCGGCCCGGATCGCGGCATGGTGCGCCGATCACGGAGTCCTGGCACCGACGTCACGGGCCGAGCTCGTCCGGTCGATCCTCGAGTCCCTCGCCGCCGCGTACGCGTCGACGCTGCGGACCATCGTCGACGTCACCGGCAAGGACGTCCGCGCCGTCCACATTGTCGGGGGCGGCTCGCAGAACACCCTGCTCTGCCAGCTGACCGCCGACCGCACCGGTCTGCCGGTCCTCGCCGGGCCCGTCGAGGCGACCGCCCTCGGCAATGTGCTCGTCCAGGCGCGCAGTCTCGGACTCGCGGGCCTCGCAGGTGCATCGTTGGAGACACTCCGCGACGTCGTCGCCCGCACCGTCGAACCCAGCCGCTACTCCCCCACGCCGGGCTCGGACGCCCGCCCCCACCGCACCACCGTCAGGAGCAACGCATGACCACCACCGACGACCACTCCCGCGTCGACCCCGCGACCGGCGCTCCGGCTGCCTCGGCAGGCTCGGCGTCCGCCAGCCGCACCCGTGTGCAGCGGCAGTTCCCGAGCGTGCGTGACCTGGCGCCGCTCATGCAGTTCAAGAAGCCCTCGCTGCCGGGTCGGCGGCAGCGGCTCGAGCAGGCGTTGACGACCTGGGACCTCCGCCAGATCGCCGCCCGACGCACCCCGAAGGCCGCATTCGACTACACCGAAGGTGCCGCCGAGGCCGAGATCTCACTCGCCCGTGCCCGGCAGGCGTTCGAGGACATCGAGTTCACCCCCGCGATCCTGCGTGACGTGTCCCGCGTCTCGACTGCACGCGATGTGCTGGGCGCGCCGACCGCGCTGCCGTTCGGGATCGCGCCGACCGGGTTCACCCGCATGATGCAGACCGAGGGTGAGCGTGCCGGCGCCCGCGCCGCAGGACGCGCCGGCATCCCGTTCTCCCTGTCGACCATGGGCACCACAGCGATCGAGGACGTCAAGGCCGCGAACCCGCACGGCCGGAACTGGTTCCAGCTCTACATGTGGAAGGACCGCGACAAGAGCATGGCGCTGGTGGAGCGGGCTGCTCGCGCCGGCTTCGACACGCTGCTCGTCACCGTCGACGTCCCCGTCGCCGGCGCCCGCCTCCGGGACAAGCGCAACGGGTTCTCCATCCCGCCGCAGCTCGGCGTGAAGACCATCGTCAACGCGGTACCCCGCCCCTGGTGGTGGTTCGACTTCCTCACCACCGAACCCCTCGCGTTCGCCTCCCTCGACCGCTGGTCCGGCACGGTCGGTGAACTGCTCGACCACATGTTCGACCCGACGGTCACCTACGAGGACCTAGAGTGGATCCGTGACCAGTGGCCCGGCAAGGTCGTCGTGAAGGGCGTGCAGTCGTTGGCGGACGCGAAGCGACTCGCGTCGATGGGCGTCGACGGCATCACGCTGTCGAACCACGGCGGGCGTCAGCTCGACCGCGCCCCCGTCCCCTTCCACCTCCTGCCGCAGGTCGTCAAGGAGGTCGGCAACGACACCGAGGTGCACCTCGACACGGGCATCATGTCCGGCGCCGACATCGTGGCCGCCGTCGCCCTCGGCGCACGTTTCACCATGGTCGGCCGCGCCTACCTCTACGGCCTGATGGCCGGCGGCGAAGCCGGCGTCGACCGCATGATCCAGATCCTCACCGACCAGATCGAACGCACCATGCGCCTCCTCGGCGTCGCCACCCTCGACGAACTGGAGCCGGGCCACGTGACGCAGCTGCAACGCCTGGTC
>NZ_JBPUGH010000021.1:0-31891 GCF_051548005.1 Curtobacterium flaccumfaciens | reverse complement strand
GTGCGAGCCCGCACCGCGCCTCCAGTCCGTCATCACCAGCGCGCCCACGCGCGCACGACGGAAAGGCGGTCCGCATGGCGGACACCATCCTCGAGATGCGGGACATCACCAAGACCTTCCCCGGTGTGAAGGCCCTGCAGGGTGTCTCCATCGAGGTCGAGCGCGGCCAGGTCCACGCGATCTGCGGCGAGAACGGCGCGGGCAAGTCGACCCTCATGAAGGTGCTGTCTGGGGTCTACCCGCACGGCACCTTCGACGGCGAGATCCTGCTCGACGGTCAGCCGGTGAAGTTCGGCTCCATCAACGACTCCGAGGCCGCGGGCGTGGTCATCATCCACCAGGAACTCGCGCTCAGTCCGTTCCTGTCGATCGCCGAGAACATCTTCCTCGGCAACGAGCGCGTCAAGGGCGGGCTCATCGACTGGAACCAGACCAACCTCGAGGCCGCGTCGTTGCTCCAGCGCGTCGGGCTCAAGGACAACCCCGTCACGAAGATCGTGGACATCGGCGTCGGCAAGCAGCAGCTCGTCGAGATCGCGAAGGCGCTCTCGAAGGACGTCAAGCTGCTCATCCTCGACGAGCCCACGGCTGCGCTGAACGACGACGACTCCGCACACCTGCTCGACCTCATCCGGTCGCTGCAGGCCGAGGGCATGACGGCGATCATCATCAGCCACAAGCTCAACGAGATCAAGGCGATCGCGGACAAGGTCACGATCATCCGCGACGGCAAGACGATCGAGACGCTCGACATGCACGGCGACGACGTCTCCGAGGACCGCATCATCCGCGGCATGGTCGGCCGCGACCTGTCCAGCCGCTACCCGGAGCGCGAGCCGAACATCGGCGAGGAGCTCCTGCGCATCGAGGACTGGACGGTGCACCACCCGCTCGACGGCTCACGCGAGATCATCCACCAGGCGAACCTCAACGTCCGCGCCGGTGAGGTCGTCGGCATCGCGGGGCTCATGGGTGCCGGCCGGACCGAACTCGCGATGAGCGTGTTCGGGCACTCGTACGGCACCGGCATCAGCGGCACCGTGTACAAGCGCGGCGTCCCGATCAAGACGAACACCGTGACCCGCGCGATCGACAACGGCATCGCCTACGCGACCGAGGACCGGAAGCGCTACGGCCTCAACCTGATCGACGACATCAAGCGGAACATCTCCGGCTCGGCGCTCGGCAAGCTCGCCAACTGGGGCTTCGTGAACAGCTCGCAGGAGACCACGGTCGCGTCGCAGTTCCTGAAGAGCATGAACATCAAGGCCCCGTCGGTGAACGCCGTCACGGGCAAGCTCTCCGGCGGCAACCAGCAGAAGGTCGTCCTGTCGAAGTGGATGTACGCCGATCCCGACGTGCTCATCCTCGACGAGCCGACCCGCGGCATCGACGTCGGTGCGAAGTACGAGATCTACACGCTCATCAACAGCTTGGCGGACCAGGGCAAGGGGATCATCGTGATCTCCTCCGAGCTCCCGGAGCTCCTCGGCATCTGCGACCGCATCTACACACTCTCCGAGGGCACGATCACCGCCGACGTGCCCCGCTCCGAGGCCACCCCAGAGGTCCTCATGCAGTACATGACCCAGGAACGGGAGACCCCTGTCAATGAACGCGCTTAAGTCCGCAGCGAGCTACCTCACCGGGCAGCTCCGACAGATCGGCCTGTTCATCGCGCTGATCGTCATCGTGATCTTCTTCCAGGTGGCCACGAGCGGCATCACCCTGGCACCGATCAACGTGTCGAACATCATCGTCCAGAACAGCTACATCCTGATCCTGGCGATCGGCATGGTGATGGTCATCATCGCCGGCCACATCGACCTGTCGGTCGGGTCGGTCGTCGCGTTCAGCGGAGCGATGGCCGGTGTGATGATCACCCAGTGGGGCCTCCCGTGGCCGGTCGCGGTCGTCCTCTGCCTCGTGATCGGCGCGCTCGTCGGCGCGTGGCAGGGCTTCTGGATCGCCTACTTCGGGATCCCGGCGTTCATCGTGACCCTCGCGGGCATGCTCGCCTTCCGCGGCGCGGCGCAGATCGTCCTGCAGAACCAGCAGATCTCGCCGTTCCCGACCGGCTTCCGGTCGCTCGGCTCCGGGTTCCTGCCGTCGTTCGGCACCACCGGGTACGAGCCGCTCACGATGGTCCTCGGGTTCGCCGCCGCCGCGATCATGGTGATCACCGCCTTCCGCGGCCGTGCCACCCGCCGGAAGTACCAGCTCGAGAGCGAGCCCTTCGCCTGGTTCATCGTGAAGACCGCGTTCGGCGCGGCGCTCGTGATCTACGTCGCCCTGCTGCTCGCCAGCTACAACGGCACGCCGATCGTGCTCGTCGTCCTCGGCGCGCTCGTGGTGATCTACTCGGTCGTCATGCGGAGCGCGGTCTTCGGTCGCCACGTCTACGCGATCGGTGGGAACGCCCTCGCCGCGCAGCTGTCCGGCGTCAAGACGAAGCGCGTCACGTTCCTCCTCTTCGTGAACATGGGCGTCATCGCAGCCCTGGCGGGTGTGGTCTTCACCGGCCAGCTCAACCTCGCCGCACCCGGCGCGGGCAACGGCTTCGAGCTCGACGCCATCGCGGCCGTGTTCATCGGTGGCGCTGCCGTCACGGGCGGCATCGGCACGGTGCCGGGCGCGATCGTCGGTGGTCTCATCATCGGCATCCTGAACAACGGCATGTCGATCCTCGGTGTCGGCACCGAGTTCCAGTCGCTCATCAAGGGCCTGGTGCTGCTCGCCGCCGTCGCGTTCGACGTGTTCAACAAGCGTCGGGCGGCCGCCGCGCGCAAGTAGCGCACCGTCCCTCGTTCGTACCGGAAAAGCGACAGATCCCCGCGGTCAGCCTGCGGGGATCTGTCGCTTTCGCGTTGCGGCCGCCGCGATCTGTCGCTTCCACGGTGGTGCGCTCAGGCCGTCAGGACGGCCCAACCCCCGGCCGGGAGGCGCAGGGTCCCGCCCCGCAGGTCGGCCCCGCCCGCCTCGACCCGCGTCGCACCCGCTGCGGGCACCTCGACCGGGTCGTCCGCCAGGTTCAGGGCGGTCACCACGGCCGCGTCCGCGGTCGCGGTCCGCAGCACGAGCGCGGTGTTCGTCAGGTGCACGACGTCGGTGTGCGCCCGGTGCAGCCACGGGTTCCGACGTCGGAGCGCCACGAGTGCCTCGTACGCGTGCGTCAGGTCGGTCGGCGCCGGGGGCACCTCGGGGAACGCCGGACGGACCGCGTCGTCGCCGCCCTCGCGCTCCTCCTTGACCCCGGTCCAGCCGTACTCGTCACCCGCGTACACGACCGGCGTCCCGGCCAGCGTGAAGAGCAGCGCGGCCGCGTGCGCCGCGAACCGCTCCCCCACGGCGCTCGCGATCCGGGTGACGTCGTGGTTGCCGACGAACGTGGTCGGCACCTGCGTCGCGAGCAGCTCGTCGTGCCGTTCGACCGCGTGCGCGAGCTCGAAGAGGTTCCGGTCCGAGATGCCGTGCCAGATCCCCTGCCACAGCTCGTACTGCGTGGTGGAGTCCATCGTCGACGCACGGACGATCGCTGCCGCGTCGCCGTGGATGACCTCGCCGCTGAACCAGGCGTCCGGGAAGCGCTCGCGCACCCGGGGCAGCACCCGCGCCCAGAACGCCGGGGGCACCGCGTACGCCGCGTCGAGCCGCCAGCCGTCGATCCCGCGTCCGAGCCAGTGGGACATCACCGCGACGACGAGGTCCTCGGCCGCGCGGCCGTCGTGGTCGAGCGCGACGAGGATGTCGTGCCCCTCGAAGTCACGCACCGGGACCGGCTGTCCTGGCGTCCACCCGTCCCAGTCGACGGCGAACAGGTCGGCCTCGGGAGTGTCGTGCCCGTGCTCCTCGACGGCCCGGAACGCGGGGTGCTCGCGACCGACGTGGTTGAACACCCCGTCGAGCAGCACCCGCACGCCACGCTCGTGCGCCGCCGCGACGAGCCGGTCGAAGTCGTCGTCGTCCCCGAGGCGGGGGTCGATCCGGAAGTGGTCCACGGTGTCGTACCCGTGCGTCGAGCTCGCGAAGACGGGTCCGAGCAGCAGCCCGTTGAGCCCGAGGTCCAGGACGTGGTCGAGCCACGGGGTGATCCGGTCGAGGCGGTGCTCCACGGGTCGGTCCTCGACCGCGGTGCCCGGCCGGACGTCGGCGTCGACGAACCCGAGCGGGTAGACGTGCCACCACATCGCGTGCGGCACCCAGGCGGGCTCGGGCGGACGGGCGGCATCGGGGTCGGGGCTCACCTGGTCGATGGTGCCAGCCGAGCCTGGGCTGGGTACCGGACCGGACAGTGGGGAGAGGATGGGCGCATGGGACGCGCCATCAGGACCGAGGCCGACGCCGCCGCGAACGAGGCGGAGCACGCCGAACGCACCTGCGCGTCGTGCGGTCGCCGGATGCCCTCGTCCGCTGCCCCGGACGCGAAGTACTGCTCGGCCGCGTGCCGGAAGCACGGTGTCGACGCCACCGATCGGGCGCTCGAGCAGCGGATCGACGAGCTGCTCGCCGCGCGCTCCCGGTCGTCGAGCATCTGCCCGTCCGAGGCGGCACGGGCCCTCGACCCGGACGGCTGGCGCGACCTCATGGAACCGGCGCGACGGGCCGCTCGGCGCATGGTCGCCCGCGGCGAGGTCGAGATCACCCAGCACGGCAGCGTCGTCGACCCGTCGACCGCCAAGGGACCGATCCGGATCCGGCGCCCCCGGTAGGGAACACCTGTCGTCCGCAGGCGTTGCACCCGGGGATGACGCACACGACCGACACGACCGACTCCGCTCCGACCACCGATCGTCACGAGGCCCTCGTCGTGGGTGCCAGTGGCATCACGGGATCGGCGCTGGTGGACCACCTGCTCGACCTCGGCTGGGACGTCACGGCGCTCTCCCGGCGACCGCTCCCCCGCGACGGTGTCCGAACCGTCGCCGCCGACCTCCGCGATCCCGGGTCGCTGCGGACGGCACTCGCCGACGAACGTCCGACGCACGTGTTCTTCACCGCGTGGCAGCGGCAGGACACCGAGGCGGAGAACATCCGCGTGAACGGCGGCATGGTGCGGGACCTCCTCGCGGCCCTGTCGCACGCCCCCCTCGCGCACGTCGCCCTCGTCACCGGGCTGAAGCACTACCTCGGCCCGTTCGAGGCGTACGCGGCGGGCGAGATGCCGGACACCCCGTTCCACGAGGAGGAGCCGCGTCTCGACACCCCGAACTTCTACTACGCGCAGGAGGACGAGCTCTTCGCCGCGGCCGAACGACAGGACTTCACCTGGTCCGTCCACCGGTCGCACACCGTGATCGGGCACGCCGTCGGCAACGCGATGAACATGGGGCTCACGATCGCGGTGCAGGCGACCCTGGCGAAGGAGCTCGACCTCGACTTCGTCTTCCCCGGGAGCGAGGCGCAGTGGAACGGACTGACCGACATGACCGACGCGGGCATCCTCGCCGAGCACATGGTCTGGGCGGCCACCTCGCCCGAGGGCGCCGACGAGGCGTTCAACGTCGTCAACGGTGACGTCTTCCGCTGGCGCTGGATGTGGCCGCGGCTCGCCGCGCACCTCGGCGTCGACCCGGCCCGCGTCGTCGGGTTCGAGGGCGCGGTCCGTCCCCTCGAGGAGCAGATGGCCCCGTACGAGCAGGCCTGGCCCGGGATCGCCGAGCGGCACGGCCTCGCCGAGTCGGACATCACGCGACTGGCGTCCTGGTGGCACACCGACGCCGATCTCGGTCGCGCGATGGAGGTCGTCACCGACATGGGGAAGAGCCGCGAGGCCGGGTTCACGGCGTTCCGGCGCACCGAGCGCGCCTTCGCCGAGCTCTTCGACCGCTACCGCGCGGACCGCCTCGTCCCCTGATCTGTACCCCGTTCGAACCAACCGGGGGACACGAACCTGCGGTCCGGCCGCGAGCCGCGCGATCCGGCCTGGTTGTGTTCGTGGCACAGGCGCCGGGGACCCTCGGCGGTTCCCGGAGGAAGGAAGACACCATGTCGCTCGGAGACAAGGCGAAGGACGTCACCCAGAAGGTCGTCGGCAAGGTCGAGGAAGCGGTCGGCAAGCACACCGACGACGCGGAGCTCAAGCACCAGGGCCAGAAGGACCAGGTCATGGGCGAGGGCCGTCTCGAGACCGAGAAGGCCAAGGACAAGCTCGACGGTCACTGATCCGTCACACCACGAGACGCCCGTGCCGATCCGGCGCGGGCGTTCGTCGTGCCCGGGGTCGTCACCGCTGCCGCGGCGGACCGGCGGTCAGAACGCGTAGCGGATGTGACAGCTCGGCAGGTGTTCTGTGACGAGTTCCCGAAAGCGCTCGACGAGCTGACCCTTCATCCCGGAGCGGTAGCGGACGTTCACGGCGCCGTTCTGCGAGACCTTCTGCTCCTGCAGGTCCGGCCGCCAGAGCAGGTCCTCGGCCTTGGGGTGCCAGCCGAGGTTGACCTGGTGCAGCGGCTCGTTGTGGGTCAGGAAGATCACCTCGGCCGCGAGCTGCGCCTTCGCCGCCGGGGAGAGCACGTCGTCGACCTGCCGCAGCAGCTCGGCCCAGTCGGACTCCCACGTCGGGGTGAGGATGACCGGCGAGAAGTTGAGGTGGACCTCGTACCCGGCGTCGACGAAGTCGTTCACGGCGGCGATGCGCTCGGCGATCGGGCTCGTGCGGATGTCGGTGACCTTCGCGGTCTCGTGCGGCATGAGCGAGAACCGGATGCGCGTGCGGCCCATCGGGTCCCAGTCGAGCAGGTCACGGTTCACGTACTTCGTCGCGAAGGACGCCTTCGCGGTCGGCGACATCCGGAAGAGGTCGCAGAGGTCGCGCACGTTGTCACTGAGCATCGCGTCCACCGAGCAGTCGCTGTTCTCACCGATGTCGTACACCCAGGCCTCGGGATCGCACTGGTTCGGTTCGGTCTTCGGCCCCTGCTTCGCGATGTTCCGAGCGACGTGCTTCGTGATCTGCTCGATGTTCGCGAACACCGTGACTGGGTTCGAGTACCCCTTGCGCCGGGGCACGTAGCAGTACGCGCACGCCATGGCGCAACCGTTCGCGGTCGACGGGGCGATGAAGTCGGCGGAGCGCCCGTTCGGCCGGGTGACGAGCGACTTCTTCACGCCGAGGACGAGGGCCTCGGTCTTGATCCGGACCCATCGCTGGACGTTGCGCTCGTCGCCGTGGACCTCGGGGATGTTCCAGTGCGAGGCGACGGGGACGATCTCGGCGTCGGGCCAGCGACCGACGACGTCCTGCCCGCGCGGCAGCTCGAGCGCGGCGTCCTCGGCGTAGATGCGGCGGACGTCGAGCATCGGACGCGTGCGTGCTTCGCTCATCGAGTCCTGTCTACCGCCGACCACCGACGGTGCAGACTCGGGAGCATGCCCGCCGAGCCCGACGACCACTTCTTCGTCGTCGACGGTCGACGCTGGCGTCGGACCGACCCGGCGATCCCCGAGGACGTCGCCGCCGCGCTGAGGTCGCACCTCGGGCGTGGCAGGAACGCCGTCAAGCAGGCGAAGCGGACGGGGGACGAGGACGCCCTCGCTGCGGCGCGGCACCGCAACGGGCTGGCGAAGCACGGCCTCGGCGAGCGCGGCCCGGAGTGGTGGACGCGTCCGGAGACCGACCGGATCGCCGATGCGCGACGTGCCGTCGACGAGCTCGACGCCCTCGCCGAGGACGGCTAGGGCCGGTACTCGTCGCGCTTCGCGGGTGGCGGGGTCGGCGTCGCCCCGGGGCCGACGGCGCCGTGCGACCCGAGGCCGTCCATCGCACGGGCGAGCACCTGCAGCACCGTCACGACCACCCGCCCGGCCGCTTTCACCATGTCCCACATCGCGTTCCCCCTCCGACGGAGTACCAGTGCGGCCAGGCTAGCCGAGCGGTCAGCCCTCCGTGTGGCCGAGATCGGGCTCGGCGAGCAGGCACACGGTGCGCGAAGCAGCAGCGTGGAGCTCGAACACGACGACCTCGTTGCGGCCCTCGCGCAGCACCGGACCCGGCACGGCGAGGGTCTTCTGCGGCCCGCGCGACCAGTACCGCCCGAGGCAGAACCCGTTCACCCAGGCCACGCCCTTGCGGAAGCCGTCGAGGCACAGGTACCGGTCGTCGACGGAAGCGAGTTCGAACGACCCGGACGCGAACACCGGTCCGGCGAGCACGTCGCCCGGCTCCGGGGAGGCACCGGCGAGCACGGCCAGGGCAGCCGGCGCGATCGGGTCGAGCGCGAGCGGCGACGCCGTCCACCGGGACAGCAGCTCGCCGTCGACGCGGACGTCCCCGATGAGGCCCTTCGGCTCGCCGATGCGGGGACCGTAGTCGACGCGGCCCTGGTCCTCGACGAGGAGCTCCAGCGTGCCGGTGACGGGCGGGAGGGCGATCGCACGGTCGTGGTGCTCACGCTCGAGGACCCCGACGACGACCCCGTCGACGGTCACGAGCATCCGGTCGCGGACCTCGGTGCCGACGGTGAGGACACCACCCGTGGGCAGCGCGACCTCGGTGCGGTAGAGCACGAAGCCGGAGGCGGCGCCGAGCGCGTCGAAGGTGGGCGGCGCGTCGTGCGTCGTCCACGTGGTGAGCGACGGCAGCAGCGCCGCCAGTGGTGCGACGTGGTCGAGGCGGACGGCGACGTCCGTGACGGGCGCGCGCCGTGCCTCCAGGCCGACAGCGCCGGAACCGACAGCGGAACCGGAACGCACACCGGCACCGGCACCGACACCGGAGCTGCCCACGTCGTCGAGGCGACCCGACCCACCGGGCTGCATCGACGTCGGCAGCGGCGGGACGGGCGCGTAGCGCTCGATGACCGCGCGGAAGGCGTGGAACTTCTCCGTCGGCCGACCGGCCTCGTCGAGCGGGGCGTCGTAGTCGTACGACGTCGCGATCGGCCGGTACACGCCCTTGTCGTTCGCCCCGTTCGTGAAGCCGAAGTTCGTGCCGCCGTGGAACATGTAGATGTTCACCGAGCCGCCCGCACCCAGCAGGACGTCGAGCTCTGCTGCGCTGTCGGAGGCCGGCGTCGTGTGGTGGTGCTCGCCCCAGCTGTCGAACCAGCCGTCCCAGAACTCGGAGCACATCAGCGGCCCGGTGGGCTGGACCTCGCGGAGCCGCTCGATGCGGGCGGCGGCACGGGAGCCGAACGAACCGGTCTTGTGCAGCGACGGGAGCGAGCCGTCCTCGAGCATCGTGCCCATCGGCTGGTCGACACTCGTGAACGGCACCGTCAGGCCGATGTCCCGGTGCATCCGCTCGAGCTTCGACAGGTAGACGGGGTCCGAGCCGTAGGCGCCGTACTCGTTCTCGACCTGGACGAGCACGATCGGGCCGCCGTTGTCGATCTGCCGCGGGACGAGCACCGGCGCCAGCGCCTGCAGGTACGACGAGACTGCCGCGAGGAACCCCGGCTCGTCACGGCGCACCCCGACGGTGCCGTCCGCGAAGAGCCAGTACGGCAGGCCGCCGTTGGTCCACTCGGCGCAGATGTAGGGGCCGGGTCGGACGATGGCGTGCATCCCCTCAGCGGCGACGAGGTCGAGGAAGCGCCCGAGATCGAGACCGCCGGTCAGGTCGAAGACCCCGGGGCGCGGCGCGTGCGCGTTCCAGGCGACGTACGTCTCGATGGTGTTGAGGCCCATGAGCTTGGCCTTGCGGATCCGGTCCTGCCACAGGTCGGGGTGGACGCGGAAGTAGTGGATCGCACCGGACAGGACGCGGTGCGGCTCCCCGTCGAGCAAGAAGTCGGTGTCGCCGATGGCGAAGCGCATGGGAGGGGCCTTTCAGGGGTCGCGGCCCCGGTTCGGATCGAACGGGTGCGGGTGGTTACTTCGAGGTGACCTTGAAGCCCTGCTCGTTGCCGTACTTCACGATGGCCTTCTGCCAGGCCTCGAGGCCGGCGTTCAGGTCGGACTTGTTCTGGTACGCCTGGCCGACGGTGTCCGCGTAGACGCTGTTCGCGTAGACCTGGAAGGGCAGGTACTGCCAGCCCTCGGCGACGCTGGAGGACGCCTTCGACAGGGTCTCGTTGATCGCCTCGCCACCGAAGTACTCCGGCTTCTCGGCGGTGAAGGACGACGACGTGAGCTGCGCCTTGGTCGAGGGGAACCCGCCCGACTTGAGGAAGACGTCGATCGAGTCCTGCGAGGAGTTCAGCCACTTGAGGAAGCCGGCAGCGAGGGCCGGGTTCTTCGACTGCTTCATGACGACCTCGGCGGAGCCACCGTTGTTCGCGGTGACGTCGGAGGAGCCGTCGTAGGTCGGGATCGGGGCGACGCGCCAGTTGCCGCTGCCGTCCTTCACGCTCGACTCGAGGACACCGGGCATCCAGGCACCGGTGACCATCGTGGCGATCTCACCGTTGCCGAGCTGCTTGTACCAGTCGTCGGTCCAGCCGGGGGTCTGCGAGAGCAGGCCCTTCTCGACGAGCTGGTTCCAGGTCGACGTCCACTTCTTGGTGCCCTCGTCCTGCAGGTTCACCGTGACGTCGGTGCCCTTGACCTCGAACGGACGGCCGCCGGCCTGCCAGATCATCGAGGTGGTGAAGCCCGCGTCGCCGGAGTCGGCGGCGATGTAGGCGTTCGGGTTCGACTCGTGGATCTTCTCGGCGTCGGCGACGTACTCGTCCCACGTCTTCGGCGGCGTGGTGATGCCGGCTTCCTTGAACGTCTTCTCGTTGTAGAACATGGCCATGGGGCCGGAGTCCTGCGGGAGGCCGTAGACCTTGCCGTCGAGGTCGACCGACTGCCAGGTGCCCGCGCCGTACTTGTCGGCGAGCTTGTCGAACCCGTACGACTTGAGGTCGACGAGCGAGTCGCTCAGGGCGAACTGCGGCAGGGCGAAGTACTCGATCTGCGCGACGTCGGGGGCGCCCGAACCGGCCTTGATCGTGTTCTGCAGCTTCGTGTACTGGTCGTTGCCGGTGCCGGCGTTGACGAGCTTGACCTTCACCTTGGGGTAGGCCTTCTCGAACGCGGCGACCTGGGCCTCGGCCGAGGGGGTCCAGGACCAGTAGGTGAGCGTGCCGCCCTTCTCGAGGGCCTTGGAGATGTCGTCGGACGATCCGCCGGAGCCGGAGCCGCCGGAGGCGCAGGCCGTCATGGCGATGGCCGCGGTGACGCCGATCGCGAGGGCGCTGAGCCCGCGCCGGAGACGCTTGTGCATGGGATTGCCTTTCACTTCTTCGTGGAGAGGGGTGGTGCTGCTGCGTGCCGGGCCGGGAGGCGCGGGGCGGGGTCGCCCCGTCCCTCCCGTCCGGCTGGTCGTGCTGACGGGAGGCGCGGGGCGCGGTCGCCCCGTCCCTCCCGTCCGGCAGATCACGCCTTGACGGAACCGGCCGCGAGGCCGGACTGCCAGGAGCGCTGGAGGAAGAGGAACGCGACGACGATCGGGACGATCGTGAGGAGCGATCCGGTGATGACGAGGTTGTAGATCGGGTGCGCGGAGACGCCCTGCGCCTGCGCGCTCCACTGGTTGAGACCGACCGTGAGCGGGTAGAGGTTCGGGTCGCTCAGCATGATCAGGGGCAGGAAGTAGTTGTTCCACGTCGCCACCACCGCGAACAGCAGGACGGTGACCACACCGGGTGCGAGCAGCCGGAGTGCGATCGTGAAGAAGATCCGGAACTCCCCCGCGCCGTCCATGCGGGCCGCCTCGATGACCTCCATCGGGACCGCGTCGATCGCGTACGTCCAGATGAGGTACATGCCGAAGGGGCTGATGAGCGAGGGCAGGATGATCGCCCACGGCGTGTTCGTCAGGCCGACGGACGAGAACAGCAGGAACGTCGGCACGGCGAGCGCGGTGCCGGGGATGGCGATCGCGCCGAGCACCACCGCGAAGACCGCGCGACGACCCGGGAAGCGGAACTTCGCCATGCCGTAGCCCGCGATCGTGGCGAGCAGGGTCGCCCCGCCGGCGCCGACGACGACGTAGAGGACGGTGTTCGCGAGCCAGCGGAGGTAGATACCGCCGTCGTACGTCAGCGTCTCGCCGATGTTCTGGAAGAGCTGGAAGCCACCGCCGAACCACAGGCCGAAGGTGCTGAGCAGATCGGCCTGCGACTTCGTCGCGTTGACCACGAGGTAGAAGAGCGGCAGCAGCGAGTAGACGGTGATGACGATCATCACCACGAGCAGCAGGGTCGACTTGCGGGCTCGGGGGCCGCGGCCCTTCGGTCCGGTCCGACCGTTCGTCCCGTTCGTCCCGTTCGGCCGGGAGGCACGGGTGCGGCCCGCCCCGCCGCGTCCGCGGGTGGTCACCGCCTCCGTCACGGTCGCGGCCGGGGTGTGGGTCTCGACGGCGCTCATCGGTTCTCCGCTCGGGTCCCGCGCACCTGGACGATGTAGGCGATCACGGCGGTGATGACACCCATGACGATCGCGACGGTGGCGGAGTAGTTGAACTGCTGGCCGCTGAAGGACAGCGAGTAGGCGTACATGTTCGGTGTGAAGGCGCTGCCGATGACGTTCGGGGCGAGGGTCTTCAGGAGGTTCGGCTCGTTGAAGAGCTGGAAGCTGCCGATGATCGAGAAGATCGTGGCGATGACGATGGAGCCGCGGAGCGCCGGGATCTTGATCGACCAGACGGTGCGCAGCGGGCCGGCGCCGTCGATCTCGGCGGCCTCGTAGAGCTCGGTGGGGACGACGCGGAGGGCGGCGTAGAAGATCAGCATGTTGTAGCCGACGAACTCCCACGTGACGATGTTGCCGATCGACGCGAGCACCCAGTCGGGGCTGAACGGCTGGAGGAGGTCGATGCCGAGCGCCGAGTTGATCGAGCCGGTCAGACCGAACTGGTTGCCGTAGATGAAGCCCCAGATGAGCGCCGCGACGACACCGGGCACCGCGTAGGGCAGGAAGATCGCGATGCGGAAGAACGACGAGGCCCAGAGCCGGGCGCTGTCGAGCGCGAGGGCGGCGATGAGCGCGACCACGAGCATGATCGGCACCTGCACGACGAGGAAGAGCGCGACGCGGCCGAACCCCTGCCAGAACTTGGCGTCCTGGAAGAGCTGCACGTAGTTGGCGAACCACACGAACTGGTTGCCGCCGATGAGCTGGTCGCGGAAGAGGCTGAGCCAGAGGGCGTAGCCGATCGGCACGACGAGCATCGCGACGAGGACGACGACGAACGGACCGACGAACATCCAGCCGGTCCAGCGGCCGCGCTGCTTGGTCCGGCGCCGCGGCGGCGTCGCCGGAGCTGCTGCGGCTCCTGGCGCACGCGCTTCGAGCGTGGTCATGTGACTCCCTTGTCGTGCTGGTGCTGCAGTCGAGCGGCGTTCGGAGCGCCGACCGTGCTGCGTTCGGGTGCGTCGATGTTGACGTCAACATCGAACGACGCGACGATAGCATGGCAACGTCAACATGCGCTAGCGTCGCGGGAGTCGGGCTTGATCGAGACCCGATGACGAGCGCCGAGGGAGGCCCCGTGACCACGGAACTCAGCGGCGTGCGCCGTGCCCCGTCGATGGCCGCGGTCGCCGAGGCCGCCGGCGTGTCGATGCAGACCGTGTCCCGCGTCGCCCGGGGGTTCGACAACGTCTCCCCCGACACCCGCGACCGGGTCCAGCGGGCGATGGACACCCTCGGGTACCGGCCGAACCGCGCCGCTCGGGCACTGCGCTCCGGGCGCTTCCGCACGATCGGCGTGATCATGTTCACGCTCGCGTCGTTCGGCAACATGCGCACCCTCGAGGCCATCGCCGACGCCGCAGGCGCCGCCGACTTCACGATCACGCTGTTGCCGATGGCCTCCCGGACGGAAGAGGGCGTGCGCTCCGCGTTCTCACGACTCCACGAGCAGGCCGTGGACGGCGTGGTGATCATCATCGAGTCGCACATCATCGACACGGCCGAGGTGGTCCTGCCCGACGGCGTGCCGATGGTGGTCGTCGACAGCACGGGCACGACCGAGCACCCGGCGATCGACACCGACCAGGCCGACGGCGCGCGGCTCGCGACGCAGCACCTGCTCGACCTCGGGCACGACACGGTCTGGCACGTCGCCGGGCCGACCTCGTCGTACTCCGCCGCACGTCGGCTCGCGGCTTGGCAGGACACGCTCGAGCGCGCCGGTCGCACGGTGCCGCCGGTGTTCCACGGCGGCTGGAACACCGAGTCCGGCTACCGCGCGGGCCAGGTGATCGCCGCGCGTCCGGACATCACCGCGGTGTTCGCCGCCAACGACCAGACCGCGCTCGGTGTCCTCCGTGCCGCACACGAGGTCGGCCGGTCCGTGCCGGAGACCCTCAGCGTGGTGGGGTTCGACGACTCCCCCGAGGCCGACTCCTTCTGGCCGCCGCTGACGAGCGTCCACCAGTCCTTCGACGAGGTCGGTCGTCGCGCGGTCGCGAACCTGCTCGCACAGATCGACGGCGATGCGGTGCCCGCGGGGACGGACCTCGTGCCGGTGCGGCTCGTCGTCCGGTCGAGCACGGCCCCGCCGCCCGCCGTCTGACGCGTGCGCGGCCGGCTGCGGGCAGGCCGGCGGCCGACTGCGGACAGGCCGGCGGCCGGCTGCGGCATCGCTCGGTGCGAGGTTCCGCGTACGGTGTGAGCCGAGATACCTCGCACCACGACGACGACCTCGCACCGGGCGGCTGCACCTCGCACCGTGCGACAGAGCCGACCCCGGGCACGACCGGTTCTGGGGGCAGCGACCGCTCACCGGCATCTGCCACCATCATCCGGTGCGCACACGCTCGAAGGTCCTGCTCGCCGCGGTCACGGTGGTCGCCCTCAGCGCCACGGTGCTGACGGTCCGTTCGGCCACCATCGACGCGGCCGCGCACGCACGCGCCGCCGCCGAGGCCCCGGCACGGGACGCCTCCCCGCGGGAGTACACGCTCGCCTACCTCCGGGCAGCGCGAGCGCACGACTGCGCGCTGCTCGACCACCTCGAAGCGAGCGGGCCGAGCGACTGGTGTCCGAAGGCGCCGACCGCGTGGTCCGACGGGACCGCCGAGCTCCTCACCTACCGCGACGTCGGGAAGGCCTCTTCGGTGTCGGCCGCGCACGCTCCCCGGGCCGAGGAGTGTGTGCCGTCGGTGATCACGCAGCGTTGGATGAACGGCCGCGACGCCGGCACCATCGACTGGAGCTGGTGCTGGGCCCGGACCCCGGACGGCTGGCGACTCGTCGACGAAGGCCAGGGCTGACGCGAGACCCGGGTCAGCCGTCCGGTGGAACCGCGAGGGCGACGTCGAACCGGTCGCGGAGCTCGGTTCGATGTCGCATTCGTGGTTCGCAGCGACGAGCCCGGCCACGCCCGGCCGCGCCGACCGCGCCGGCCGCCCGCTCAGCTCAGTGCAGCCGCAGCGACGTCACCATCGGGCAGGCGAACGGGTCCCGCGCCGCGAGTCCGACCCGGTTCAGGTACGCCACGACGATGCCGTACGAGCGCAGCAACGTCGTCTCCGTGTACGGGATCCCGAGCGAACGGCAGTGCGCCTGCACGAGCGGCTTCGCCCGCCGCAGGTTCGGCCGCGCCATGCTCGGGAAGAGGTGGTGCTCCGCCTGGTGGTTGAGGCCGCCGAGCAGGTGGTCCACCCACCGCCCGCCGACGATGTTCCGGGACGTCCGGACCTGGCGTGAGAAGAAGTCGATGCGCGCGTTCTCGGCGATGACCGGCATCCCCTTGTGGTTCGGCGCGAACGAGGCGCCCATCATCACGCCGAACACCGCGACCTGGACACCGATGAACGCGAAGCCGATACCGATCGGCAGGAACGCGAACACGGCCCAGAAGTACAGCCCGAAGCGGACGAGCAGCAGGATGCCCTCGACGGCCCGACCCCGCGAGGTCCCCTTGACGTGCTCGCCCGTGACGACCGCGCGGATCGACAGCCAGTGCAGGTTCAGCCCCTCCATCGTGAGGAGCGGGAAGAACGCCCAACCCTGCACCCGCGTGAGCAGGCGGAGGAGTCCGGTGCGCTTCGCGGCGTCCTCCTCGATGAACGACACCGTGTCCTGCGCGATGTCCGGGTCCTTCCCGATGGTGTTCGGGTTGCCGTGGTGCCGGGTGTGCTTGTTCATCCACCACGAGTAGGACATGCCGACCAGGAAGACGCCGACGAAGCGTCCGGCGTGGTCGTTCCACCGGTTCGACGCGAAGATCTGCCGGTGGGCGGCCTCGTGGGACAGGAACGCGAACTGGGTGAAGACGACGCCGAGGACCCCGGCGGGGATGAGGGCGAACCAGCTGTGGCCGACGAGCGCGGTCACGACGAAGGCGACCGCAGCGATGGCGACGAGTACGGAGAACACCGTCCAGTAGAAGCCGGTGCGGCGCTGCAGCAACCCGGCCTCCTTCACCTGCTGCAGGAGGTCCTTGTAGGTGGAGGTCCCGGAGCGTGCCCCCGCCGGGCGCGGCGAGGTCGGGCGGTACAGGGTGGACGAAGTGGCCATGGGGCTGCTTCCGTCAGGGACAGCCCTTCGGCCGAACAATGGGTTCCCGCGTGCGCGGTTCCGGCAACCGTAGGGCCTCTCCCCGTGCGTCCGCAGGGAGCTGCGCGTATTGTCCGGAAGGAGTCGGTCCAGCTGTACCGACTCCGGATGGGCGCCGCCTCCCTCTGTCCGGAACACTCGTCCGCGCGTGCTCACCCCGCCACCGCAGCACGGATCATGAAGCACATCGTCTACGGTCTCACCGCCGTCCTCACCACGGACGAGGCGGCCGACGCCGTGCTCGACTACGCCGCTGCGCTCGCCCACGCCGGGCTCACCGACGTCATCGCCGTCCCGACGGTCGACCCGTTCGGCACCGAGACCACGACGTCGTTCCTGCTCGCGCCGGCCCTCGGGGTCCTCGTCGAGGACGCACCGGACGACCCGCTCGGGCCCGACACCGATGCGTTCGTCACGGAGATCACGTGGCGGTCGCAGGCGGTGCGCTCCGCACCGCCCCACCTGCCGCCCGCCTGACGCGGGACCACCGCGCGGCGCGCCTGACGCGGTGGTCGCGACCACCACCGGACGGGAGGCGCGGGTCGGCCCCGCACCGCGCCTCCCGTCCGGTGGTCAGCGCGTCCAGCGCACCCGGTTCGTCCCCCAGCGCGACCGGCACCGGCTCACTGCGCGGGAACGTCGGCCGTCACGGCCGCCGCGATGCGGTCGGCCGCGTCCTCAGGACCGATCGTGGTGGTGTCGACGACCTCGGCCTGCGCGTGCAGCCAGGTCCGTGCCGCCTCCGCGTACCGGTCCACGTGGTCGAGCCGGAACGTCGACGGCCCCACGACCTCGTCGTGCAGGATCCGCTCCCGGAGCGTGCCGGGGTCGGTGTGGAGCACGAAGTGTCGGAGCGGGATGCCGTGCGCCGCGAGGCCCCCGCTGATCTCACGCCAGTACGCCTCGACGAGGACGGTCATCGGCATCACGAGCGTGCCGCCGGCGTAGTCGAGCACCCGCCGCGCGGTCTCCACGACGAGCGGTCGCCACGGGTCCCAGTCCTGGAAGTTGCCGGTCCACGGCAGGCTCGGCGAGACGTCCATCAGGGTCTCCCCCACCTTCTCGGCGTCGAGCACCCGCGCGTCCGGCAGCCGTTCCTGCACGAGACGGCTCGTCGTCGTCTTCCCCACACCGTGCGTTCCGTTCACCCAGACGATCATGCGGGGACTGTAGCGTGCCACCATCGACGATCGAGGGGGAACGATGCTCGCAGGGGACGTCGCGGCCAAGCGGTTCGCGCCGACGAAGTGGCGTGAGGGGTACGACCAGCAGCAGGTCGACGACTTCCTCGCGCGGGTGCAGGCCACGCTGGCGGAGTACGAGCGCGGGCGGCCCGCCGACCCGCTGACCGCGGAGGACGTGGTGGCGTCCCGCTTCCTCCCGACACGCTTCCGTGTCGGCTACTCGCAGGACCAGGTCGACGACTTCCTCGACGAGGTCGTCGTCGAGCTGCGTCGCCACGAGGCTCGGTGGGGCGGGCGCGGCTGAAGGGTCGGCCCCGGCAGGACGGGCGCGCCTGCGGGTCAGCCCACGAAGACGAACGCGGCGAGGAGCATGAACGCGATGTCGGCGACCACCCCGACCGCGACGAGCGCTCAGGTGCGGCGAGCGGTCGCGATCTGGGTGTGCAGGTGGACCAGCGACGGGTGCTCCGGATCCGGGAGCGCCTGGAGGGCGAAGGACTCGATCGCACCGGGTTCGAACACGAGGCACTCCGTCGACCCGCCGAACTGGAAGTACCCGAGCTCCTGCCCCTTGTCGACGTGGGCTCCGGGGGCGATGCCCTCGGCGATCACGCACGACGAGACCTCGATCATCCCGACGGGGACGACCGCGACGTACCCGAGCGCCGCGTTGTCGGCCTCGATGACGATGATCGCGCGGGCCGCGACGTGGGCGAGGTAGCCCTGCGAGTCCTTCGGCTCGGTGGCGTCCTCCCCTTCGGCGTCCGCCTCGGAGAAGTACGTGCCGGGCTGCACGAAGGCGCGCACGATCGTCCCCGCCACCGGGCTGTGCCACCGGTGGTAGTTCGTGGCGCTGAGGAAGGCCTGGTAGACCGAGCCCCCGACGAACCGGTCCACCGACTCGTCGTTCGCCAGGAGGTCCTCGAGTGAGTACGGCTGCCGCTTGATCCAGAACTCGTCACGACGCTGGACGTTCGTGGCGACGGCGTAGGGCGTCGACTCGGTCGAGCTCACGACGACAGCGTCGTCCTCGGGTGCGGCGACGGGACGCTGCCCCTCGCGGAACCGACGGATGAAGAAGTCGTTCCACGAGGTGAAGCCCCAGTGCTCGTCGTCGGGGTCGTGTTCGAACTGGTCCATGCCGACGATCTGCTGCGCGCGCTCCGACTTCCATCCGTCCGGACCGTCCGAGATGACCGCGAGCGAGTCGGGCCCGTCGAGGAACTCCGCCCAGGCGTCGAGGACGTCCTTGAGCGCCGCGTTCACCCGAGGGTCCCGGTAGACGGCGAAGCCCGCCGGGGTGGCCATCGTCCAGTCGAGGATCGCGGCGAACGGTGTCGTGACCATGCCGCCGTCGCTGAAGGCCGGCGCCGTCGTGAGGACCTCGTTGACGAGCGAGAAGTACTCGTCGATGTCCTCGACGTGGCGCTTGCGGTACTGCTTGCCGCGCGGGACCTGCTCGAGCATGCGCGTCATGCCCATGCGGATGACCGGGTCGGTGTCGTACAGCTGCCGGAACGCGGCGACCGAGGGGTGGAGTGGACGGTCGCGGTGCGCTCGGGCACGGTCCCGGTGCCCTTCGATCCACGCCTCGAGGTCGTCCTGGCCGGGCAGCCACCCACCGCGTCGCTTGTGGTCGGTCTCCGCGTGATGGCTCATGAGCCCGACCGGACTGACGGGGTGCGCCTGTGGTTCTCGACAGCTGCGCGACCCGGACGAGCGACGGGAGGCACGGTGCGGCGTCCGCACCGTGCCTCCCGTTCGTCAGGTCGTCAGCCCGTCAGGAGTGCCCGCCTCACTCGCTCGTCGACACCCAGTCGATGAGCAGGTTGCCGCTGGCGCCCCAGTTGCCGGTCTGGAACATGAACCGGTGCGGGGTGGTCGGGACGTCGTGGGTGACCGTCCCGATGACCTTGCCGTCGACCTTGTAGGTGACCGACTTCCCCGGGTCCCAGTCGACCGTGTAGGTGTGCCAGTCACGCCACGAGACCCCCGTGGGGATCTGGACGCGCTCGGCCTCCTGCCCCGGCGTCATCGAGTGGTGGAACGCCATCGGCTCCGACTCGAAGTTGCCCTCGGGGAAGTCGATCTCCCCGTCGGACCACTTGTTCGAGGTCGGCCACAGCATGAACGCCGCGCCGTTGCCGTCGCCACCGGTCGCCTTCGCGCGGACCGAGAAGGACCCGCCGACGTGGTCGTACGCGCCGGTCTTCGTGCCGAACGTGCCGGCCGTGCCCGCGCCGCCGAGACGGGCGTCGAGGACGCCGTCGTGCACGGTGACGGTCTGGCTCGGGGCGTAGATCCCGGAGGTGCCGTCCGGGTACGGCTGCCACGCCTGCTGGTACAGGTTCGCGACGTTGCCGAGCGACGCCGAGAGGTCGAAGTCCTCGACGAACGAAGCCTGCGGGGGCGTCGCGCCGCTCGGGTCGTCCGCCTGGGCGTCGGCCGATGCCTGTTCGGTCGGCTCGTCGCTCGGTGTCGCGGTGGGGGTGTCGGTCGGGGTCGACTCCTCGATCGGCGCGCCCGTGGGGGTCGCCTCCGGGGTCGGGGTCGCGTCGTCCGACGGCGTGGTGTCGTCGGACGGGTCGGACGTCGCGTCGTCACCGGGGGTCGGGTCGACCGACGGCGACGCGGTCGGGGTGGGGGTCGGGTGCCAGTGGTGGTGCCAGCCCCACCAGGGGCTCGCGGAGGCAGCGGTCGGGACGCCGATGATGAGCGCGGCGGCGGCGGTCGTCGCGATGACGACGTTCCGGCGCTTCACCGGGCACTCCGTCCGTCGGCGGACAGGGGTGTTCTGCGCGCGCGGAAGCGCGTGGTCGAGACAGAGATGTCGAGCTCCTCGGAGGGTTCGGGATCGGGGGCGCAGGACGCGGGACGGACGCGGCGAGCGGTGGTGCCGGGCAGTGCTGTGGGGTGCTGTGGTGCTGCGCTCGGTGATGCGTCCTCGAACATTGTGCCTCATGTGTGCCCTGTTCGGGGGGTGTTGATGACCCCTCATCACCCAGTGCGCGATCCGGCGAGTACCACTGACCCCATGACTCCTCACCGGAACCCCTTCCGCGGCCGCCGTGCCGTCGTCACCGGAGCGAGTGGCGGCATCGGCCGATCGCTCGCCCTGCAGCTGGCCGACGGCGGCGCCGACCTCGTGCTGGTGGCCCGGTCGCAGGACGCCCTCGAGGCCGTGGCGTCCGAGGTGCGAGCGCGCGGGACGACCGCATCGGTGGTGGTCGCCGACCTCGCCACGACCGACGGCGTGGCGCAGGTGGTGCAGGCGCTCGAGGGGACACGGGTCGACGTCCTCGTGGCGAACGCGGGGGTCGGCGCCCACGGTCCGTTCGTCGACGAGTCGCCCGAGCGGACCGCCACGCAGATCGCCCTGAACTGCGCGGCGGTGACGGCCCTGACCCACGCGTTCCTGCCCGGGATGCTCGCCCGCGGGGTCGGCGGTGTGATGACGGTGGCGTCGACGGCGTCGTTCCAGCCGACCCCGGGGATGGCGGTCTACGGCGCGACGAAGGCGTTCGTCCTGTCGTTCACCGAGGCCCTGTGGCAGGAGACCCGCGGACGCGGGGTCCGCGTCCTCGCACTCTGCCCGGGACCGACCTCGACCGGCTTCTTCGACGCGGCCGGAGCCGGCAGCGGGGTGATGGCCCGCGGACGCCAGACGCCCGACGAGGTCGCCGCCGTCGGGCTCCGCGCGTTCGCCCGCGCGGGCGGCCCCACCGTGGTGTCCGGTGCCGGCAACCGGGTCACGGCGAACGCGCACCGGTTCGTGCCTCGAGGACTGATGGCGAGGATGTCGGCCCTGGTGACGGCCGGCTGAGGAGCGGTCAGTCGTAGCCGAGGACGACCCCGTCCTCGGCGGTCTCGTCCGTGCCCGGTCTCGGTTCGGTCAGCGGGTCCACGTGCCACCCCGTCGCGGCGTCTCCGGCAGGGTGTTCCAGACGTCCGCCCAGAGCAGCTCGAAGTCCACCGCACTGATCCGCCCGGCGAGCGCCGCCCGTTCGTACACGAGCAGCGCGTCGAGTGACCCCGCGAGCAGCCGGGCGTCCCCGTGTCCGCGGGGACTCCCGCCGCCGTGGAAGGTGGTCACCGTGAGCGTCCGGACCGAGGGCCGTGTCCGACGGGTCGCGCGCCGCAGGACGAGGAACCCGGAGCCGTAGAGCACGACGGACGAGAGGATCCCCCACGGCGCCGAGCCGTTCAGCGCGGCCATGACGCCGAGCGCGGGCAGCGCGCCGACCACGCCCCAACCGTGCAGGGCACGGAGCAGGAAGCGCTCACGGGGACTCGTGCCGGGCGGGAACACCACGAGCGTGCGGGAGCTCCACAGGGTGCGTCCGGCGGGGTGGACGGTCTCGCGGCCCCACACGTGCAGGTGGCGATCGCGGAGCGCGGCGAGCGGGAGGGGTGGCTTCGTGGGCGAGTGCACCTCGCCACCGTGCACCCGCACACGTCGAGCAGGCAGCACTCCTGACGGACTGCTCACTGCACGGTCCCGGATCCTGACGCGCCGCTCACCGGCCGGCCCAGTGCGCGGGCCGCTCGAGTGCGTCCGGGAGACGGGTCCGACCATCGCCACGCATCGCGTTGAGCTGCACCTGAGTCACGAAGAGCGGACGCGACAGATCGGCTCCTCCGCACCGTGCCCCACGGAGGTCGGCTCCGAGCAGGTCCGCATCGGTCAGATCGGCCTCGCGGAGGTCCGCGCCGATCGCGACCACCGAGCGGAGGTCGGCGCCGGACAGGTCACGGCCCCGGAGGGTCGCCCCGGCCAGATCGGTTGCCAGCGGCTCCCGCGAGGGGTATCCCCCGCGCACCTCGGCGCTGACGTCGACGAGGAGGTCGCGCACCGCGCCGTGGACCGCCTCGACGTCGAGCGCGAGCACGGAGGCGACACTCGTGAGCGCAGCAACGATGTCCGCCCGGAGCGCGTTCGCGGCAGCTCGGGCATCCGGGTCGAACGTGCGCTCGGACGCCTCGGCGAGGTACCAGAGCAGCTCGTGCAGCCTCCGGCTGATGCCGAACACCCGGAACTGCTCAGCGGCGATCGAGGGATCGTCGCGCCAGGTCACGCCGCGGTAGAGGTCCTGGGTGACGGCCTGCCCGGCGCCGAAGCACTCGAAGACCGTGCACCCGACGTACCCACGCGGCCGGAGTGCGTCGTGCACGGTGCAGGTGAAGTCGGCGTCGAGGTTGCCGCACGGTGTCCCCGCTGGCTTGTCGACGGGGAAGTCCGCGGAGCGCCGGAACCCGAGCGCGGTGCAGCAGAGGGCCGCGCAGGAGGAGCAGTCGGCGTGGAGTCGGGAGCGGTCAGGGGACGCGGAGGATGGCTGTGACGACATGGCGATCGGTCTTTCCGGGACAGAGGTTCGGTGGGTGCGGCGGCGGGGACCGGACGACACGGTCCCGTGGGCCGAGCATGCGACGACAGCGCTCCTCGTCACGGGAGCGGTCGGAACCACGGTGTGGGCTCTGGGTCACAGAGCTGAGAGACGGATCACTGGTGCTGACGATACCGCGGTCCGCCGGTCGGGGTTGCAGACCTGGCGGACTGCGGGTATACCTAAACCGGTTCAATGAAACCGGTTCAAACGATCCGGGACGACGCAGCGCCGCGAGGAGGCCCACGATGGAACGACGCCCCACCATCGTCGACGTCGCTCGGCAGGCCGGTGTCTCGAAGGGCCTTGTTTCCCTGGCGCTCAACGACCGTCCGGGCGTGAACCAGGCGACGAAGGAACGCATCCAGGCCGCCGCCGCCGAGATCGGCTGGCGACCGAACCCCGCCGCCCGCAGCCTGACCAGCCGCCGTGCGTACGCGCTCGGGCTCGTCGTGAAGCGCGACCCGCGCATCATCGAGACCGACCCGTTCTTCGCGGCGTTCATCGCCGGTCTCGAGACGGTCCTCGCCGACCGTGGGCAGGTCCTCGTGCTCAGCGTCGTGCCCGATCAGGATGCTGAGGAACGCGCGTACCGGTCGCTCGCGACCGACGGCCGGGTGGACGGGTTCATCCTCACCGACCTCCTCCGGAACGACCGCCGGATCGCACTGCTCGCCGAGCTCGGCATCCGTGGTGTCACGCTCGGCGAGCCCGACGTCCCGACGACCCTGCCCGCCGTCCGACGGGAGTACGAGCACGGCATCGACGAGCTCGTCCGGTACCTCGCCGACCTCGGGCACGAGCGGATCGCGCACGTCGCCGGCAACGAGGACATGCTCCACGGGCGTGCTCGGCGCGAGCAGTTCGAGCGCGTCGCCGCTGAGCTCGGGATCGACGGTCGGGTGGTCTCGACGGACTTCTCCCCCGAGCAGGGCGCGGAGGCGACGAGGACCCTCCTGGCGCTCGGCGACGACGACCGCCCCACCGCGATCGTCTTCGGCAACGACCCGATGGCGGTCGCGGGCATGGCGGTCGCGCAGGGTGCCGGCCTCCGGATCCCGGACGACCTGTCCGTCACCGGACTCGACGGCTCCCAGATCGGGCAGTACGTCTACCCGGCGCTGACCACGCTGGACAACGACCCGGTCGAGTGGGGGCGCGTCGTCGCGTCCACCCTGCTCGACCTCGTCGACGGCAACGACCCCGTCGACCGCACCCTCACCCCGGCACGGCTCATCGTGCGCGGGTCGACGGGTGCGCCCGCACCCCGGTACTGACGCCGGCCCCCACCAGGACGGACACGCGGAGCCCTGCAGCTCCGGACCCGCCCGGCACAGCACAGCACACCCGACCACCGACGAAGGAGTCACCATGCAACGGCGCATGCTCGCCATCGGGACCGCGATCGCCGCGGCCACCGCACTCGCCCTGACCGGATGTTCCGGCGGGGGCACCGCGTCCAACAGCGACGCGATGAAGGCCAAGGGCCCCATCACCATCTGGTACTCGAACAACGAGCAAGAGGTCCAGTGGGGCAAGGCCGCCGTGGCCTCGTGGAACAAGGACCACCCGGACCAGCAGGTCAAGGGCCAGGAGGTCCCGGCCGGCAAGAGCACCGAAGAGGTCATCGGCGCGGCCATCACCGCGGGCACGACGCCCTGCCTCGTGTTCAACAACCTGCCGGCAGCGACCGGCCAGTTCCAGAAGCAGGGCGGCCTCGTCGACCTGTCGAAGTTCAGCGGCGCGGACGCCTACATCGAGGCCCGCTCCGGTGACACCGCGGACCAGTACAAGTCCTCCGACGGCGACTTCTACCAGATGCCGTGGAAGTCGAACCCGGTGATGATCTTCTACAACAAGGCGATCTTCAAGAAGGCCGGGCTCGACACCGAGGACCCGAAGCTCAGCACCTACGACGAGTTCCTCGCCGCCGCCGCGAAGATCAAGGCCTCGGGCGCCGCGCCCTACGCGATCTACCCGACGCCGACGAGCGAGTTCTTCCAGCCGAACTTCGACTACCTGCCGCTCTACGCCGCCGCGACCGGCGGCAAGGGCATGGCGACGAAGGACGGCAAGGCGACCTTCGACACCCAGGCCGGCCGCGACGTCGCCGAGTTCTGGAAGACCGTCTACCAGAAGGGCTACGCGGGCACCGAGCAGCTGCAGGGCGACGCCTTCGCCACCGGCAAGGCCGCGATGGCGATCGTCGGACCGTGGGCGATCGCGTCCTACAAGGGCAAGGTCGACTGGGGCAGCGTGCCCGTCCCGACGAAGGACGGCATCTCCGCCGACCAGACCTGGACCTTCCCGGACGCCAAGAACATCGGCATGTACTCGTCCTGCAAGAACCAGGGCACCGCGTGGGACTTCCTGAAGTACGCCACGAGCAAGGACCAGGACCAGAAGCTCCTCGAGACGACGGGCCAGATGCCGATCCGGAAGGACCTCGCGACCACGTACGCCGAATACTTCTCGCAGAACCCCTCGTACAAGGAGTTCGGCTCGCAGGCGGCCCGCACGGTCGACGACCCGGCCGGCGCGAACACGATCGCCGCGCTCCAGGGCTTCCGTGACTTCTACACGAAGGCCGTCATCTCCGGGCAGGGCAACCTCGACTCGCAGCTGAAGGCCGCGGCGTCGAAGTTCACCCAGCAGATGCAGCAGCAGTAGGACGGGAGGCCCGGCTTGACCACGCAGACCGCGTCACGTGCGCGCGGGGTCACGCCGGGCAGCCCGACGGGCGGCGGCCGGAAGCCGCTGCTCGTCCGACTGCTCGGCAAGAACCCCCTGGGGTGGCTGTTCAGCGCCCCCTACCTGGTGTTCGTCATCGCGATCTTCGCCTACCCGGTGTGCTTCGCGGTGTACATGTCCTTCAAGGACTACTTCTTCGCCGCTCCCGGCGTGAACGTGGAGCGTCCGTGGGTCGGACTGCAGAACTACGTGCAGGTCTTCCAGGACCCGCAGGTGCTCCAGTCGTTCCGGAACGTCGGCGTCTTCCTCGTCATCAACGTGCCGCTCACGGTCGTGCTCGCCCTGGTGCTCGCCTCGGCGCTCAACGGCGCAGTGCGGTGGGGGACGTTCTTCCGCGTCAGCTACTACGTGCCCTACGTCACCGCGAGCGTCGCGGTCGTCGGCGTCTGGCTGTTCCTCTTCAGCCAGGGCGGGGTCGTGAACAGCGTCCTCGGCCCGCTCGCGCCGAGCCCGTCGTGGCTCAGCAACTCGGCCCTCGCGATGCCGATGATCGCGGTCTTCGTGACGTGGAAGCAGCTCGGGTTCTACATCCTGCTGTACCTCGCGGCGCTCCAGAACGTACCGAAGGAGCTCTACGAGTCGGCGTCCACCGACGGTGCGGGCAAGATCCGGCAGTTCTTCTCGGTGACCGTCCCGGGCGTCCGTCCCGCCACCGTGCTCGTGCTGCTGCTCAGCACGGTCACCGGCGCCAACCTGTTCACGGAGCCGTACCTGCTCACCGGTGGTGGCGGCCCGAACGGTGCATCGACGAGCCCCGTCCTGCTCATCTACCAGCAGGGCATCCAGCAGGGCCACCCCGGCTACGCGGCGGCCATCGGCATCGTCCTGATGATCGGCGTCCTGATCATCGCGTTCCTGCAGAACAGATTCGCCGGAGGGAGGGAATCATGACCGAGGCGACCATCCCCCAGGCTGCAGCCGAGCTGACGGAGACGACCCGTGCCTCCCGGCAGGACACCCCGAGGCGGCGGCGACCCCGCCGCATGGACGGGGTGCAGCTGACCCGCGGCCAGGCCGCGCTGCGCTTCGTCGTGCTGCTCGCCGGCGCGCTCCTGTTCCTGTTCCCGTTCTGGTACATGGTGATCGGCTCGCTCCAGCGCGAGCCGGACACGAGCGTCGCCGGGGCGTTCCCGAACCCGGCGAACATCGACCTGCACAACTACGCGCAGATCGACTCCCGGGTGGACCTGCTGCAGGGCCTCGTGAACTCCGGCATCTTCACGGCCGGGGTCGTGCTCTGCACCGTCGTGTTCGGCGTCCTCGCCGGGTACGCGCTGTCGGTGCTGCAGTGGAAGGGCCGCGGCGTGACGTTCGCACTCGCGCTGCTCGTGCAGGTCGTGCCGTTCCAGCTGCTCATGATCCCGCTGTACGTCCTCATCGCCCGCGACTACGGCCTGAGCGACAACTACCTCGGCATGATCCTGCCGTTCGCGATCAACTCCGCAGCGGTGGTGATCTTCCGGCAGTACTTCCTGCAGGTGCCGCAGGAGATCTTCGACGCCGCGCGCATCGACGGCGCCGGTGAGCTCCGAGTGCTCTGGAGCGTCGCACTCCCCCTCATCCGACCGGCGCTCGTCACCGTCGTGCTGGTCACGTTCATCGGGCCGTGGAACGAGTTCCTCTGGCCGTTCCTCATCACGAAGGAAGCCTCCATGCAACCGCTCGCCGTGTCCCTGGCGAACTACATCTCGAACGTCGCGTCCTCGACCGCGAACCCGTACGGCGCGATCCTCGCCGGCGCGGTCGTGCTCGCGGCCCCGGTCGTCGTGCTGTTCATCGTGTTCCAGCGGTGGTTCATCGCGACCGACATCGGGTCGGGGGTGAAGGGCTGATGCCGGCACTCACCACCGACCTGCTCGCCGAGGAGTACCAGCGGGCGCTCCGGCACACGAACGCACTCACCGACCGCATCTCGACCGACGACTTCTCGGCGCACTACGACGACCCGCCGACGTGGATGATCGGGCCGTTCCGTCGCGAGCCGTCCCTCACGTTCACCGCGCCGGAGTGGACCGACCCGACCGGCATCGGCTGGACGGCATCGTCGGTCTTCAACCCGACCCTCGCGGTCGCGCCCGACGCGCGCGGCACCGTGGTCGCGGTGGACTCCGGAACCGGCCTGGAGGCACGACACGCCCTCCACCTCGTCTACCGGGCGTCCCCGGTGAAGGAGTCGACGTCGTCCCGGATCGGGCACGCCGTCCTGACCGCGGACGGCTGGGTCGACGACGGCACACCGATCCTCTGGCCCACGGAAGCGAACGAGGGGCTCGGCGTCGAGGACCCGAAGCTCTACCGCGCCGAGGGGCGCTGGTGGTGCTTCTACAACGCGATCTGGGACACCCGCGGCACCGACCTCCGCGAGACGTACCCGGACGCGGGCGGAGTCGGGTGCGACATCGCCCTGGCGGTCTCCGACGACCTCGTGCGCTGGGAGAAGACCGGCATCGTCGTGCCGTACGAGGTCTCGCACCTCTGGGCGAAGGGGGCGGTGATCCCGCGCGACGACCTCGGCAACGCGGTCCGGATCGGCGGGGAGTACCTCATGTACGTCTCCGAGGGCTGCGGCGGGCAGCTGACCGTCGGGCACTCGGACGACATGCTGCACTGGACCTTCACGCACGAGGACTACCTCGACGTCGGCGCCCTCGGGCAGCACGTCCACGAGGTCGCGTGCGCCGTGGTCGACGGTGACCGTCTCGTGCTCGACTTCTTCCTCGCCGACCACGACGGGGCGTTCGCCGCGGGGCAGGCGCTGTACGCGCTCGACGCCCCGTTCACCCAGCTCGACGTGCACGCGGGCGGTTCGCTCGCCTGGGGCGGGCTGCTGCGATGGCCGACGCCGCACGGGCCGCGGGTGTTCGCGCAGGGGTGGGACGCCCCACGCGGCAGCCGTGAGCTGTACCTGTACCAGCAGGTGTCGGCATGACCCGGGTCGTCCCCGCGGAGGAGTTCCCCTACGGGCTCGAACGGGTCGGGCTCGTCATGGAGCCGCTCCGGGACGAACCGCTCGAGGCCGAGGGCGTCCTCAACCCGGGCAGCGGGCGCGGCCCCGACGGCGAGCTGTACCTCCTCCCCCGGCTGGTGGCCGACGGCAACGTCTCGCGCATCGGCATCGCCCGGGTCATCGTCGAGGACGGCGTCCCGAACGGTGTCGAACGACAAGGTGTCGTGCTCGAGCCCGAGCGGTCGTGGGAGATCGGCGCCGTGAACGCCGGCGTCGAGGACCCCCGGACCACCTGGGTGCCGGCGCTCGACCTGCACGTGATGACCTACGTGGCGTACGGACCGCTCGGCCCGCACACCGCGGTCGCCGTGTCGAGCGACCTCCGGACGTGGCAGCGGCTCGGACCGGTGCGGTTCGGGTACGACGACGCGCTCGACGTCGACCTGGCGATGTACTTCAACAAGGACTGCGTGTTCCTGCCGGAGCCCGTCACCGCCCCGGACGGCACGGAGAGTCTGGCCGTGCTGCACCGCCCCGGGTGGGACCTCTCCGAGGTCCGGCCGTCCGAGGGACTGCACCCGCCGGGCTGGGTCGAGGACACCCGACCGTCGATCTGGATCTCGTTCGTGCCGCTCGACCGGGTGCGCGAGGACGTCGGGGCCCTCGCCGAGTGGCGCGGGCACCGGGTCCTCGCCGGTCCGACGGAGGCCTGGGAGGAACTGAAGATCGGCGCCGGCCCCGCCCCGGTCCGGGTTCCAGAGGGCTGGCTGCTCCTGCACCACGGCGTCACCGGCGAACTCGTCGGATCGCTCGCGCAGCAGCAGCACGTGAACTACGCCGCCGGGGGCATGATCCTCGACGCCGAACGCCCGTGGGAGGTGCTCGTCCGGACGGCCGAGCCGCTCATGACCGCGGACACCGACGACGAGCGCTCGGGGATCGTCCCGAACGTCGTGTTCCCCACCGCCGTCGAGGAGATCGACGGCGTCCACCACGTCTTCTACGGCATGGCGGACTCCAAGATCGGCGTCGCACGACTCGTGCGGCGCTGATCACCCCCACTCCCCCTCGAACGAGGAGATGCAATGGTGCATCGCACCCTCCTGGCCGCGCTCGTCGCGGCCGCCACCGCCGCGGCGACCCTCGTCGCCGCCCCGGCCCAGGCGACCACCCCCGCGACCGCGACCGGCGCGACGGGCGGGAGCAGTGCCTCCCGGCCGGTCACGAACCTCGACCACCTGGACTTCCTGCTCGACGACGTCCCGCTGCCGGACGTCCCGGGCCACAGCACGTACCAGCAGGCCCAGGACCCCACCGCGACCGCGCCCTGGGTGTACGCGGACCGGAACGCCGACGGCACCTACCGCCGCGTCGGCGGCGGCACCCTCGACCCCGTGACCGGACACTGGGGACAGGGCGCGTTCGACGCGGACGACATCAGCCGCGCAGCCGTCGTCTACGTCCGCGACTGGCAGCAGAACGGCACGCCGTCGAGCCGGGAGCACGCACGGGAGCTCCTGCGCTCGCTCACCTACCTGCAGACCGACAGCGGGCCGGACGCCGGCAACGTCGTGCTCTGGCAGCAGACCGACGGCACCCTGAACACCACGCCGACGCCGCCGGACTCGCCGAACCCGTCCGACTCCGCGGACTCGTTCTGGGTCGGCCGCACCGTCTGGGCGCTCGGCGAGGCGTACCCGGCGTTCCGGCACGCCGACCCCGGCTTCGCCCGCTTCCTGCAGGACCGTCTCCGGCTGTCGCTCGGCGCACTGGAACGGCAGTCGCTCGCGTCGTACGGCCGTTACGACACTGTGAACGGATCGCGCGTCCCGTCGTGGTTGATCGCCGACTCGACGAGCGCCTCCGCCGAGGCCGTCCTCGGGCTGAGCGCGTACGTCCGGGCCGTCCCGGGTGACCGGCAGGCGCGCACCGTCCTCCAGCGGGAGACGACGGGCATCGCCGCGATGCAACGGGGCGACACGACCACCTGGCCGTTCGGCGCGGTCCTGCCCTCGGCGACGTCGCAGTCGACCTGGAACGCCTGGGGCGGGATGGCACCCGCAGCGCTCGCGACGGCGGCTGGCGTCCTGCACCGCTCGGACTGGCAGCGCGACGCGCAGCGCGAGACCGCACAGTTCGCCGCCGAGGTGCTCGCCTCCGGCGGTCCGGACAACGGGTGGACGCCGACGCCGTTCGACCGGACCCAGATCGCGTACGGCGCGGACTCGCTCGTGCAGTCGTTCCTCGCGGTCGGCGGGGCGGGGCAGGACCGCCTCGCCGCGATCGCTGCGGGCTGGTACTTCGGCGCGAACCCGGCCGGCGTCCCGGTGTACGACCGGACGACCGGCGCGTGCGTCGACGGGATCGCTGCCGACGGCACCGTGAACCGGGGCTGCGGCGCCGAGTCCGCCATCCACACGGCGCTCTCGATGCTCGCGCTCGACGCGCACCCCGCGGTGCGTGCCGAGGCCGAGACCGTCACGGACCGGACCGACGTCGACGGCATCACGACCGTGGAGGCCGAGGGCGGAGCGCTGCGTGACGGCGCCGCGATCGTCCGCCCGGACGGGGCGTGGACCGGCTCGGCGAACTGGTCGGGTTCGGCGTACGTGCACGCCCCGGCGGGCTCGACCGTGACCATCACGATCCCGGCCCTGCGGCAGGACACCCTGCTCTACCCGGTGGTGTCACAGGCCTCCGGTCCGGCCGGACGCACGGACTGGACGGTGCGCGGAGCAGACGGTCGGTCCCGGTCGCTCGGCTCGACACCGAACGGCGGCGTGGGGGCGCAGGGCACGGCGCCGACCTCGTCGTTCCTGCACCCGTTGACGCTCGCACGCACCGCTCCGGCGAGCACCACGACGATCACGGCGACCGTCCGCGGTGGGTCGGCGGACCTCGACGCGGTGCTGCTCCGGCCGGTGGTGTCGCACCTCGGGCTGGGGTCGGGTGCCGCGTCGCCGTCGGACCTGTTCGTGAACGGGACGACCTCGGCACGGTCGACCACGGCCACGTTCGCGGGTCGCTCGACCGTGTCGGTGTACGACCGGTCCGGTCGGCTCGTCCGGACGCTGCACGTCGGGTCGGGTGCGCAGCGGGTGCCGCTCGCCCCGGCAGGCTTCACGGTGGCCGCTCCGCGCTGACGCACCGTGCCGCACTCGCCGTGCGCGCGTGCCCCCCGACCGGGGGGG
>NZ_JBPUGH010000020.1:0-32313 GCF_051548005.1 Curtobacterium flaccumfaciens | reverse complement strand
CCACCGCCGTCGTCGTCCGTGCGCGCACAGGCCGCGGGCACCGCGGCCGGAACGCGGAACTCGTGCGCGCCGCCGCCGACGCGCTGCTCGTCGAGCCCCGGCAACCGCACCACCGCGCGGACGCCATCCGGGACCTCCGCACGGACGACGAGGTCCCCGTCGAGGAGCTCCCACCGCACGGCGATCCGGCCGTGGACGCTCTCGAGCGACGTCGACGCCCACGTCAGGTCGCCACCGGGCCGCGGCGCGATGAGCACCTCCCGGTACCCGGCCTCGAGCGCCGACAAGCCTCCCACCACCCGGTGCATCCAATCGGCGACGGCCCCGAGGGCGTAGTGGTTGAAGGACGTCATCTGACCGGGGTTGATGGTGCCGTCCGGCAACATCGAGTCCCACCGCTCCCACACCGTGGTCGCGCCCATGGTCACCGGGTACAGCCACGACGGGCACTCCGTCTGCAACAGCAGTCGGTACGCGTCGTCCAGGTGTCCGGTCTGCGTCAGCGCATCCGTGATGAACGGCGTGCCTGCGAACCCCGTGGAGATCCGGTACCCGGCAGCGGCCGCCAGCTCTGCCAGGCGGTCACCCGCGGTGACCTCCTGCTCCGGTGTCAGGATGCCGAACACGATCGCGAGCGTGTAGACGGTGGTCGCGTCCGACGTGATCCGCCCGTCCTCCTGCAGGTAGGCGTTCCGGAAGCCGGTCTGGAGGCGCGTGGCGAGTTCCCGGAACTCGCCGGCGTCGCGTCCGAGCAGCTCCGCCACCTCGGCGACGATCGTCGCCGAGCGGAAGGCGCAGATCGTCGCCACCACACCCTTGTCGGCCTTCGCGTCGGCCGGCGCCTCCGGCGGTGCGTCCGGGTCGAGCCAGTCGCCGAACTGGAACACCGTGTCCCAGACGTCCCGCGGGGACAGGTGGTCCCGGACACGCCGGACGTGCGCGACCATCGATGCGAACTGCTCGCCGAGCACGGTCGTGTCCCCGTAGGCCTGGTAGAGCGCCCACGGCACCCAGACGCCGGCGTCCGACCAGACCGCGGTGGCATCGGGCTTGCCGAAGTCCTCGGCGGGCGAGTACTTGAGCACGTCCGGGACGACGAACGGGATGATGCCGTCGGCGTGCTGCTGCTCGAGCCAGACGTCGCGCAGCCAGTCGCCGAGGAACGCCCGCGTGTCGAAGAGGTAGGACGCCGTCGGGGCGAAGGCGGCGATGTCGCCGGTCCACCCGAGGCGCTCGTCGCGCTGCGGGCAGTCGGTCGGGACGCTGAGGAAGTTGCCCTGCATGCCCCGCACGACGTTCTCGTGGAAGGTGTTCAGCAGGTCGTGGCTCGACGCGAACGCGCCGGTGCGTGCGAGGTCGGAACCGACCTGCACTGCCGTCAGGGCGGTGCGGAGCTCGTCGAGCGTGCCCGGCCAGCCGTCGACCTGGGCGTACCGGAACCCGTGGAAGGTGAAGCGCGGCTCGAAGGTGTCCGCACCGCCGCTCAGGGTGAAGTGGTCGGTCGCCTTCGCGGTGCGCAGGGGCCGCACACCGAGCTCGTCGTGCTCGAGGACCTCGGCGTGCCGGAGCGTCAGGACGGTCCCGACGGGGCCGGACGCCGTCACCCGGATCCAGCCGACGAGGTTCACGCCGAAGTCGACCAGCGTGGCTCCCGACGGGCTCGTCCAGACCTCGACCGGCGTGATCTCGGCGAGCGGTCGGACGGGCGGCACGGTGTCGGCGACGAGCTCGCGCTCCCCGAGGTCCACCGTGTGGACCGTGCTCGTGCGGCCTTCGTGTCCGTCGACGCTCGGCACCGTCACCTCGCCCGGGGTGAGGAAGGATCCGTCGCGGAGTCGGGCGTCGATGTCCTCGCCGTCGTACAGCTGGTCGGCCGTGATCGCACTCGACAGGGCCTGCCAGTCGGTGTCGGTCGCGACGAGCTGCTCGTGGCCGTCGGCGAAGGTCACACGGAGTTCGGCGAACCCGGCGACCTCGTCGGCGTACCAACCGCCCCCGCCACCCCACGCGAGCCGTCCGGCGGCCCAGCCCTTGCCGAGGACGAGCGCGAGGACGGCGGCGTCGCCGGGGCCGGTGTCCGAGAGGTGCGCCGTGACGTCGTGCGGCACGACCCGGACGCGCCACTCGTAGCTCGTCCACCCCGGTTCGAGCAGGTGGTCGGAGACACGCCGTTCGCCCAGCCAGGCTTCGACGACCCCGAGGGCGCTGACGTCGAGGCGCGCGCTCGTGACGTCGCCGTGGCCGGCGTCGAGGGTGAACTCCCGACGCAGGATCGGTGCGCTGCCGAGATCGTCGTCACTCGCGATGAACGATGCGGTGCGGTCGGTCATGTGGTGGGTTCCTTTCAGGCGACCGGTCGTCGTCGACCGGTGCTGGGGTCGTGGGCCGGGCCGCCGCCGGAGGGAGGCGGCCCGGCGGAGGCGATCCGTGCCTCCAGGCCGAGCGGTCGGGCGTCAGCCCTTGACGGCGCCGCTGGTCATGCCGGCGACGATCTGACGGTTGAAGAAGACGTAGAGGATCAGCGGGGGGATCGTGATGAGCAGGACGTCCGTGAAGAGTAGGTTCAGCTGGCTGACCGACTGGCTCTGGAACGAGTAGAGCGTCTGCTGGACCGTGGCGTTGTCCGATCCGGGCAGGAAGTACAGCGGGTTCGTGAAGTCGTTGAACACCGTGACCGACTGCACGAGCACGACCGTGATGATCACCGGCTTGAGCAGCGGCAGGACGACCCCGAAGAACAGGCGGATCGGACCGGCGCCGTCGAGGACGGCGGCCTCGTCGAGCTCCTTCGGGATCGTCGCGACGAAGGCCCGGAAGAGCAGGATGCAGAACGACAGGCCGAAGGTGGCCTCGATGAGGATCATCCCGCCCATCGTCTTGAACAGGTTGAGCCCCTGCAGCACCCAGATCGTCGGCACGATCGCCGGCGGGACGATGAGCCCGGCGAGGACGAAGAAGTTGATCACGCCGTTCCACCGACTCGGCCGCCGCTGCAGCGTGTAGCCGACCATGGCCGAGAAGACGACCATGATGATCACGCTGCCGACGGTGAGGACGGCACTGTTGAGGAACGCCCGGAGGATGCCGCCGTCCCCGGTCTGCAGCACCGTGGCGAGGTTCTGCCAGAGCTGGAACTGCGTCGGCAGCGTGAACCCGAGCTGGTTCGCGTCGGCAGGTGACTTCATCGCCTGGAGCAGGATGAACACGAACGGTACGAGGAAGACGACGAAGCTGACCACGATCGCGATCGAGCCGACGGTCCACTTCTGCACCGTGTCGCGCTTCGGGCCGCGACGCAGCGCCGGCGTGGCGGTCGTCGCGCCCCGGGTCCGCCGGTCGAGTGCTGGTGCGGTCACAGTTCCGCCTCCTTGCGGTTGATGAGCCACGAGATGGGGAGGAGCGAGTGCAGTGCGGTCACAGTTCCGCCTCCTTGCGGTTGATGAGCCACGAGATGGGGAGGAGCGAGTGCAGTGCCGTCACAGTTCCGCCTCCTTGCGGTTGATGAGCCACGAGATGGGGACCATGATCGCCGTGACCACGACGAACAGCACCACGTTGCCGGCGGTGGACAGGCCGTAGAACCCGGCCTGGTACTGCTTGTAGATGACGCTCGCGATGACGTCGCTGGTGAAGCCCGGACCGCCGCCGGTCATCGCCCAGATGAGGTCGAACGACCGCAGGCCGCCGATGAGCGACAGGATGATGACCGTGCCCATGGCCGGGCGGGACAGCGGCAGTGTGATGTTCCGGAAGATCGTCCAGGAGCTCGCGCCGTCCACGCGCGCTGCCTCGAAGTACTCCTGGGGGATCGCCACGATGCCGGCGATGAAGATGAGCGTCGCGATGCCGACGCCCTTCCAGATGTCCACCGCGGCGACGCTCCAGAGGGCGAGTGCCGGGTCGGTCAGCCATCCGGGCGTGGGGAGGCCGACCGCCCCGAGGGCGCCGTTGATGATCCCGTGGAACGGGTCCATCAGCGCCTTGAAGGTGATGCCGATGCCGATCGTCGAGACGAGGACGGGGAAGAACACCACGGCGCGGAGGTAGCCGCGCCCGAGCACCGGGCTCGTGAGGAGCAGGGCGAGGGCGAGTCCGAGGACCACCTTCGCCGCGCTCGTCACGAACCCGTACTCGAACGTGTGCACGAACCCGGAGACGAGCTGCGGGTCCTGGAAGAACCGGACGAAGTTGTCGAAGCCGATGAAGGTCTGGTCGAACAGCGTCCAGCGGGTGAGCGAGAAGTAGAACCCCGCGAAGGTCGGGACCGCGAAGAACACGACGTACAACGCGATCGCCGGGATGAAGAACCACGCCGGGTAGTACGAACGCATGCGCTTCCGAGCGGGCCCGGGGCCCACCTTCGTCGTCTGCGGCGGGGCCACCGCCGTCGTGAGCGTCGCGGTCACCGACCTCACCAGCCCTTGAGGCCGAGCTGCTGCGCCTGCTGCACGACGTCCTGGTCGTACTGCTTCGCGCCCACCGCGGCGGAGGAGATCCCGGAGCCGACCTGGATGCAGATCTTCTCGAGGTTCGGGCCCTTGATCGGCGACAGGAACTCGAGCGCCGGGCTCGCCTTCTTGTCGTCGAGGTACTTCTGCAGGTCGTTGATCATCGGGGGGACCGAGCTCGGGAGCGTGCAGGTCGAGATGACGTAGGGGCCGCCAGGGGTCCCGGTGTCGTTCTGAATCTTGCAGCCGTCGGACGAGTTCGCGAACGCGATGAACTTCTTCGCAGCGGTGAGCTTGTCACCGGTGGTCGTCTTCGGGATGTAGAGGCCGTTCGGCTCCCAGATCGTCAACCGCGTGTCCGAAGCGTTCTGCGCCGGGATGGCGAACGCGCCGATGTCGTCGACGTTCTTCGGGTTGTCCTGCTGGATCGTCGAGATCGCGTTCGTGAGCATCGGGTACTGCGCTCCGGCGCCCTCAGCGAGCATCTTCAACCCGTTCGCCTGGGTGGCCGAGGCGTAGTCCTTGTTCAGCAGGTCCTTGTCCTTGACCTCGGCGAGGTGCTGGAAGCCGGCGAACGCCGGGGCCTTCGTGTAGGACTCTTTGTGCTTCGTGTACTGCGACGCCCAGTCCGACTGCTGTGCGTCGATGTTCGCGAAGTCACCGAGCACGAAGAGCTGGCTCGTCCAGGTGTCGCCGTAGGTCTGGATGATCGGGTCGATGCCGGCGGCCTTGATCTTCTCGCTGTTGCTGATGAACTCGTCCCAGGTGGTGGGGACGCTCAGACCGAGCTTCTCGTAGACCTTCTTGTTGTACATGATCGCGCCGCCGAAGCTCGTGCCGAAGGGTG
This sequence comes from Curtobacterium flaccumfaciens, assembly GCF_051548005.1. GTDB lineage: Bacteria > Actinomycetota > Actinomycetes > Actinomycetales > Microbacteriaceae > Curtobacterium. Next base: position 27,018 of record NZ_JBPUGH010000020.1, on the reverse strand, counting down.
CGCCGTACATGCCCTTGCTCGTGCTGACGACCTTGGTGAACTGCGGGTCGACGTCCTTCGCCCACGACTGGTCGGACAGGTCGACAAGCGTGTTGTCAGGGTTGAGCGCCTGGAACAGCGAGCCGGAGTTGTAGTTGAAGACGTCGGACATCTCACCGGTCGACAGCTGCGTCTTGATGAGGTTGTCCCCGTCCGTGCCCTGGGGTCGGGTGTCCAGCTTGACCGTGATGTCCGGGTTCGCCTTCTCGAACGCGGCGATCAGGGGCTTCGCGGTCGCGGCCGTGGCGGGGCCGTTGTCGATCAGGTAGCTGATCTCGACCTTGCCACCGCTGCTGCCGCCGGCCCCGCCGGACGAGCACGCGGCCAGGCCGCCGATCAGGACCGCCGCGCCGCCGATGGCGATCAAGCGCGTGGTCAGGGAACGAGCTGACATTCCTTACCTCCTCGTAAGGCCGAGATTGACTCGGATGAAACGGACCGACGCCTGCTGCAGTGCAGTGCCGGAGCTACGGGTTGAAGCGTTTCAACGGAATAGAACCACGATCGTTGAAGGGTGTCAATCACCGCGTCGCTTTCGTTACCGAAGATGCGGTCGGTGCCGCGCGGCACCGCGAGAGCGTGCCCGGACACCTCCCGGGTTCCGCACCGATCGGAGCCGACTGCGTCGCCCGGACCGCGTCAGACCGAGGTCTCCTGCACAGCGTCGGGTCGTGCGGCCTGCCCCGGTCCGCCCGGCGCTCCCGAGCGTCCGAGCGTGCTCTCCCGGGGGACGAGCTCGCTGTCGAGGACGACGGTCCGGTGCACGTGGTCGGGGCCGTCGGCGATCTCCGCCAGGAGGAGCGAGACCGCCGCAGCGCCCATCGCCTCACCCTGCTGGGTCACGGACGTCAGCGGAACGGCACCGCCCCATGCGACTGAGTTGTGGTCACATCCCGACACCGGCACGTCCTCCGGGACCCCGATCCCGGCGGCACGCAACTCGGTCACGACCGCCATCGCGAGGAGGTCCGTCACACCGAGCACGCCGTCCGGACGCTCGTCAGCATGCATCGCCGCGATGCGCACTCCGGCGTCCGTGCCGCCCGGCGGATCGAGGACACCGGCGTCGATGTCGACGAGCGTCACCTCCGGATGCTCGCCGAGCGCACGCAGGAGTCCCGTCCGCCGTCGTGCGACCGGCTGCCAGTCGGGACGGGCACTGACGAACGCGAGGCGCCGGCACCCCTGCGCGATCAGGTGGGTCGCCGCCTCGTACCCGGCCTGCTCGTTGTCGACGACGACCGAACACGCGTCGAGGTCGTCCGGCTCGTAGTTCACGTACACGACCGGGAGGCCGTGCTGCCGCACACGCTCGACCTGCGCCCTGGTGCTCGTCATCGGTGCCAGCAGGATGCCGGACACCCTTGTGCTCTCCATGAACGCGAGGTGCTCCCCCTGCGCGTCGGGATCGTCGTCGCTGTCCGTGATCAACAGGGTATGGCCCGCGGTCTTCGCGGCGGTCTGCGCACCGGTGACCATGTCGGTGAACAGGGAGTTCCGGAGGGTGCTGAGGACCAGCCCGATCGACCGGGTCCGGCCGGAGGCGAGGTCGCGGGCGTTCTGGTTCGGCGTGTACCCGAGCGCGGCGATCGCGTCGCGGACGCGTGTCGCTGTCGCCGCGGCGACACGTTCCGGATGGTTGAGCACGTTCGAGACCGTCGCGAGGGAGACGCCTGCGCGGGCGGCGACGTGGCGCACGCTCGGCGGCCGCTCGTGCTTCGTCCGCGCCATGCTTCGATCGTACGGGGCGTCCGGCGTCGACGCGTCGGGCGGCGGCGATCACGCCGGCGGTCTGGTCGAACTCAGGCGTCGGCGACGGTGGACTGTCGCACCACGAGTTCCGGCCGGAACTCCACGTGTTCGAGTTCGATGTCCTGCCCGCGCTCGACCTGCGCCACGAGCAGCTCGATCGCGCGGCGGCCGAGGTCCTGCGCAGGCTGACGCACCGAGGTCAACGGCACGACGGCCGCTTCGGCGAACGCGATGTCGTCGTACCCGACGATGGCGATCTCTTCCGGTACGGCCACCGTGCCCCGCATGATGAATGCCTGCTCGAGCCCGACCGCGAGCAGGTCGTTCGCTGCGAAGACCGCGTCGGGCCGCTCTCCTCGCGGCCTGGCGTTGATCGCTTCGCCGACACGGCGGCCCTCGAGGACGGAGAGCGACCGGGTCGGCACGACCTCCAGGGCGATGCCGGCCGCCGCCGCCGCGTCCCGGCCGCCGGCGAGTCGGTCCGCGACCTGCCGGATGCCGGCGGGCCCACCGACGAACGCGACCCGTCGTCGGCCGGTCGCCGCGAGGTGCTCGACGGCGATGCGACCGCCGGCGACGTCGTCGACCGACACGGACGCGAAGTGCTCATCGTCGGCGCGGCGGTCGACGAGCACCACGGCGGTGCCCTGGTCACGGAGACGCTCGAGTCGGGAGAGGTCGTCCCCGGCCGGCGAGATGAGGAGGCCCGCGACGCGGCGCTCCTCGAACAGCTCGACGTAGGTCCGCTCACGGTCCTCGGACTCGTCGGAGTTCCCGATCAAGACCGCGAGACCCTGCGCCATCGCAGCGTCCTCCGCACCTCGCGCCACGTCCGTGAAGAACGGGTTGCCGCCGTCGAGCACGATGAGCCCGACGGTCGAGCTGCGCCCGGCTCGGAGCTGTCGAGCGGAGTCGTTGCGGACGAAGCCGAGCGTCGCGATCGCGTTCTGGACGCGCTCGACCGTGGCGGGTGCGACCTTGTCGGGCCGGTTCAGCACGTTCGAGACCGTCCCGAGCGACACACCGGCGAGCGCCGCCACTTCCCGCACACTCACCGCCATGTCGACATCCTGGCATCCCGACAGCGCCGGGGAGCGGATTCACGACCGTGCCGCACGGTGCCACACGCATCGGAGGGGTCGCACCCGCTTGCTTCAGACCCGTTGCGGGCGTACAGTCCTCGCATACCGTTGAAACGATTCAGAGCAGATTTGCGGAACGGAGGACCAATGGCGGTCCGCATCGGAGCCCGGAACACGACGGGCTGGAAGGCGACGGTCTCCGTCGCCATGTCGAACTACATCGAGTCCGGGTCGATCATCGCGATCGCCACGAGCCTCAGCCTCTGGCAGGCGCAGTTCCACATCGGGGACCTGCAGGTCGGACTCCTCGCGAGCCTGTCCGCGAACGCCTTCGGTGCGGCCGCGGGCGCGATCATCGGCGGTCCCCTGTGCGACCGCTACGGTCGGAAGTTCATCTACACGTACGACCTGCTGCTCTACATGCTCGGCATCCTGCTCGCGGTGTTCGCCGGCAGCTACGGGATGCTCCTCACCGGCTTCGTCCTCACCGGCATCGCGGTCGGAGCGGGCGTCCCGGCGAGCTGGACCTACATCGCCGAGCAGGCGCCCGCCGACAAGCGGGCCGCGCACGTCGGCACCGCGCAGCTCGCGTGGTCGATCGGCCCGATGGTCGGGTTCGCCCTGGCGATCGCCGCCGCGCCGCTCGGCCTGCTCGGCAGCCGACTGATCTTCGCGCACCTGTTCGTCGTCGCCGCGGTCGTGTGGTGGCTCCGACGCGGCCTGCCCGAGTCCACGATCTGGAAGGACGAGCGCGCAGCCACCGGCAGCGCGAACTTCTTCCACGGCATCACCCAGCTGTTCAGCAAGCGGGTGAACCTCTCCGCGATGCTGTTCCTGTTCGGCGTCTACGCCCTGTGGAACACCGTCGCCGGGCAGGCCGGCATCTTCCAGCCGCGCGTCTACTCGGCCACCGGCGTCACGAGCGTGCCCGAGCAGTACGGGCTCCAGGTCCTCGTGTGGGCGTGCACGGTCGCGGCGACGTACTTCGGCTTCATGCGCTTCGCCGACCGGATGAGCCGCCGCGTCCTCTACGCGATCGGCGCGGCACTCGCGATCGTCGCCTGGGCCGTGCTCATCTACGCGCCCGCGAACCTCGGCACGCTGCTGTTCTTCGCGATCGCGTGGGGCGTCTCCTCGGGCATCGGCGCGCAGGCCTTCTACGGCCTCTGGACGAGTGAGCTCTTCGCCACCCGCTACCGCGCCAGCGCCCAGGGCGTGCTGTTCCTCGCCGCGCGGGTGATGGTCGGCCTGCTCAGCATCTGGTTCCCGCTGCTGCTGTCGGACATCGGGCTCCGGGCCCTCGGTGGACTCATCCTCGGCCTGCTCGCCCTGTCGTTCCTCGTGGGCACGATCTGGGCACCGCGGACCCAGGGCCGGTCGCTCGAGTCCATCGAGGCCGAACGGTACGGCACCGTGACGAGCGTGACGGGGACGACCCGGACCGTCGACGAGCACGCGGAGCGTCAGCGGACGCTGCGCGCCGCGCCCGGCGAGCGGACGCCTCGGTGAGCGACGCCGACCGACGTGATCCGGGCCTCCCGGCCAGACCGCCTGGAGGCACGGATCACGTGACCCGCGTCTGCTTCCGTCTCCAGGTGGCCGCGGAGCACCTCGACGCCTACCGGGAACGCCACGCGGCCGTCTGGCCGGCGATGCTGCGGACGATCGCCGCCGCAGGGCGGCGAAACTACTCGCTGTTCCTCGACGACGACGGGCTGCTCATCGGCTACTACGAGACGGACTCGGTCGCCGACGCGAACGCGGCCCTCGCCGCGTCCGAGGTCGCGACGACGTGGGAGGCCCACATGCAGGACCTATTCGACGGTACGACCGGGCGGGCCGACCAGGTGGCGCGGGTCCTGCCCGAGGTGTTCAACCTCGCGGACCAGCTCGCCGCCGCCGAAGACGGACCGCACCGGCCGGTGGTCTGACCCGACGAGCCCGTCCGGGTCGGGTCAGCGGTTCAGGCCTCCACGGAGAACGCGTCGTGCCGGGAACACGTCGTCGTGGCGACCGGGCTCCCGGTCGAGGAGGCACCGAGGCAACCGGCGGACGACCGCAGTGAGACCGTGCCGTCGGCTTCGCGACGGAGGTCCCAGTCCTGCCTCGTGGAGCCGTCACAGCGCGCCAGCAGGGTCCCGCCGTCGCCCTCCCCGGTCCGGGCGTGCGTCAGGCACGTGCCCTGCGAGCGCGATCGCAGCACGATCCGGTCGCCCGTGGTCGGAACGACCTGCCACTGCTGGTTGCGACCGCCATTGCACTCCCAGAGGATCGGCGTGGTCGTGGGACCATTCACGGGCGCATCGAGGCAGTCCCCCGCCGTCGTGCTCCGGAACGACCTGAACGGCGTCGTGCTGCCCGTGCCCACCGCGCGCCCGGTCCGCACGTCGATGGCGACCCGGTCGGACCAGCGCAATGTCGGCTTGCCCGCGTCGTCGAACCGCAGCGGCAGCCACACGGAGGGCGACTCGTTCACAGGACCGCCGTGTGCCCCTGCCCACCGGTCGCCGACGTACAGGTAGCTCGTCCCCGCGCTGCCGGCAACGGGGAGCACGAACGCGACCTGTGAGTCGAACGCGGTCGCGTCACCCAGCGGCTCCAGCGCGGACCACGGGCCGCCCGGTGCGGGCGCGGTCGCGTACATCGCCTGGTTCGGATCCCATCCGGTCGCACCCGAGGTGATCAGGTAGTAGGTCCCGTCACGCTCGAACATCGCCGGAGCCTCTCGGAACGCCCCGGGCCAGAGCGTGGCGACGAGGGTCCGCGCGGCGGTCAGGTCGTCGTCGAGACGGAAGAGCGCGAGGTTCGCGTTGCCGGCCGTCGCCGAGACGAGGTACCCGGTGCCGTCCGTGTCCTGGAAGACGGTGAAGTCCCTGCTCTCGTGACCGAGGGGGCGTGAGCTGCCGCGCCATCGGTAGTCACCGTCGATCCGGTCGGACGTCGCCACGGCGGTGCGCGCCTCGCTGTAGTCCTGCCCGTTCTCGGCGTGCATCCACAGGACGAAGTGGCCGGTCGCGCGGTCCCGGAGCAGTTTAGGTCGTTCGATCTTCGCGTCGCGGAGATCTGCTGACGAGGCGGTGGTCAGGACGTCACGGACGTAGGTCCAGGAGCTGAGGTCGGTCGAGCGGTACAGCGAGACGGCCGCGAAGCGATCGTCGGCGGTCCGGTTCTCGCCCACCCAGTAGTAGGTACGGTCGACCTCGATGACGTCGCCCCCGTGCGCCTGGATCGGGTGCCCGTCGGTGTCGAGGAACTGCGTCCCGTTCGTCTGCGTGGTGGCGACGTCCGCGTGTGCGTGTCGTCCGGGGCCGCGGGGCAGGGTGCTGGTCAGCACGACGGCGACGACCGACGCGACCACGACGATCACTGCGACCGCTCCTGCGACCGACCGGCGCGTCATCGACGGGTCTCGCGGCCGGGTCTCGGATCCGTGGACGCAGAGCGGGTTGGCACGCAGACAGGCTACCGCGCATCGTGAAAGGGTTCAGTCGTGCGGGTGTCCAGCACGGGGAACACCCCCGCCGATCACCGGGCTAGGGCGTTCCTCCGCGCACTCCCGGTCAGGAGGACGGGACCAACTGCCACTCCTGCTGCGTGTCCTTCCACGCATCTGGCGTGGTCGCCACCTGGAACACGTCGCCGGACGACCCGTAGCCGTCGTACGTTGACTGCAAGGCCGTGCCCCGGGCCTTGTCGACGAACCGGTAGTACCCGTCCCCGAGCGGCTCGATCCGCCACAGTTGGTCGTCGTTCAGCCAGGAGCCCTGCCCGACCGCCCCGAAGTACGCTCCTGTGTAGCCGCCGTACTCCTCGCCGGTGCTCTGCGCGACCTGTGTCCGCTGCGACCGGTTCGTGATCCGGTAGTACCCGTCCCCGGCCGAGGTGGTCGCCCACCGTTGACTCGGGAGCGCCCACGACCTCGGTGCGGCGACGAGGTTGTCGGCCCCGGCGACGTTCCCGTACTGGTCAGCGGTCGCTTGGAGGGCCTGGTCCGGTTGCGCCCGGTTCACGATGGTGAAGGTGCCCACCCGTGGATCGTCCGGCACCGCTCCCCCGGTCCACCGGTAGGTGCCGACCGACAGCGCGGGCAGCGTGTCGGTGACGACGCCGTCGCTGGACCGGATCGCGATGGACCGCGCCGTCGACGCTCCGTTGGCCACCACCACCACGACGGTGCCGTCCGGGTTGCGGAACGCGACGTTGCTCACGTCGGTCGAGGTCTCGTCGCTCCCGATCACCACCGCGCCCTGGGCGACGAAGCGCGTGATCTGCCCGTACAGGTAGTAGTCCCGGTGCGTCGTGTACGCGTCGAGGTCGCTCGCCGGTGCCGAGAACGGGACGGAGCAGCACGCCGCGTCGAGCGGCCCCGTGTTCGGACCGCCGTCGGTGTTCAGGAACGTGATCCAGTAGGCCCAAGCGCCGATGCCGTTCCGGTAGAAGTCGATCAGCCTCCGGATCCCTGCCTGGTACTGGCCGGCGGTCGTGGTCTCGCCGTTGACACCGTAGTAGGACCGCTCGGTCAGGTAGATCGGCAGGTCGGGGTACTGGGCGTGGAAGTCCTGCAACACCGCGGGGTCGTCCCCCGAGTAGTCGTGGACGGCGACGGCCGAGACGTACTGTGCGGCAGCGGGGTCCGCGAGGATCACGGGGTCGAACGACTTCAGGCTGGGTGGGTTGTCGTCACCGATCCAGATCTGGGTCGAGAGGCCGTTGTTCCGCAGTTCCGGTCCGAGCACCTTGATGTAGTCCCGTTCCTCGGCTCCGGTCCACGACCCCGACGGGTAGGTCTGCACGACCGAGGGCTCGTTCTGCGGCGTGAGGGCACTGATGGGGATGCCCTGCGCCTCGTACGCCTGGATGGCCTTCCGTTGGTACTGCGCGAGGACCGGGTAGTACTGCGGGAGGACGTGACCGCCGTTGATGAGGGAACCGTTGTCCTTCATCCACGCGGGGGCGGACCACATCGACATGAAGAACCGCACCTTCGGGTTGATGGCGAGGGCCTGCTTCGCGACCGAGATGATGCCGGCGTCGATGTCACGCTGGATGGAGAAGTGCGTGAGGCCCACGTCCGTCTGCCCCGAGGGCATGTCGTCGTACGTGTAGAAGGGCTCGGAGCACATGTCCGGGCAGCCCATCGGCAGCCGGACGAGGTCGTAGCCGTTGCCCGATGCTGGATCGAACAACTGGTTCATCATCCGCGTGCGTGCGGTGCTGGAGAGGTGCGCGATGTTCGAGACGCTCGAACTCTCGAGCACCGCCCCCTGGCCGTAGATCGACTGGTACGTGGCACCCGGGTCCACGTTGATCGTCGCGTCGACCGACGTGGGGGCGGTGCTCGACAGCGCCTGGGACGGGCGGGAGGCCAGCTGGTACGTGCCGTCCTCGGACGACCAGGTGACCGAGACGGTCTGACCGGACGCCTGGGCGCTGGTCGTGGGCACACCGATCACTGCGGTGCTCGCGAGCGCCGCGACGACGATGGCAAGGCGCGTTCTTCTCATCATTGAGTCGTGCTCCTCATGTCGTGTTCGTGCACCGACGACACAGCAGGAGGGGCGCACACACGCGCCTCCGTCAGCGACTTCGTCGTCGATGATGGTGATTGATACGCTTCAATGAAGCGTTTCATGCTACCTCACCAGATCGATCGTGGCCCATCGGTGTGAGACGCGCCCGACAGAACCCGGAAAGCTCGGCGATCGGCGCAGCCGCTCGGTACGGGATCCTCCAGCGGTTCCCCACCCTCACCACCCCGTCGTCAGCGTGCGGTCGAGCGCGTCGACGAAGTAGTCGACGGACCCGGTCGTGACGACGAGCGGCGGTTTGATCTTGAGGACGTTGAGGTGGTCGCCGGTCGGCTGCATGATGACGCCGAGCTCGAGGAGCCGGTCGCAGATCGCCGCGGTCTCGGACGTCGCCGGTTCGAGTGTGGTGCGGTCACGGACGAACTCGAGTCCGAGGTAGAGGCCGGACCCGTGGACCGCGCCGACGATCGGGTGGCGATCGCCGAGCTCCCGGAGCCGCGTGGCGAGGTGATCGCCGACGACCCGGGCGTTCTCCTGCAGCCCCTCCTGCTGGATGACGTCGAGGACCGCGGTGCCGACGGCCGACGACACCGGCGATCCCCCGGTCGACGAGAAGAAGTAGCCCTGGTTGCGGTACTGGTCGGCGATGACGCGTGTGGTCACGACGATGCCGATGGGGTGGCCGTTCCCGACGGACTTCGCCACGGCGACGATGTCGGGCACGACGTCCTGCTGCTGGTGACCCCAGAACCAGTTCCCCAGCCGGCCGAACCCGACCTGCACCTCGTCGGCGATGGTGAGTCCACCGAGTTCCCGGACCGCGCCGTAGACGGCGGCGAGGTAGCCGTCCGGGAGCGCGACGCCGCCGGCGTTGCCGAAGTACGGCTCGCAGATGAAGGCCGCCGGAGCGTAGCCGTCGGCGGCGAGTCGGCGGATCCGGTCGACGGCCTCGGGCGCGTACCGCGACGCGTCCTCGCCGCGGTGTGCGCCTCGGTAGGAGTTCGCCGCGTCGACCGTGTGGACCCAGGCCGGTCGGGTCGCGAGGGCGTTCGGGTTGTCCGCGATCGAGGTCGACACCGCGTCGCTCGCGAACGTCCACCCGTGGTAGGCCTCCCGCATCGCGACGACGTCCGGCCTGCCCGTCACGCCCGTGGCGATCCGGATCGCGAGGTCGGTCGCCTCGGATCCGGAGTTGACGAAGAAGACCGTGTCGAGCTCTTCGGGGAGGGTGGCGGCGATCCGTTCGCCGTACTCGACGATCTGCGCGTAGTTGAACCGCGAGTTCGTGTTGAGGAGGCGGAACTGTCGGCTGGCGGCCTCGGCGACGCGCGGGTGCGCGTGCCCGACCGCTGTCACGTTGTTGACCATGTCGAGGTAGACGCGGCCGTCGGCGTCGACGAGGTACTCCCGCCACCCGCGTTCCATGCGTGGTGGGTCGACGTAGTAGTGCTCCTGCACCTCGGCGAGCACGTGCTCGCGGCGCTGCAGCGTGCGGTCCGGTGCGATGACCGCCTCCGGGAGGCCGAACGCCGGGGCAGGGTCGCCCACGATCGTGCGCCACCCGACGGCGGTGGCGGCGGTGACCTGCGCCGGGACGTCCGTCCCGTCGGTCACGACCGAGACGCGGATCGGCGTGCGGGCGGGCAGCGTCGTCCCGTCGACGTCGAACTGGAGGCTCGTCCCGCCCGCCCGCAGGAGGTCCGGTCCGAGCGTGGTCGGTTCGGCGAGCCACACGGTCGCGCCCGTCGGGATGGTCGCGGGTGCCTCCGGCGTCCGGTGGGGCGCGCCGGTCAGGACCGGCCGCCAGGCGGGGAGGACGACGGCGCCCGCGCCGCCGTCGAGGAGTCCTCGTGCGGCGGCGTCGAGCGCGTCGGCGTCGAGCCATCGGCCGTCGTCGTTGACCGGACTCGTCACCGTCGCGTCGAGCACGACCGGTGCGACGTCGATCACCCGGGTCGTCCAGGACGGACCGGTGGGTGCGGGAAGGCCGAGGGCGTCGCGGACGATCCCGGTCATCACCGGGATCGGGACGGAGGCCGCGACGCGCATGATCGCGAGTTCGCGGTCGAGGGCCGCGGACGCGTAGGCGTTGTCCTCGTCGATCCGTGTCTGCGCGCGGCCGCTCAGGACGAGGACGACGCCACGCAGCACGACGAGCGGCCAGAGCGCGTCCGCTTCGTCCGCGGTGATCGGTCGGCGGGCGTGGAAGGCGCGGATCGCAGGGAGGGTCGAGAGCGGGGACGCGCCGTCGTGGTGGAGGACGCTGGAGATCGTGGTCGCGAGCTCGCCGATCGACCACGACTCCGAAACGTCGCCGAAGTCGATGACGGCGTCCGGCAACGCGTCGCCGTCCGGGTGGAGGACGTTGTCGTCGGTGATGTCGAAGTGGCCGAGCTGCCGCGGGAGTCGGTCGCCGACGCGGTCCAGGACCGCCTGTGCCGACGCCGCCAGCGCGGTCGTCTCGCTTCGCAGTGCGGCGTCGGGTTCCGTCGGAGCGATGTCCCGAGCCACCCGGGCCGCGTGCCGGAGGTCCCACTGCAGGGTGCGTGCGGCGGCAGGGTGGTCGAGGCCCTCGAGCGCGCCCTGGACCCGGGCCGCGAGCTCGCCGAGCCGGGCGACGACGGCCGGCGCGAGGTAGGAGGACCCGGTGAGGGTGGCGCCGTGCACGAAGGAGATGATCCGGGCGTGGACGCGGCCCGCCGAGGTCTCCCACCACCCGGCGTGGGTCTCGACGGGGACCCGGATGCCCGGCTCGGCCGCCGCCACCCGCGCCGCTGCTGCGCCCTGCAGGTCGATCTCGGCTTCGCTGAAGACCGGGTTGCTGATCTTCAGCACGCCGATCGGGGTGTCGTCGGTACCGGCCCCGACGAGGAAGTTCTGGTCCTGCTGGCTCCCGAGCGACCGCAGCGTCGCCTCGATGCCGAACGTGGACGCGAGCAGGCGGGTCGCTTCGTCGGTGGGGATGGTGGGCGTTGGGAGTTCCTGGTGCTCGAAGTAGTCGAACAGGGGCGTGGTCATGCTCTCTCCGTGGTGGTGCATGGTTCAGATGGGTGCGCCGTCGGTGGTCGCGACCGCGCCGGACACCGGACCGGTGGCATCGGAGGCGACCGCGATGACGAGCGGTGCGTACGGGGCGCGCCAGACCGTGTGGGGCGACCGGACGGGGTCGTCCACCCGGACGGTGCCGACGAACGAACCGTCCTCCCGGACCACCGGCGGCGGGGTCGGGGCCCCGTCGACCCAGACGGCGACGGGCGCAACCGCCCCGTCCACCCGTCCGCGGAACGTCAGATCGCAGCCGTCGAGCGTGACGCCCTCGAGGCGGACGACGGATGCGCGGTCGACGGTCGGGGCCGGCCGGGCGGTGTGCTGGTCGGGACCGGCGCCGAGTGCGGGGGTCCTGCGCGGCGGGACGCGGCGGTCGCGGACCGCTTCGAGTGCCAGCGCGATCCGGAGCAGCGTCGTGTCGTCGTGCCCCCGCCCGGCGATGGTCGCGCCCACCGGCATGCCGATGTCGTCGAGGAGCCCCATGGGCACGGTGACCGTCGGGATGCCGAGGCGGCGCGGCACGAGGTTGCCGTTGGCGACCCAGACCCCGTTCCGCCAGGCGATCTCGAACGACTCCGGATTGACCTCGGCGTCGGCGGGTGCGACGTCGGCCACGGTCGGGAAGAGGAGCACGTCGAGGCCCTCCTCGTCGAGCCAGTCGTCGTGGTCGACCCGTCGCGTCTCCTCGAGGCCCCGGAGCCCGTCCGCGAGGGTCGCGATGCTCCGCCAGTCGGCGATGCCGTCACGTCGAGCGCGGTCCACGTACTCGCCGAGTTCGAAGTCGTACTCGCCGAACCGGTCGGGCAGCGTACCCGGCGCGAGCGGCGCCAGCGCGTCGCGGTCGAGGTCGGCGAGTCCGGAGAGCCCCGGCTGTCCGTTCGCGGCGAGGAACCCGTCGAGCCACGCCATGGAGAGGTCCCACAGCTCCTCCTCCGCGAACCGCTCCGGCACGATGCCACGCTCGACCGGCGTCAGCGCATCCGGCGTGGCCTTCTCGTCCCGCTCCAACGCGGGGAAGGCGACCTCCACGACCGTCGCACCACGGGCCTCCAGGTCGGCGCGGAGCGCGTCGAGGAGCCGGAGCACCGACGGACGCGTGTCGATGGGGTTCGCCTGTCCGGGCTCGGCGTTGACGAACATGCGGGGCACGCCGATCCGGAGCCCGGCGAGCGGCAGCGGTTCGAGTGCGCGGTAGGAGTCGGGGCGGACCTCGCTCGGTCGTGGGAGCGACACCCACGGCTGGGACCGCCAGAGGTCACCGGTCGTCCGGTCGTCGTCCGCGACGATGACGTCGAGCACCTCGAGGAGGTCGGCGACGGTCCTCGTGTGGGGCACGACGACGTCCATCGTCGGGACCAGGGGCCAGTTTCCACGCACCGAGATGACACCTCGCGAGGGTGTGTAGGCGACGAGGGCGTTGTTCGAGGCCGGTGCCCGGCCGGAGGACCACGTCTCCTCCCCCAGGCCGAAGGCCGCGAAGCTCGCCGAGGTGGCGGTCCCGGACCCGTTGGACGATCCCGACGCGTAGGCGCTGGTCAGCCAGGCCCGGTCGTAGGGACTCTCGGCGCGACCGTACAGGCCGCGCTGCATGCCGCCGTTCGCCATCGGCGGCATGTTCGTCAGGCCGAGGAACACCGCACCGGCGGCGCGGAGCCGCTCGATGACGAAGGCGTCCTCGCGTGCGACGAAGTCGACGAGGGCGGGCGACCCCGCGGCGACGACCATCCCCTGGACGCTGTAGCTGTCCTTCGCCGTGTAGGGGATCCCGTCGAGTCTGCTGAGGACGGTGCCGGCGGCACGTCGCTCGTCGGCGGCACGGGCCGCGTCGAACGCGCTCGGGTCGAGGACCGGGACGGCGTTCAGGGTGATCCCGGCTCGGTCGTACGCCGCGACCCGTCGCAGGTACGCCGTGACGAGGCCGACGCTCGTCACGCGACCGTCGTCGAGGGCCGATCGGAGGTCGGCGATCGACGCCTCGACGACGTCGAAATCGTCGCTGCCGTCCGTGCGGCTGCTCATGCGACTGCTTCGGGTGTGCGGACGGGGGCCGTCTCGGCCTCGTCGAAGTCGACCTCCGGCGGACGGCGACGGAACCCGCGGGTGAGGACCGCGAGGTAGAGCGCGCCGACGACGACCCAGGCGATCCCGACCCACAGCGCGGTCGCCGACAGGCTGAGCCAGAGCCAGGCCGTGAGCAGGAACCCGATGCCGGGCAGGACCCCGTAGCGGAACACCGCCCCCGACCCGCGGAGCCCGGCATCGAACAGGAAGTGCTTGATGACGGAGAGGTTGACGAGTGAGAACGCGGCGAGGGCCCCGAAGCTGATCAGCGACGACACCGTGTTGAGGTCCGCGAACAGGGCGGCGAGCGAGATCACACCGACGACGAGCGAGGCACCGAGGGGCGTCCGGAAGCGCTTGCTGAGGGAGCCGAAGATCTTCCTGGGGAGGACGCCGTCGCGGCCCATCGCGTAGAGGATCCTCGAGACGCTCGCCTGCGAGGCGAGTGCGGCCGCCACGCAGCCCGCGATGTACGCGAGGAGGAAGAAGACCTGGAGCCACTGCCCGGCGGCGGTCTCCATGATCTGGTTCGCCGCTGCGTTCGGGTCCTTGATGTCGGCGACGTCCGGGATGACGAGCGCGGAGCAGTACGCGACGACGGTGAAGATGAACCCGCCGAGGATCGTCGTGATCACGATCGCCCGCGGCACCGTCCGCTCGGGGTCCTTCGCTTCCTCGGACATGGTCGAGATCGCGTCGAAGCCGAGGTAGGACAGTGCCAGGATCGCGGCGCCGCCGAGCAGGCCGTGCATCGTGAGCCCAGCGTCGAGGAGCGGCTTGAGCAGCGAGGCGCCGGGGTTCTCGGCCCGGAAGGCGAGCGCGGCGACGACGAAGACGGCGGCGAAGACGAGCTGCACCCCGACCAGGACGAGGTTGGCGTTGCGGACGACCGAGATCCCGACGATGTTCAGCCCCGTGATCACGACGACGGCCACCAGCGCGAAGAGCCAGGCCGGGATCACCGGGAACTGTGCGTGCAGGTAGATGCCCATGACGACGTAGTTGATGAGCGGGAGCAGCAGGTAGTCGAGCATGAGCGACCAGCCGGTGAGGAAGCCGACGTGGCCGCCGAAGGCGCGGCGGGCGTACGTGTACGCGCTCCCGGCTCGCGGGAACGCCCTGACCAGGACCGCGTAGCTCAGTGCGGTGACGAACATCGCCGCGAGGGTCACGAGGTAGGCGGTGGGGACGTGCCCCGCGGTCGTCGTGGCGACGAGGCCGTAGGTGGTGAAGACGGTCAGCGGCACCATGTAGGCCAGGCCGAAGACCACGAGGGACGGCGTGCCCATGACGCGCTTCAGTGCGCGGTTCTCTGCGGACATGTGGGGCTCCTGTCAGGGGAGTCGAGGAGGGAGTGCTGGGGTGGGGTGGTGGGCAGACCGGCGCGCCACGTGCCGAGCACGCGGACGTCGCCGATCTCGGACGGGGGGATCGTCCGGACGTCACGGTCGAGCCACACGAGGTCGGCGACGGCACCGGGCGCGAGGGTCCCGCGCCGTCGTTCGTCTCCGGCCTGGTACGCGACGCCGCTCGTGGCGGCGTCGAGCGCTTCGTCGATGGTGATGCGCTCGAGCGGTTGCCATCCGTCGGCGGGTTCGCCGGCGGTGTCCTGTCGGGTGACCGCGGAGCGGATTCCTTCGAGGGGGTCGGGTTCGGCGACCGGCCAGTCGCTGCCGAAGCTGATGCGGGCCCCGGCGTCGAGGGCGGAGCGCATCCGGTACTGCAGGGCGCGGTCCGGGCCGAGTCGCGGCAGGGTCAGGTCCGTCATGACGTCGTCGAGGACGGCCCACTGCGGTTGGAAGCAGATGGTGACGTCGAGGTCGGCGAGTCGCCCGAGGTCGCGCTCGTCGATGACCTGCGCGTGGGCGATGGTCGCGCGGGCAGCGGAGCCGGCAGCGCGCAGCGCCGCGACCGCGTCGAGGGCGCTCCGCACCGCTCCGTCGCCGATGGCGTGGAGGTGCACGTCGAAGCCGGCGGCCGCGACGGCCGTCACCGCGGGCACGAGGTCCTCGGACCGCCAGTTCGGGAGCCCGTGCGTACAGGCGTCGTGGTACTCGGCGAGGAGGTGCGCCGTGCGCGTCTCGATGATGCCGTCGACGAAGAACTTCACGGTGCGCGCCGTGAGGCCCGGTGCGTCCGCGACGGTCGCGGCGGTGGCGACGATCTCGTCGAGCTGGTCCGGCCACCGGCGCGGGTCGGCACGGAGGGCGAGGTCGGCGTCGACCGCGAGCGCGCCCGACCGGGCGGCAGCGATCCACGCTGGGACGTCGGCGGTCTCGGCCCAGGCCTCCTGGACCCACGCGAAGCCCCGCGCGGCGAGCCGGCCGGTCGCCCAGCGGAGCGCGTCGACGTCGGCCTGGAGGCTCGGTGCGGGTGCGGCCCCGAGGACGAGGTCGATCGCGGGCCGTTCGACGAGGGTGCCGAGCGGTGTTCCGTCCGGTCTGCGGGCGATGACGCCGAGTGCCGGGTCGGGTGTGTCCGCGTCGACACCGGCAGCGCGGAGCGCCGCGGAGTTCACCCACGCGGTGTGGTAGTCCCAGGCGTGCAACAGCACGGGGCGGTCGGGGACGACGGCGTCGAGCCACCGTGCGTCGAACATGCCGTCCGGTGCGATCGTGGCGTCGTAGCTGCCGCCGACGAGCCACGGCGAGCGGTCCTGCGATGCCCAGGCAGCGGCACGAGCCGCCACCTCGGCCGGGGTGGTCGCGTCGCGCAGCCGGGGCCCCGCGGTCTCGCGGCCGGCCAACAACGGGTGTGCGTGACCTTCCCGGAACGCCGGGAGGAGGAGTCCCCCCGCGAGGTCGATCCGCCGGGTGCCGTCCGGCGGCGTCGTGCCCTGCGGCTGCACCACGCCGTCGACGACCAGCAGCGCCGACAGGTCGGGGTGACCGGCGCCCGGGCGGACGGAACCGTTCTCGAACAGGGTCGCGTGCATCCGGGGCTCCTTCCGTGGTCGACCGCGTGTACCTACGGTGTAGGTATAGCCCAGGACGGCGTCGACCAACAGTGTTGGTCACCGACCTTCACGAACGCGCAACACAGCCGAAACACGTCGGTGCCGTAGCCTGCTGAGGTGACCGAGTCGGCGATGCACCCCCGGTTGACGCGCGAGCTCATCGCCAGCACGGCGCTGGCGCTCATCGACCGGGAGGGCCCGTCCGGTGCGTCCATCCGCCGGGTGGCGGCGCGACTGAAGGTGCACCCGACCTCGCTCTACAACCACGTCCCCTCGCTGGCCGCGATGATCGAGGACGTCCGCGCGATCGTGTCCGCCGAGATCGACGCCACGCCGTTCGACGAAGTGCCGTGGCCGGAGGCGCTCGACGCGTGGGCCTGGTCCTACCGCGACGCGTTCGCCCAGCACCCGCGGACGATCCCGGTGCTGATGTCCGTCAGCGCCACGTCACCCGTCCTGCTCGGGGAGCACGAGCGGTTCGCCCTCGCTGCAGCGCGGGCGGGTTGGGAGGAGCACGAGGTCCTCCCCCTGCTCACCGCGTTCGAGTCGTTCATCCTGGGCAGCGTGCTGGACATGAGCGGCCCGGCCGTGCTCTTCGATCCCCGGGGGCAGGAGACCGACTTCCCGGCGTTCGCCGCGGCCTACCGTGCCGCCGTCGCCGTCGACGCCGATGACCCGGTGGCCACACGCGCCTTCACGATGGGCATCCGGATGCTCATCGCGGGCGCGACGCGCGCGGACCGTCCGGACCTCAGCTCACGACGACGCGGATGAACGCAGCCGGCTCGTCGCCAACGTTGCGGTAGGAGTACCGCTGCGAGCTGGAGTAGATCGCGTGGTCGCCGCGCCGCAGCTCCACGGTCTGGTCCTCCTGGGCGACCACCAGCCGTCCGGCCGTCACGACCAGCATCTCGGACCACCCGTCGGGGTCAGGCTCGGCCTGGTACGTCTGGCCGGGCCCGAGCGTCCACGACCACAGCTGCGCCTCGTCGCGGGCGGGCGCCGAGCCGAGCAGCGTCGCGGTACCGGGCCCGCTACGCCAGGCGACGGCGTTGATGGACGCGCGGGGGGCGGAAGGAGCAGCGACGAGATCGGTGAAGGACGACCCGAGCGCGCCCGCGAGCTGGTCCAGCGTCGTCAGGCCGACGTTCGCGTCCCCGGCCTCGAGGTTGATGATCGTCCGGCGGCTCACGCCCGACCGTTCCGCGAGGGCGGCTTGGCTCAGTCCGGCGCCCGAGCGGAGTCGGCGGAGGTTCGCCCCGACGTGTACGAGGACGGACGGTTGATCTCCCCGTTGCACGTGCATGATTCTGCACTCTATGCTGTGCAACATGCTGCACACGACCGCGCCGTCCCGTCGACTCCTCGGACGGCAGGAACTCGCGCTCGTCGCCGTCACCGCCGTGTGGGGGTCGACCTTCCTCATCGTGCACGTCGCGATGCAGCACAGTGGCCCGTGGTTCTTCGTCGGGCTCCGGTTCCTGACCGCGGGGTTCATCAGCGTCGCGGTCTTCCGACGCTCCCTCCCGGGCCTCCGGTGGCGGGACGTGGCCGCGGGCAGCGCGATCGGCGTGACGATCTTCCTCGGCTACGGCCTGCAGACCGTCGGGCTGCAGACGATCACCAGCAGCACCTCCGCGTTCGTGACCGCGCTCTACGTCCCCCTCGTGCCCCTGCTGCAGTGGCTGGTGTTCCGCAGGGCACCGACGCGGATGGCACTCGTCGGCGTCGCGCTCGCCTTCAGCGGCCTGGTCCTGCTCGCCGATCCCTTCCACGCCGGGTTGTCGTTCACCGGCGGAACGCTCGTCACGCTTGTCAGCACCCTGCCGATCGCCGCGGAGATCATCCTCATCGGACGGTTCGCCGGCACGATCGACGTCGGCCGGGTCACCGTCGTGCAGCTCCTCGTCGCCGGCGTCCTCGCCCTCGCGACGATGCCCGTCGTCGGCGAGGCCGTGCCGGCGTTCTCCTGGGTCTGGGTCGGCGCCGCGGTCGGTCTCGGCGCTGCCAGTCTGTTGATCCAGGCGACGATGAACTGGGCACAACGCGCCGTGTCCCCGACCCGCGCGACGATCATCTACGCCGGCGAACCCGTCTGGGGCGGCATCATCGGCCGGCTCGCAGGCGACCGACTGCCCGGCATCGCGATCATCGGCGCGGTGTGCATCGTCGCCGGCGCCCTCGTCAGCGAACTCACACCACGTAGATCGACCACCGTGATCGACAACAGCGGTTCCTGCACCCGTCAGGAGCAGGACACTGACGAGGATTCCGGCAAGGACCGATCGGTCCATCGCTCCGCCTCCAGGATTCGAACCCGGACCTAACGGCACCAAAGGCCGTCGTGCTGCCGTTACACCAAGGCGGAACACACCGGTCAGGGTGGAGCCCGCCCGGTGCCCGTCCATCCTCCCATGCCGCGGTCGGTGGCCGTGCGCTCCCGGTTCGGCCAAGATGGGGGGATGCCGCAGGAGGACGAGGTCGATCGCATCGTCGCGGCGTGGGGGCGTGAGCGTGACGACCTCGATTTCGCCCCGCTGGAGGTGTTCTCGCGGGTCGACCGACTGGCGCGGCACCTCGACCGGGCACGCCGGGCGGCGTTCGACGCGAGCGGCGTCGAGCCGTGGGAGTTCGACGTCCTCTCGGCACTGCGCCGGGCGGGCGAGCCGTACGAGCTCAGCCCGAAGACGCTCCTGCAGCAGACGCTGGTGTCGAGCGGCACGATGACGAACCGCGTCGACCGGTTGGCGGCGCGCGGCCTTGTGAGCCGGCGGACGGACCCGCGCGACGGCCGCGGCATCCTCGTCGCGCTGACGCCGTCCGGGCGGCAGGCGGTCGACGCCGCGATCGCCGACCTGCTCGCTGCCGAGCGCGGGATCCTCGACGAGGTGTCCGGCCCGGAGCAGGCGCAGCTGTCCGGTCTGCTGCGACGGCTCATCCTCGGCCTGGGCGACTGACCGCGAACGAGCGCGAGCGATCACGACCGGGCGAGCGCGCGAGCGAGCACGACCGGACGCGAGCGCGAGCGCGAGCGAGCACGACCGGACGCGAGCGCGAGCGCCAGCGAGCACGACCGGGCACGACCGATCGGACTAGCCTGCGGCCATGCACGCGATCACCCTGGCCGTGGCCGACGTCGAACGCTCAGCCGTCTTCTACGGCGCTCTGCTCGGTGTCGAGGGCAGCGGCGTGATCGGCACCGAGTACCGCCGGACCGACGTGCAGGCGGGTGGCGCCACGGCGATGTTCACCCTCGACGACGGGCTGATCGTCAGCGTGTACGCGCGGGAGGACATGGCACTCGACTCGGGCGTCGCCCTCCCGCACGGTCCGACGTCGACCATCGGCCACTTCGTCGACTCGCGGGCCGAGGCGGACGCGTTCCTCGACCGGGCGCAGGCCGCCGGCGCGACGATGCTCGCAGCGCCGTACACGCGCCCGTGGGGCATGTACTCCGGCTTCTTCCAGGACCCGGACGGCCACCTCTGGGAGGTCGTGGCGAACCCCGGCCGGGCGCCACCCACCGCCCGCCGCTACACCCCGAGCAGCTCCGCGACCTCGAGCCAGCGCTCCTCGAGCTGTTCGACCTCGGCCTCGAGTGCCCCGAGCTTCGCCTGCAGCGTCCCGAGGCCCGCGTAGTCGGACTGGTCGTGCGCCGCGAACGCATCGAGGACCTCCTGCCGGTCCGCTCCGACGCGGGCGATGCGGCGGTCCAGCGCCGACATCTCCTTCTCCGCCGCCCGTCGCTCCGCACCCGACAGCACAGGAGCAGCCGGAGCTCCGGCCGAGGCCCCAGCGGCCGGCGTCGCGGACGCGCCGGACGCAGCAGCAGCACCCGCGGCCCCGGCCCCCGACCCGGCCACGCTGCCGGTCGAGCCGGTCCCGCCTGCCGTGTCGGGCCTCCCGGCAGCAGCGGCGGCAGCCGCCGAGGCGGTGGCGGGCACCGAGCCCGACGCACGCAGCCGCATGTACTCGTCGACCCCGCCCGGCAGGTGCCGGAGGTGCCCGCCGAGCACGGCGTACTGCTGGTCGGTGACGCGCTCGAGCAGGTACCGGTCGTGCGAGACCACCAGGAGCGTCCCCGGCCAGGTGTCGAGCAGGTCCTCCATCGCGGCGAGCATGTCGGTGTCGAGGTCGTTCGTGGGCTCGTCGAGGATGAGCACGTTCGGCTCGTCGAGCAGGATGAGCATGAGCTGCAGGCGCCGCTTCTGCCCACCGCTGAGGTCCTTGACGGGCGTCGAGAGCTGCGCGGAGGTGAAGCCGAGGCGCTCGAGGAGCTGCGACGGCGTCATCTCCTTGCCGTCCGCGACGTAGCTCGTCTTCTTGCGGGCGACGACCTCGCGCACCCGGTCGCCCGCGTACTGCTGGAGGTCGGCGAGCTGCTGGTCGAGGACGGCGACCTGCACGGTCTTGCCGGTCTTGACCCGGCCGCTCGTCGGCTGCAGCTTGCCGGACACCAGGTTCAGGAGCGTCGACTTGCCCGCACCGTTCGGCCCGAGGATGCCGGTCCGCTCCCCCGGCGCGATCCGCCACTCGACGTCACGGAGGATCACGTCCTCGCCGAACGAGACCCCGGCGTCGAGCAGGTCGACGACGTCCTTGCCGAGACGCGCGGTCGCCATCTGCGTCAGCGCCACGGTGTCACGGATCGGCGGGACGTCGTCGATCAGGGCGTTGGCCGCGTCGATGCGGAACTTCGGCTTGCTCGTGCGGGCCGGGGCGCCGCGGCGGAGCCACGCGAGCTCCTTGCGGGCGAGGTTCTGCCGGCGCTGCTCGGACGCGGCGGCCTGCCGGTCACGCTCGACGCGCTGGAGGATGTACGCCGCGTACCCGCCCTCGAACGGGTCGACCACGCCGTCGTGGACCTCCCACGTGTCGGTCGAGACGGCGTCGAGGAACCACCGGTCGTGCGTCACGACGACGAGTCCGCCCTGGTTCGCGGACCACCGACGCTTGATGTGGTCGGCGAGCCACTGGATGCCCTCGACGTCGAGGTGGTTCGTGGGCTCGTCGAGGAACAGGACGTCCCAGTCGCCGACGAGCAGCTTCGCGAGGGCGATCCGCCGCCGCTGGCCACCGGAGAGGTCGTCGACGTTCGCCTCCCACGGGATGTCCGAGACGAGGCCGCCGATGATGTCGCGGATGGTCGGGTCGCCCGCCCACTCGTGCTCGGCCAGGTCGCCGACGACGGTGCTGCCGACGGTCGCTCCCGCGGGCAGGACGTCGCGCTGGTCGAGGTACCCGACGGTGAGGCCGCGGCGGTGCGTGACCCGGCCGCCGTCCGGTTCGATCCGCTGGGAGAGCAGCGCGAGGAGCGTCGACTTGCCGTCGCCGTTCCGGCCGACCACGCCGATGCGGTCGCCCTCGTCGATGCCGAGGGTGACGCTGTCGAAGACGACACGGGTGGGGAACTCGAGATGCACGTTCTCGGCGCCGAGGAGATGAGCCACCCGACAAGGGTACGGGGGTGCGCGGCGTGGGCGTCGCGGGCGCCGTCGCGGAACCAGGTTCCGGACACAGCACCACGATCCGGTGCGGTGTGGTGTCCGGAACCTGGTTCCGGCGGGCCGGCCTGGAGGCGCGGCTCAGCTCGACGGGGTCGGGTCGCCTTCGCCGGCCGCTTCCTTCGCACGCTTCAGGCGCGCCTGCGCCTCCCAGTACTCGATCTCGCGCTCGAGGTCGGCGAGCTCCTGCTCGGTGCCGGTGACGCGCTTGTCGCCGTGGGCGGACCGGGCCTCGCCGAGGGTGGCGTACCGGTCTTCGTGGCGGACGGGGTCCAGGTAGCGGCCGTGGTTCCGCTCGCCCGGTGCCCAGTCGTGGCCGACGGCGAACCACACGATCGGGCCGACGACGGGCAGGAAGATGCAGATGAGCACCCAGGCGATCTTCGGCAGCCCGCGGACCTCGGCGTCGGTCTTCGTCAGGATGTCGATCAGGGCGAAGACGAGCAGGAGGGTCCCCGCCCCGTACAGCAGCACGCTCATGAGGTCGAAGTCTATGGACCGGCCGAGAGACCGGCTACGCCCCGAACGCGTGCCCCGGTTGCGATCGGGCAACGGTCTCCTGCGACGGCGTACAGGCTCTGCGCTCGAGTGCGACCGGCCTCGTCAACACGGCCGGTGATCGAGGTACCGCTGCGCCAGGAACGCCGACCGGATGGAGAGCGCCCCGGTGACGAGCCCGGCCACGGCCCACCCGGCGCTGACCAGCCAGAAGTCATCGGCAACGAGCACGCCGGCAGCGCCGAACGTGACGAGCGCCGCCTGCAGCACGATGGCCGGCGTCCGGACCCCCTGGACCGCGGTGGCCCGGACGATGTCGAGTCGGTCCTCGGGTGCGCGCTCGCGCTCGCGGATCACCCGGCGGACCGCGTCCTGCTCCAGCGGGAGCAGGACGTCCGTCACCGGGAGCGACACGCGTCCGCGACGGCGGTCCCGCGTCGCCAGCATCAGCGACGCGACGAGGACGACCGCGTACGCGACCGATCCGGTCCAGGCGACGGTCCACCGGCCGGCGGAACCGGGCGGGAACGCGAGGCCGACGACGAGGACGAGGACCGCGGGGAGCACGAGCAGCGCGATCGACCGAACGACCGAGAACCGGCGCGGGCCCGGCAGCGCGAGCACGTCCAGCGCCCGGGCCTCGGCCGCTCCCCACCGCTGCTCAGCCCGTTCGACGGTGTCGGTCATCGTGCCCCTCATCGCTGCTCTTCGTGGCCTCCAGCCAACCAGGTGTCCTGAGGATCCGTCAGAGCGCGGCGACCCACTCGTCGCTGCCGTCGAGGAAGCGCTGGTGCTTCCAGATCGGCGTCCGCTCCTTGACGAGGTCGATGAGGGCAGCGCACGCGGCGAAGGCCTGCGCTCGGTGCGGCGAAGCGACGGCCGCTGCGAGCGCGACGTCACCGACGACGAGCGCCCCGACGCGGTGGAGGACCGCGATCCGCACGTCGGGGTGCTCCGCTACGATCGTCTCGGCGACCTCGCGCAGGACCGCGACCGCGGTCGGGTGCCCCTCGTAGTCGAGCGCGGTGACGCCCTTGCCGCCGTCGTGGTCGCGGACGACCCCGGCGAAGGTCACGACGGCGCCGTCACGGTCGGAGGCCACTGCTGTGCTCGTCTCCTCGACCGTCACGTCACGGTCGACGACGTCGGCGAGCAGGACACGGCCGGAGGCCTCCGCCCCGGTCACGAGGCGCTCCGCGGAGCGTGGCCGGCGCCGTGCAGCTGGGCGAGCACGTGGTCGAGCAGCCCGTCGAGGACGTCGAGTCCGTCCGCCACCCCACCGCGCGAGCCGGGGAGCGTGACGACGAGCGCTCCACCGGCGATGCCCGCGACGCCGCGGCTGAGGAGTGCGGTGGGTCCGGCCGCGGCGAGGCCACGACGACGGACCTCCTCGATGATGCCCGGCAGCTCGAGGTCGAGCAGGGGCGCGACCGCCTCGGGTGTGCGGTCGGTCGGTGTGACACCCGTGCCGCCGGTGGTGATCACGACCCGGGCCCCCGCGCGGACCTCGCTGCTGATCGTCTCGGCGATCGGACCGCCGTCGGGCACGATCGTCGGTTCCGCCACCGTGAAGCCGTGCTCGCGGAGCCAGGCGGCGATCACCGGTCCGGTGCGGTCCAGCGCGCTGTCCGTCGCGGCCTGTGTCGACACGACGAGCACCCCCGCGCGTCCGGTCGTCCGTTCGGACGTCATCGGTCTGCCTCCCAGTCGCCCGAGCGCCCGCCGTGCTTCTCGAGCACTCGGACGTCGGTGATCGTCGCCGTGCGGTCGACCGCCTTCACCATGTCGTACACCGTGAGCGCGCCGACGCTGGCGCCGGTCAGGGCCTCCATCTCGACGCCGGTGCGCGAGGTCGTACGGACGGAGACCTCGACCACGACCCGGTCGTCGGTGCCGGTGATGTCGACCTGCACCCCGGAGATCGGCAGCGGGTGGCAGAGGGGGACGAGGTCGGAGGTCTTCTTGACGGCCATGATCGCGGCGATGCGGGCGGTGCCGATGACCTCGCCCTTGGGCAGCGAGCCGTCGAGGATGCGCGCGACGACGTCGGGCCGGGTCACGAGGGTCGCGGTCGCGGTGGCCGAGCGGTCGGTGACGTCCTTGTCGGAGACGTCGACCATGTGGGCCGATCCGTCGGCGCGGACGTGGGAGAGGTCGGTCATCTAGAGGCTCCAGACGGTGAGCGGGTCGCCCGGTTCGACGGTGGCGGTGCCGACGGGGACGTGGACGAGGTGCGTCGCGGCGGCGTAGTGCGCGAGGAGGTGCGAGCTCGGACCGCCGACGAGGTGCACGTGGCCGTCCTCCACCCTGCCGCGTCGGACCTGGTGCTTCCCCTCGGGCGAGGAGGCGGACTCGGCGGCCGGGAGCACCTGCACGGGCCGCTCGGCGGGGAGCCCGACGAGCGGGGCGAGGACCGGACGGAGGAACACCTCGAACGAGACGAGCGCCGAGACGGGGTTGCCCGGGAAGGCGACCACGGGCACGGCGCGATCGCCGAAGGTCACCGTCCCGAGCGCCTGCGGACCACCCGGTTGCATCGCGACCGGCGTGACCTCGAGTCCGCGTGGACCGAGCGCCTGCCGCACGACCTCGTACGCGCCCGCGCTGATCCCCCCGGTCGTCAGGACGAGGTCGGCCCAGTCGCCGACGGCTTCGGTGACGCCTGCGAGGAACGCAGACTCGTCGTCGGGGACCACGACGGTCCGTGCCTCCGCACCGACCTCGGCGAGCGCGGCGGTGAGTGCCACGCCGTTCGCGTCGCCGATGCCCGCGCCGTGGACGTCCACGCCGACGAGTTCGGTACCGGTGCTGACGACGAGCACCCGGAGCGGCCGGACGACGTCGACCCGGTCGACCCCGGCTGCGGCGAGCGCGCCGAGGAGTGCCGGGGTGACGAACGCGCCGGCCTCGGCCACGACCCCGCCGCGGTGCAGGTCGGAGCCGACCCTGCGGACGAAGGCGCCCCTGGCGACGTCGTCGGGCACGTGGACGCTGTGGAGGGTCAACGCCGCGGGGAAGGCGCCGACGTCGGTCCGTTCGACGGGGAAGACCGCGTCGGCCCCGTCGGGGATCCGCGCTCCGGTCATGATCGGTGCAGCGGTGTCGGGCGCGAGTGGAGCGGGCACCCGGCCGGCGGGGATCGGTGCGCCGACGGCGAGGGTGCGACCGGCGTCGGCGGCACGGACGGCGAAGCCGTCCATCTGACTGTTGTCGAACGCGGGGAGCGCGACGGGTGCGACGACGCGACGTGCGAGCCGACGCCGTGCTCCTGCGCTGGCGGAGGCGGCGAGGTCGACGGTGCGCAGGGCCTCCAGGCAGGAGGGGTCCGCCGAGCCGGGCGTGAGCCGGGCGGTGACCGGACGGAGCAGGGCAGCCACCGCTTCGGCGTGTCGACCGATCGTTCGCACAGTGCCCTCCGAAGTCGTGTGACGGGTGCCACCCGACGGAACCGCCGTCAGGGAGCGTCAGTAGCGTATCCAGCGCGCATCCCGCGCCGAGGACGATTCGGAGGACCTGTGGAGAACGACGTGACGATCGGTGTGATCGGTGGATCGGGCCTGTACGAGCTGTTCGAGGCGGGCACGGCCGAGGAGCGGACGGTCGCGACGCCGTTCGGCGAGACCTCCAGCCCGATCAGCATCGGCACGATGTCCGGCCGACGCGTGGCCTTCCTCACCCGGCACGGTCGCTCGCACTCGGTCGCACCGCACCGCATCAACCACCGCGCGAACACCTGGGCGCTGCGGTCGCTCGGCGTGCGCGCGATCGTGTCGTCGAGCGCCGTCGGAGGCCTGCACCCGGACTACGCCCCCGGCACCTTCGTCGTGACGGACCAGCTCATCGACCGGACCTGGGGACGCGCGGACACGTTCTTCGAGGACGACGTGCAGCACCTGTCCTTCGCCGACCCCTTCGACCCGGTGCTCCGGAGCGCGGCCGTCGACGCCGTCGCCGCACTCGGCGTGCCGCACCGCACGACCGGCACGTGCGTCGTCATCCAGGGCCCGCGGTTCTCGACCCGCGCCGAGTCGGTCTGGATGCGCGAGGCCGGCGGCCACACGATCAACATGACGATGACGCCAGAGGTCCCGCTCGCCGCGGAACTCGGCATCGGCACGGTGAACCTGTCCTTCGTGACCGACGCGGACGCCGGACTCGAGCTCGCCGCTGGACCGGACGACGAGCCGGTCACGCACGCGGCCGTGATGGAGCGGCTGAAGCAGGCGAACGAGGTCATCGTGCAGGCGATCGGGTCGATCGTGGGCGCGATCCCGGAGGACTTCACGCCGCGGGAACTCGTGCCGGCGTCCGCGAGCGGCACCGTGCTGGCGCTGCCGGTGAGCACGCCGGGGGCGACCGCGTGACCCGGCTGCTCGTGACCGGGGGCGCCGGGTTCATCGGCTCCGCGATCGTCCGGCGAGCACTGGCCGAGGGGTACGAGGTCCGGGTGCTCGACTCGCTGCGGGCCGATGTGCACGGCGACGACGGCGGTGCGTTCGCCGGCGCGGCGTCCGGCTCGGGCGCCGCCAGCGCGGCGTCCGACCCGGGCG
>NZ_JBPUGH010000019.1:0-34041 GCF_051548005.1 Curtobacterium flaccumfaciens | reverse complement strand
GGCCAGCGCGCTCCGGCCGGCGGCCGGAGCAGCGTCGGCTGCCGTCAGCGCGCTGACTGCTGTCGGCGCACTCGCCGCCGTCAGCGCTCGATGACGTTCTCGAAGGGACGGCGCTCCACGAGCGCGGCCACCTGTCGACGCACCAACTCGATCGAGCGCGGGACGCTGAGGTCGGTGTTGCCGCCGACGTGCGGGGTCAGCACGGTGTTCGGCGTGGTCCACAGCGGGTGACCGGCCGGGAGCGGCTCGGGATCGGTGACGTCGAGTGCCGCCGAGAGCCGGCCGGAGCGCAGCTCGGCGACGAGGGCATCGGTGTCCACGACCTTGCCGCGCGCCACGTTCACCACGAGGGCGCCGTCCGGCAGCGCAGCGAGCAGCTCGGCGTCGACCAGTCGTTCGGTCTCGTCGGTGAGCGGTGTGATGAGCACGAGCACGTCCGTCGTCGCTGCGAGTGCCGGCAGCTCGTCGAAGCCGTGCACCTGGCGGCCGTCCTGCTCGCGTGCCGTCCGGGCCACCACCGTGACCTCGGTGCGGAACGCCTCGAACCGGCTCGCGATGGCGGAGCCGATCGCCCCGTACCCGACGACGGTGACCCGACGGTCGGCGAGGGACCGTGTCGTCCGGGCGTCCCAGACGCCGTTCGCCCGGTCGGCCTGGAACGCGCCGAGCTCGCGGAGGCTCGTCAGCGCGAGGCCGACGGCGAGCTCGGCGGTCTCGTCGTCGTGGATGCCGCGCCCGTTCGCGAGCAGTGCGTGCCCGGGGACGTGCGGGACGGCGTGCTCGTAGCCCGCGCTCGGCAGCTGCAGGAGTTCGAGGTTCGGGAGGTCGTGCACGAACTGCCAGCGGTGGCGACCGCCGAAGTAGAACGGCAGCAGGGTGATCGCGACCTCGTCCGGGCGGTCGAACGGCCGCTCGACGTCCCACACGGCGAGTTCGACGCCGTCCGGCACCGGCCCGAAGCGGTCGACGAGCTCCTGGAACGGGAGGGTGACGACGGGCATCAGACGATGCCCGTCGTCACCGTGCTCGGGTCGGGCACGATCAGGAGTCGGCCCGCGGCGAGAACGACCCGTGGTCGTCGAGCGGACCACGGCCGACGTAGCCCTCGGTGACGTCCTCGGTGATGACGTCCCCGAAGCGGGCCGGGAGGGTCGCGGCGTGCGTGCCACGGAGCTCGTCGATCGTCGCCTCGAACGCCCCCTGGACCTCGAGCGAACCGCTCGTCGCGTCGGTCACGCCGATGCGGAGCACCGGGAACCCGCGACCCTCGCAGAGGCCCTGGAACCGCACGTCGTCCTCGCGCCGGACGGTCACGACGACGCGGCCGGTCGACTCCGAGAAGAGCGCGGTCGCGGTGTCGACGCCGTCGCGGGTCTCGAGCTCGTCGAGGACGATCCGCGCGCCGATGCCGAAGCGGAGCACCGACTCGGCGAGCGACTGCCCGAGGCCACCGTCCGCGAGGTCGTGCGCGCTCGTCAGGAGCTGCTCGCCCGCCGCGGCGTGCAGGAGGTCGGCGAGGGCCTTCTCCCGCTCGAGGTCGACCGCCGGCGGACGCCCGCCGAGGTGCCCGTGCACGGTGCCGGCCCACGCCGAGCCGTCGAGCTCGAGCGAGGTCGTGCCGAGCAGGTAGACGTTGTGGCCGTCGTCCTGCCAGCCGGACGGGACGCGGAGGGCGACGTCGTCGATGATCCCGAGGACTCCGACCACCGGGGTCGGGTGGATCGGGGTCGTGCCGGTCTGGTTGTAGAACGACACGTTGCCGCCGGTGACCGGGATGCCGAGCTCCATGCAGCCGTCGGCGAGGCCCTCGACGGCCTCGGAGAACTGCCACATGACCTCGGGGTTCTCCGGCGAACCGAAGTTGAGGCAGTCGGTGACCGCGGCGGGGACCGCACCGGTGACGGCGACGTTCCGGTACGCCTCGGCCAGGGCCAGGCGCGCGCCCTGCTTCGGGTCGAGCTGGCAGTAGCGGCCGTTGGCGTCGGTGGCGATGGTGACGCCGAGCCCGGTCTCCTCGTCGACGCGGATCATGCCGCCGTCGTCCGGGAAGGACAGCGCGGTGTTGCCGAGGACGTAGGTGTCGTACTGGTTCGTCACCCAGTTCTTCGACGCGAGGTTCGGCGACCCGAGGAGCTGCAGGAACTGGGCCTTCAGCGCCGGGCCGTCGGCCGGCCGGTCGAGCGAGGCAGCCGAGTCGGCCTGCAGCGCGTCGATCCACGCCGGGTAGGCGACCGGGCGGTCGTAGACCGGGCCGTCGACGGCGACCGTGCGCGGGTCGACGTTGACGATCTCCTGGCCCTGCCAGTCGATGACGAGGCGGCCGGTACCGGTGACCTCGCCGAGGACGCTCGTCTCGACCTCCCACTTGCGGACGACGGCGAGGAACTCGTCGAGCTTCTCGGGGCGGACGACCGCCATCATGCGCTCCTGGCTCTCCGACATGAGGATCTCCTCCGCCGTCAGCGTGGGGTCGCGGAGCAGGACGTCGTCGAGCGAGATGTGCATGCCGCCGTCGCCGTTGCTCGCCAGCTCGCTCGTGGCGCAGGAGATGCCGGCGGCTCCGAGGTCCTGGATGCCCTCGACGAGTTCCTCGTGGAAGAGCTCGAGGCAGCACTCGATGAGCACCTTCTCGGCGAAGGGGTCGCCGACCTGCACGGCCGGGCGCTTCGTCGGGCCGCCCTCGGTGAAGGTGTCGGACGCGAGGATCGAGGCGCCGCCGATGCCGTCGCCACCCGTGCGGGCACCGAACAGCACGACCTTGTTGCCCGCGCCCGAGGCGTTAGCGAGGTGGAGGTCCTCGTGCCGGAGCACGCCGACCGCGAGGGCGTTGACGAGCGGGTTGCCCTGGTACACCGGGTCGAAGTAGGTCTCGCCACCGATGTTCGGCAGGCCGAGGCAGTTGCCGTAGAACGAGATGCCGCCGACGACGCCGTGCACGACGCGCTGCGTGTCCTCGTGGTCGATCGCGCCGAAGCGGAGCTGGTCCATCACGGCGACCGGGCGGGCACCCATCGAGATGATGTCACGGACGATGCCGCCCACGCCCGTCGCGGCACCCTGGTACGGCTCGACGTAGGACGGGTGGTTGTGGGACTCCACCTTGAAGGTGACGGCCCAGCCGTTGCCGATGTCGACCACCCCGGCGTTCTCGCCCATGCCGACCATGAGGTTCTTCGTCATCTCCGGCGTGACCTTCTTGCCGAACTGCCGGAGGTAGTTCTTGCTCGACTTGTACGAGCAGTGTTCCGACCACATGACGGAGTACATGGCGAGCTCGCCCGACGTGGGGCGGCGGCCGAGGATCTCCTTGATGCGGGCGTACTCGTCGGCCTTGAGCCCGAGTGCCTCGTACGGCTGCTCCTTCTCGGGCGTCGCGGCGGCGTCCTGGACGGTGTCGGGCTTCGGGCGGACGTCGTTCGTCACGGTGGTGTCGTTCCCTGTCACTGGAGTCGTGGTGCCGGTCACTTGACGAGCGTCGACTCGATCACGGAGGTGAAGAAGGTGAGGCCGTCCGTGCCGGAGGCCATCGCCGCGGGGGTGTCCGGGCCGAACCCGGGCTCCGTCGCGTGCTCGGGGTGCGGCATGAGGCCGACGACGTTGCCGCGCTCGTTCGAGACGCCGGCGATGTCGTCGATCGACCCGTTCGGGTTCACGCCCACGTAGCGGAACACCACCTGGCCGTTGTCCTCGATGCGCTTGATCTCGTCGGCGTCGGCCACGAAGCGTCCGTCGGCGTTCTTCAGCGGGATGGTGATCTCCTGCTGCGCCGTGAAGCCGCTCGTCCACGCCGTCGAGGTGGTCTCGACGCGGAGCTTCTGGTCGCGCCGGATGAACTGCTGGTGCGCGTTGCGGGTGTGTGCTCCGGGCACCAGACGGGCCTCGGCGAGCATCTGGAACCCGTTGCAGATGCCGAGCACGGGCATGCCCTTGCCGGCCGCGTCGATGACCTCGGCCATGATCGGGGCCTTCGCGGCGATCGCGCCCGCACGGAGGTAGTCGCCGTAGGAGAACCCGCCGGGGAGCACGATCGCGTCGACGCCCTGCAGGTCGTGGTCACCGTGCCAGAGGGCGACGGGGTCGGCGCCGGCGAGACGGACCGCGCGCTGGGCGTCGCGGTCGTCGAGCGAGCCCGGGAACGTGATGACGCCGATGCGCATCCGCGTCACGCGTCCTGCACGGTGACGGAGACGACGTCCTCGATCACGGCGTTCGAGAAGACGTCGGCCGCGATCTCGCGGACCTCGGCGAGCTTGGCGTCGTCGACCGGACCGTCGACGCTCACCTCGAAGCGCTTGCCGATGCGGACGTTGGTCAGGTCGGACTTGCCGAGACGGGCGAGCGCGTTGCCCACCGCCTTGCCCTGCGGGTCGAGGATCTCGGCCTTGGGCATGACCTCGACGACGATCGTTGGCACGTGTTCACTCCAGCACTTCGGGGATGGGTGGGACGGGAACAGTCTAGGCGGCGGGCGCGGCGCGCCCGACCGGTTGTGGAGAATTCGTCCAAGGCGTATATTCCAAGTCGAATAGTCGCCCTCGAACATCGGACCGGAGGCACGGATGGCGTCGCTCACGCCGCTCGCGTTCGCCGCGCTCGGGCTCCTCGCCGAGGCCCCCATGCACCCGTACGAGATGTTCCAGACGATGCTCCAGCGTCGCGAGGACCAGAACGTCAAGGTCCGTCCGAGCACGCTCTACCACCAGATCGGCCGTCTCGTGGAGCTCGGGTACGCCGAGGCCCTCGGCACCGCGCGCGAGGGCAACCGTCCGGAACGGACGACCTACGCGATCACCGACCACGGTCGTGCTGCGCTCGAGGACGGCCTCCGACGGATGATCGCCGAGCCGGCCGACGAGTACCCGGAGTTCCAGCTCGCGGTGTCCCACGTCGACAACCTGACCGCCGCGGACGCCGTCACCGCCCTGCGAGCACGCGCCGACGCGCTGCGTGCTGAGCACGCGGTGTACGACGAAGCCGCCACGGGCCTCCAGGCCAAGCGCCTGGCCGACCGCTTCTGGCTGGACGTGTCGTACGTCCGTGCCATGCTCACCGCGCAGATCGAGTGGCTCTCGGCGACCGCCGACCGCATCGAGCGCGGCGAACTCCCCTGGGACGGCCCGGCCGTCCCCACCACAGCAGACGACGAGACGAAGGAACACACTCGATGACCACCTCCGGCGCGAAGCCGACCACCGCAGGGACGGACACGGAGAAGAAGCCGTGGCCCGCGCTCTGGGCGCTGGTCGTGGGCTTCTTCATGATCCTCGTCGACTCCACCATCGTGTCGGTGGCGACCCCCACCATCGCCGCGAAGCTGGACGCCGACATCAACGCGGTGATCTGGGTCACGAGCGCGTACCTGCTCGCCTACGCCGTGCCGCTGCTCATCACCGGGCGGCTCGGTGACCGGTTCGGCCCGAAGGTGCTCTACCAGACCGGACTCGTGGTGTTCACGCTGTCGAGCCTCTGGTGCGGTCTCGCCGGGTCGATCGAGGTGCTCATCCTCGCCCGCGTGGTGCAGGGCCTCGGTGCCGCGATGATGACGCCGCAGACGATGGCGGTCATCACGCGCATCTTCCCGCCGCAGAACCGTGGTGCCGCGATGGGGCTCTGGGGTGCCGTCGCCGGTGTCGCGTCCCTGGTCGGCCCGATCGTCGGCGGCCTGCTCGTCGACGGCTTCGGCTGGGAGTGGATCTTCTTCGTGAACGTCCCCGTCGGTGTCGTCGCCTTCGTGCTCGCGCAGCGCTTCGTTCCTTCGTTCGAGCGGCACGGGCACCGGTTCGACTACCTCGGCATCGTGCTGAGCGCGGTCGGCATGTTCCTGCTCGTGTTCGGCATCCAGGAGGGCGAGACCTACGACTGGGGGACCATCACCGGGCCGATCTCGGTCTGGTCGCTCATCATCGCCGGCGTCGTCGTGCTCGCCGCGTTCGTCGTGTGGCAGGGCGTGCAGAAGGGCGAGCCGCTGCTGCCGCTCGGGCTCTTCACGGACCGCAACTTCACGCTCGCGAACATCGCGATCACCTCGGTGGGCGTCGCGATCTCGTCGTTCGCGCTGCCGATCATGCTGTGGGCGCAGGACGTCCTGACGTTCAGCCCGACCCAGGCCGCGCTCCTGCTCGTGCCGCAGGCCGTCCTGTCCGCGGGGCTCGCACCGCTCGTCGGCAAGAACCTCAACCGGTGGAGCCTCCGCTGGGTCGCCGCGTTCGGCCTCGCCTGCTTCTCGGGCGCGCTGTTCTGGTTCGGTTCGCTGCTCGCCTCGGGCGCTGCCTGGGGCTGGGTGCTCCTGCCGTCGACGCTCCTCGGGCTCGCCAACGCCTGCATGTGGGGGCCGCTGTCCGTCTCGGCGACGCGCAACCTCCCGCCGAAGCTCGCGGGTGCGGGTTCGGGTGTCTACAACACCACGCGGCAGATCGGTGCGGTGCTCGGTTCGGCCGGCATCGCCGCGCTGATCGAGGCTCGGATCACCGCGAACTTCCCGTCCGGCTCGGGTGGCTCGACGGGTGGCGGTGCCGAGCAGCAGGTGGGCACGCTCCCGGACTTCCTGCAGCAGCCGTTCGCGACGGCCATGGGGCAGTCGCTCGCCCTCCCGGCGCTGGTGCTGCTCGTCGGCATCGTCGCGGCGCTGTTCCTCGCGAAGCCGAAGCAGACCGTGGCCTGGCACCAGACCGGTGCCGTGGCGACGCAGGGCGGCTCGACGCCGGCACCCGCCGCCGCGCGGTCGTCCGCGACTGCCGCTGCCGGCTCGGAGCGCCACGGCGTGCGCGCGGCCGCTCCCACCCCGGAGACCCCCGAGGCCGAGCTCGCCGCGACCGACCACCACGGGCGGCACGCCGAGGCGTAGCCCGGTCCGGGCGAGTCCGCGCGCGACCGACCCCGAACGACGCCGCCGTTGTCGAACGACAGCGGCGGCGTCGTCCGTCGTCCGTCGTGGGGTCGCCGAACGCGTCGGTCACCTCGGACTGCCGTGTCCGTCGGTGGCCGCACGCCGCGGCGCGGGAGCGACGAAGCACGCGTCGATCGACAGGTGCGGCGTCGGAAGATGCCCGTGCATCGGATGCGAGCGCCTCGTGCGACGAAGCACACGTCGATCGACACGCGCGATGTCGATCGTGTCGCGCGCACGTGCGCGTGCCCGGGCCTTCGCCCCGCCCGGCCCGGCCGACTCCGAACGACGCCGCCGTTGTCGAACGACAGCGGCGGCGTCGTTCTGCATCGGTCGACGGACTCGGCCGAGACCGTGCTGCTCCCCCGACTACCCGCGACGCTCGAGGTGTGCCCGGGTGAGCGCCTCCATCTCCTCGTCGGTGAGGTCGTCGACGGCCTTCGCCTCGCGGCGGTCGGTCCGCTGCCACCGGACGAACAAGGAGATGAGGACCGGGATGTCCGCGACCTCGGCGATGAACCACAGCAGGTCGCCGGCGAGGTGCTGGTCCTGCAACGGTGACGGGTACCAGGCCTTCCCCACGAGCGCCGTGGTCGCGTGGTCGAGCACGTGGTTCGTGATCCGCAGCACGATGCCCGGGATCGCGTCGAGCATGAGCTCCACGAACGCCAGCAGGAACTCCGCGGTCACGAACGTCGACGACCGCAGGATCCCCGGCTCGGCGAGCGGCGCGAGCAAGCCGAAGCCGAGCACCGGGACGAGCACGGTGATCGCCACCGCCCACACCGGGGACGTCCGGATCGTCGCCGACCACGGGGTCAGCAGGACGGCGAACAGCGCGAGGGCCACCAGGGGCGAGACGATCGCGTTGCCGAGGACGCGGACCGGACGCGACCCGAGTGCGGCGGTGGCGGCGCGCGCGAGGCGATCCGGGCCTCCCGTCCGGAGCAACGAGACCGGCGCCGCCAGTGCGCTGAAGGTGGGGACCGCGAAGAACAGCACCGACAGTCGGAGCACGAACGCCCAGCGGAGGTGCTCGGCGAACACGCCCACGATGCCGAACTGGGCCACCCCGAAGAGCCCGACCGCGACGACGAACGACAGGGTCCGCCACCACGGCCAGCGGGCTCCGCGACGGACGGCGCCGACCGTCCACCAGCCGTACGCGACGACGGCGACGCCGATCATGGCGGCGGCGAGCGGGTCGAACCGCCACGTTGACCAGAACTCGGGTGTCGACGGCGTGGGGTGCCTCCTGCGGATCGTGCTGCCGCAGCAATCCTCCGCCCGGTGCACCCTCCCGCAGGGCTCCGCGGTGTGAGAACCGGTTCAGATCCGGGTGACGCCCGCCGCGGGGGTGGTCCGTGTCAGCAGCCAGACCCCGAGCGGCACGAGCAGTGCACCGGCGAGGGCGACCGGGAACGAGAGGTGGAGCTGCATGACCGCGAAGGCCGGGCCGACCGTGCACGCCGCGGCGACCACGAGGACGGGCCATGCCGGACGGTCGGAGCCCGGCACGAGACGGGGGAGCGGACGATCGAACCGTCGGAGCGCCCGCGCGACGGCGATCGCGACGCCGAGCAGCACGACGAGTGCGACGGGCCTGGTCGCCCACCAGACGGTGCCGCCGGGCTCCGGGAACGGCACACCGACGAGGAGCGCGACGCCGTTGAGCGCGATGAACAGGGGCAGGTGCCAGAGGTAGACGGCCATGCCGTCCCGCCCGAGGACGAACACCGTCGCCTGCGCCGCCCGCGTCCGCATCAGGCGGGTGAGCGGCCCGTGGACGAGGTGCACGAGGGATGCCTGCGCGATCGCCAGGAACGCCAGCGGCAGCATCGGCGGGTTGAGGTCCTGCAGCATGTCGGGTGCCCAGAGCCCGACCGAGGTCATCGGCACGAGGACCAGGTACGCAGCGGCCGCGACGGCGACGAGCAGCAGGCGCGACCGGCGGGCGAACCAGCCGTCCGCCCAGAGGAACCCCAGCTGCTGCGCGAACAACCACACCGGCCCGAGGTTGAGCAGGCCGACCTCGGCCACGCCGGTCGCGAGGCGGACGGCGTCGATCGCGCCCGCGAGGACGAGGAGCGCGGCGAGTGTCCGCCACGGCGCCCGCTCGTGCAACCGCACCATGAGCGGGACGCAGCACTGGGTGATGCCGTACGCGGCGAGGAACCAGAGCGGGGAACCGATGCCGAACGCGACCTCGGCGAGGAGGTCGGCGGGCGTCCCGGCCGCTGTGGCGACCCCGAGTCCCGCAGCGAGGACGACGAAGAGCGGGACCGCGGGCCGGAAGAGCCGGACGAGCCGGGTCGCCCACCAGTCGCGGGCGCCCCCGCCCCGGGCGACGGTGCTCCGCCACCCGACGATGCTCGCGAACCCGCCGACGACGAAGAACAGCGGCATGACCTGGCCGACCCAGGTCGCCGCGACGTACCAGGAGAGCTCCTGGAGGGGGCTGGTCACGGTGAGGCCCCCGCCCCCCGTGCCGACGCCGACCATCGTGACGTGCACGAAGACGACGAGGACGACGCACGCCGTCCGGATGAGGTCGACGACCAGGTCCCGCTTCGCGATGATCCCCCGGACGTCCTGTGCGCTGTGTGCCTGTTCCGGCACGCTCTGCTGCGAGGACATGGCTGGACGCTACTGCTACGTGCCGCGGCCGCAGCGGAAGTCCAGCAGATCGCTGCCGTTTCGTGACCCGACGCATGCTCCTAGCGGCATGCGTCGGCCCATGATCGGCAAGCGTCCGCCGAGGGCCCGGGGTGCAGGACCGGCGCAGGACGCGGCTGCCGAGGTCGGCGGCCGCAGGCGTGCCGGGAGCCGCGAAGGAGCTGACGAGCCTGGAGTGACCGGCGGTGCACGTGTCACGACCGACCGTTCGGGCCGCGGGCGCCGGGGGACTGGTGCTACGCTGGCCGAGTTGTCTTGATCGCTGCAAGAGAAGGGGTCCGATGGACGACGCTGAACTGCTCCGCACCGCGGGCCTCCGTGTGACCGCTCCGCGACTCGCGGTGCTCCGGGCCACCGAGTCGATGCCCCACGCGACCGCGGACGACATCGTGACGACGCTCAGCGCCGAACTCCCGACGACGAGCCACCAGGCGGTGTACGGCGTGCTCGCCGCGCTGACCGG
Source organism: Curtobacterium flaccumfaciens (assembly GCF_051548005.1). Classification (GTDB taxonomy): domain Bacteria; phylum Actinomycetota; class Actinomycetes; order Actinomycetales; family Microbacteriaceae; genus Curtobacterium. The sequence goes on along the minus strand of NZ_JBPUGH010000019.1, from coordinate 24,016 downwards.
GGTCGGTCTCGTGCGCCGCATCGAACCCGCCGGCAGCCCCGCGCGGTACGAGCGGCGGACCGGGGACAACCACCACCACATCGTCTGCACCATGTGCGGGACGATCGAGGACGTCGACTGCGCGGTCGGGCACGCTCCGTGCCTCACGCCCTCGGAGACGCACGGCTTCGCGGTGGCCACGGCAGAGGTCACCTACTGGGGGATCTGCGAGCGGTGTGCTGCCGCCGAGCGGGACGACGCCCCCGGCGAGGACGACGCTCGGGCTGCTGGCTCACCGTCCGCGCACGCCCGGGCTGCGGGCACACCGTCCGCGGAGACCGCATCCACGGCCACCCCGACCACGCAGGCCTGACGTTCCGGACGACCCCACCTCCCGGCTCCGAACCGGGACCACGAGCAACCCGAGCACCCCTGACCGAACCAACGTTCCGAGGAGGAACCGTGTCCGACCAGAACACGCCCGCCGGCCCCGCCGGTACCCCCACCACGACCACCAACTCCGGCGCGCCGGTCTCGAGCGACCAGCACTCCTTGGGTGTCGGCGCCGACGGCCCCCTCGCCCTGCACGACCACTACCTCGTGGAGAAGCTCGCGCAGTTCAACCGGGAGCGCGTGCCGGAGCGCGTCGTCCACGCCAAGGGCGGCGGTGCCTTCGGTACCTTCACCGTCACGCACGACATCAGCGAGTACACCCGCGCCGCGTTCCTGCAGCCCGGCAAGCAGACCGAGATGCTCGCCCGCTTCTCGTCCGTCGCCGGCGAGCAGGGCTCCCCGGACACCTGGCGTGACCCCCGCGGCTTCGCGCTGAAGTTCTACACCGAAGAGGGCAACTACGACCTCGTCGGCAACAACACCCCCGTGTTCTTCATCCGCGACGGCATCAAGTTCCCGGACTTCATCCGCTCGCAGAAGCGCCTGCCCGGTTCGCACCTCCGCGACCACGACATGCAGTGGGACTTCTGGACGCTCTCGCCCGAGTCCGCGCACCAGGTGACGTGGCTGATGGGGGACCGCGGCCTGCCGGCGTCGTGGCGCGAGATGGACGGCTTCGGCTCGCACACCTACCAGTGGATCAACGCGGAGGGCGAGCGCTTCTGGGTGAAGTACCACTTCATCACGCAGCAGGGCCACAAGACCCTGACCCAGGAGGACGCCGACCGCATCGCCGGTGAGGACGCCGACTTCCACATCCGTGACCTCCACGCCGCGATCGAGCGCGAGGACTTCCCGAAGTGGACGCTCAAGGTGCAGGTCATGCCCTACGCCGACGCCGAGTCCTACCGCTTCAACCCGTTCGACCTCACCAAGGTGTGGCCGCACGCGGACTACCCGCTCATCGAGGTCGGCGAGCTCGAGCTCAACCGCAACCCGGAGAACTACTTCGCGCAGATCGAGCAGGCGACCTTCGCCCCCTCGAACTTCGTGCCCGGCATCGCGGCGAGCCCGGACAAGATGCTCCTCGCGCGCATCTTCAGCTACGCGGACGCTCACCGCTACCGCGTCGGCACGAACCACGCGCAGCTGCCGGTGAACGCCCCGAAGAACGAGGTGCACTCGTACTCGAAGGACGGTGCGATGCGCTTCGACTTCCAGAAGTCCGAGGTGCCGGTGTACGCACCGAACTCGCTCGGTGGCGCCCACGCCGACCCCGCCGCGACCGACGAGGTGCCGGGTTGGGAGTCGGACGGCGCGCTCCAGCGCTCCGCGGCCACGCTCCACCCGGAGGACGACGACTTCGGCCAGGCCGGCACGCTCTACCGCGAGGTCCTCGACGACGCCGCGCGCGAGCGCCTCGTCGGCAACATCGCCGGACACGTCTCGAAGGTCACCCGCGACGACCTCCGCGAGCGGGTGTTCGCCTACTGGACGAACGTCGACGCCGACCTCGGTGCGCGCGTGCGCGCCGCGGTCGCGCCGAGCGCGCCGGGTTCCGAAGAGGACCCGGAGAAGGTCGCGGTCGAGGCGTAGCCCAGCCATCGCAGGGGCGTGAGCCCCGGTCCACCACCTGACGGACGGGAGGCACGGTGCCAGCTGGCACCGTGCCTCCCGTCCGTCACGGGTCCTGTCGAACGACGAAAGGCGCGCGTTCCGACGTGCCCCGCGTCGATCGACGCGCGCCTCGTCGAACCGCGCGCGTCCCGACCGTCCGTCGCTGCTAGACCTGCTGGCCGTTGAGGTGCACCGGGCCGGCCGGCCAGTCCTCGAGGGGAGCGGCCACCGGCAGGACCATCCAGCCGCCCTGCTCGGTCATCGGCATGCCCGCGCCCTCGGCGGTGAACGCCGTGTAGTCGGTCACGACGTCGTCGAAGGCGTGCCACCCGACCCGCGCGTAGAACGGCACGCGGTCCTCGCCGGTGCCGAGGAAGCCGAACGGGACGGCGAGCCCCTCGAGGACGCCACGGGCGCGTTCCATGAGGTCGCGGCCCATCCCGGTGCCCTGGAGGCGCGGGGTCACCGCGACGAGACCGGTGTCCCCGACCAGGACGTCCTCGCTGCCCACGCTGATGAACATCCGGCGGATCCCGACGTGTGCGAGGACGACGCCGTCGAGGTCCCGCGCGAGCACCCGCCGCTCGGGCTGCATGCCGCTCCAGCTGCGGCTGCCGACGAACCAGTGCGACCAGTCCGGGAAGGCCTGCGCCAGCAGTGCCGTGATCGCCTCGTGGTCGGCGAGCGTCAGGGCGCTCTCCTCGACCACCTCCCACCGGGTGTCGTCAGTCACGAGACCATCCTGCCGGAGCGTCGAACGGCGGCCCTCAGTTCCTGCTGGGAGCGGTGACCTCGATGCGGTTCGCCCACGGGTCCTCGAAGGCGACCGTCCGTCCGTCGTCCGCCAGCTGGACGCCGTGGTGGCGCATGCGCTCGGTGAGGGAACCGAGGTCGTCCGTGCCCGGGACCTCGATCCGGACCAGACCGAGGCCGAGCGCCAGCTGCCGACGGCCGGCACCGCGGGAGTTCCACGTGTTCATCGCCATGTGGTGGTGGTACCCGCCGGCGGAAACGAAGAGCGCCTCGCCCCAGCCCGCGGTCGTCGCGAAGCCGAGTTGGTCGACGTAGAACGCCTTGGCCGTCGCGACGTCGCCGACGGACAGGTGCACGTGGCCCACCCGCCCGGGACGTCCGGCGGCACCGTCGAGGGCGTCCTGCGTGAGGTGTTCGCGGAGGAAGGCGTTCGGGTCGAGGAAGATCGTGGCCATGTCGACGGAGCCGTGCGTCCACGACCACTCCGTGCGGTCGCGGTCCCAGTACAGCTCGACGCCGTTGCCCTCCGGGTCCGTGAAGTAGAACGCGTTGCTGACGAGGTGGTCGGCACTGCCGGTGAACGACTGCGGGTACTGCGTGGCGACCGAGTACAGCGCGGCCGCGAGGTCGGCGCGGGTGTCGAACAGGACCGCCGTGTGGAAGAGCCCGGCCTCGTGCGCGCCGGCGTGCTGGAGCTCGGGTGCGTGCTCGAGCACGAGGATCGGCACCGACCCGCGGCCGAGGACGGACCGACCGGGAGTGGACGACAGGACGCTCAGGCGGACTCCGTCCGTGTAGTACGCGGTCATCCGGTCGAGGTCGGCCACGCGGAGGGTGACGGCGCCCATGCCGGTGTCCGCGGCGAGGAGGTCCTGGGTCTGCATCGGTCCAGTGTCGTCCCATTTGGTTGACGCGTCAACCAAATGGGACGATGGGTCGGTGCGAGCGCACCGCGAGCGGCATCCGATCGCATCGCACTCGGCGTCCTGTCGGCGAGGCGCGGCTCGATGAGGCCATGATGGACGGATGCCACGACGTCCGGTCCCGCGAGACCTCCCGGTCGAGCACGTCCGCGACCGGATGTCGTCCTACATCTACGGGAACATCACGGTGCTCAGCGCCGCGATCGCGGTCGGTCCGACGGAGATCGAGCACGGCGCCGCGGTGCTGACGGTCCTCGCGACGGCGGTCCTGACCTACCTCGCGCACGTCCTGGCGCACCTCGTCGCACACGGCATCGGCGCCGACCGCGACGCCGACGACGACGCCCGACGCGAGAGCGCGGCCGTCATCGCCCGCAACGCGAACCCGATCGCGACCTCCGGCCTCATCCCGGCCGTGCTGTACGTCGCGGCGTGGGTCGGATGGCTCCCGGCAGAGTGGGCCCAGATCGCCGCCGTCGTGATCCTCGTCGTGCGCATCGGGCTCGTCGGCGTGTTCCTGCAGCGGTTCTCGGGGGCGCGTCCGACGTTCCTCGGGCTCTGGGGCGGCATCGTGCTCGCCGCGGTCGCGTTCGTGATCGGACTCGTGAAGGTGGTGCTGACGCATTGAGTGGTGCGACGACCGAGGGCAACGCGAAGCAGCGGGGCGGCTGGCGGTTCCTCCGCGACCTGGCGATCATCGTCGTGGCGGCGTTGATCGCCTCGTTCCTGGTGAAGACGTTCCTGGTCCGGTCCTTCTACATCCCGTCGGAGTCGATGGAGAACACGCTCCTCGTGGGCGACCGGGTACTCGTCAACGAGCTCGTCCCCGGACTCGTGCCGTTGCAGCGCGGGGACGTCGTCGTCTTCACGGACCCGGGCGGGTGGCTCGGGACCGGCCAGGGCGACGACCTCATCAAGCGGGTCGTCGGGCTGCCGGGGGACCGGGTGTCCTGCTGTGGGTCGGACGGGCGGCTCTCGGTCAACGGGAAGGCCGTGGACGAGCCGTACGTCGTCCGCGAAGCGGGATCCGACCGGGTGTCCGGGACCGACTTCGACATCACGGTCCCGAAGAACCACATCTGGGTGATGGGCGACAACCGGTACGACTCCGCGGACAGCAGGGCGCACGGTTCGGTTCCGGTCGACGACGTCGTGGGTCGGGCGTTCGTCACGACGTGGCCCGTGTCGCGATGGTCGGTCCTGTCCCGGTACGGCGACGAGTGGGACCGGGTGCCCGACCGCGCGACACGCTGACGGCGCGACACGCTGACCGCGCGACACGCGGCCGTCGCACTGCGGCGCGTTCGGGGGTGTCGTGGCGGGAGCACGCGCCGGGTAGCGTGCTGCACATGCCGACGGACGATGCTGCGTTCGAGTACCAGACCGGCGGCGACGACGAGCTCTCGGTTCGGCGCATCCGGACGAGCGGACCACAGGCCGGCACCATCGGCCCACGCCCCGACCACGTCGTGTTCTGGTTGGCGGACGGGCACGCGGTCGTCACCGCGGACGACGGAGAGCGCTGGGAGGTCAGCCCCGGGCAGCCGGTGGTGCTCTCCGCGTCGGTGGCGTACGCGTTCGAGACGGACGCCACGGCGATGACGCTCCTGCACGTCGCACCGGCACTGCTCGGCGACGCGGACGAGTCGTACCGGTTCGTGCAGCCGGACCCCACCGACAACCGGACCGAGCCGCTGCGGACGCTGCTGCGCGACGCCGTCGACCGCGTCCTCGACCCCGAGCTCCCCGAAGCCGAGCGCCGAGCGCTCAAGCAACGCGTCGCGCGTGTCGTGCTCTCCACCTACACCCGTGCGCGATCGGACGTCGAGCAGCGCATGCGCCGCGCGATCGCCTTCGTGCACGAGCACGCCGGTGACCCGATCACGGTCGCCGACATCGCGGGGGCCTGCGGACTGAGCGAGCGAGGCCTGCAGGACCTCTTCCGTCGGCGCCTCGCGGTCACGCCGATGCGGTACCTCCGCGAGGCCCGGCTCGACCGGGTGCACCTGGAGTTCACCACGAGGGGGCGGAGGATCCTCACCGTCCGGGACGTCGCCCACCGCTGGCAGTTCACGCACCTCGGCCGCTTCGCGTCCGACTACCGCGCCCGGTTCGGGGAGAGCCCCCGCGAGACCCTCGCTCGGACGGCCGGTCGGCGCGGCTGACCGGCGCTCAGCAGCCCGTCGTCGTCAGCGTGACGGTCGCCACCGACCCGTTCGACACCGTCGCGTGCTGCGGGCAGAGGTCGGCCGCCCGGACCGTCACCTCACCGAGCGGCACCCCGGCGAACGCCGCGGCGCCGCCCGGGAACACCCGCTGGTGTTCGGACAGCTTGCCCGTCGACGCGAACACCTCGACCTCGTAGGGACGCTGGGCGGCGTTCCCCGACACCGTGACCGTGATCTGCCCGGTCGAGTCGTGCGCTCCGCACCCCGCCAGGGTCAGCGTCGCGGCGACACCGAGCACGAGCGACGTGGCCACGCGGCGGCGCGGACGACGGACGGAGCGGAGCACCGACCCAGGCTACGCCGTCCCGAGGAGCCAGCCGTTGTCCGCAGCGACCCGGAGTGCCTCGGTGGCGTTGCGCGCGGTGGTCTTGCCGATCGCGGCGGAGAGGTGGTTCCGTACGGTGCCCTCCGACAGGTGCAGTGCCGCGGCGACCCCGGCGACCGTCGGGTTCGTGCGGAAGGCGATGAGGACGTCGGTCTCGCGCGGGCTGAGCGGCGAGGGCCCGGCGGCGAGTGACTCGGCGGCGAGCACGGGGTCGACCACGCGGAACCCGCCGGCGACCCGTCGGACGGCGTCGGCGAGCTGTTCGGCGGGGGTGTCCTTCACGACGAAGCCGGCAGCGCCGGACTCGAGCGCTCGGCGGAGGTAGCCGGGGCGGCCGAACGTCGTCACGATGAGCGAGCGGCAGGTCGGGACCTCGCGGGCGAGGGCGGCCGCGGCGGAGAGGCCGTCGGCGCCGGGCATCTCGACGTCGAGCAGCGCCACCACGGCTCCCGACGTGCGCGCCGCCTCGACGACCTCGTCGCCGCGAGCGACCTGCGCCACGACCGTGATGTCGGGCTCGAGGGACAGCAGCGAGGCGAGGGCTCCGCGGACGAGCGCCTGGTCGTCGGCGAGCAGCACCCGGATCGTGTCGGTCATCGTCGGCCCTTCCGTTCGACGCGCAGCAGGAAGCCCCCGAGGCCGCTCGTGCCGGTGACGACGGTCGCGCCCACCGCGTCGGCTCGTTCACGCAACCCACGGAGTCCGTTGCCGCCGAGCCCGGGGTCGATGGACGAGCGACCGGCCCCTGCCCCAGCACCGGTGCCGTCGTCCTCGATGGTCAGCGCCGTCCGCGTCAGCGTCACCCGCACCCGGGTCGCCGCCGCGTGCCGCAGGACGTTCGTCACGCCCTCACGCAGGACCCAGGCGAACAGGCTCCTGACGTCCCGAGCCGCGGCCGTGCCGTCGGCCGGGAGGTCGGCCTCGACCTCGGCGGCCGTCAGCGCGGCGCGCGCGGACACGAGCTCGGCCTCGAGGTCGGCCTCCCGGTACCCGCTGACCGCCCGGCGCAACCCCTGCAGCGCCTCGCGGGAGAGCCGTTCGACGTCCTGCATCTCCGCCTTGGCCCGCGCGGGGTCGACGTCGACGAGTCGGCTCGCGAGCTCGGACTTCATCGCGACGACGGTGAGCGAGTGGCCGAGCACGTCGTGCAGATCGCGCGAGAACCGGGTCCGCTCCTCGACGACGGCGAGCCGGGTGAGTTCGTCCTGTGCGACGTCGAGCTTGTCCTCCGCCTCGCGCTGCCGACCGAAGAAGAGCATCGAGGCCCCGACCGAGACCGTCACGATCGGCGCGAACAGGAGTCCGCTGCCCACGGCGTCGTCCCACCCGAGCGACCCGGCGACGACGAGCTGGGCAGCGATGACGGTGAGGATCCCCACCCCCGCGACCCAGAAGCGTTCGGCGACGAAGCCGGTGAGCGCGGCGACGAGGAGCCACGTCCACACCGCGAGCGGCCCGACGACGAGCAGGAGCAGTCCGGCGAGGGTCGCGATCCCGGCGAGCACGAGGACGCGCGTCCGCATCCCGCTCCGCCACATCAGCTCGGGTGCGAAGAGGTACGCCGCGTACAGGACGAACAGGGCGAGCGTCGACCAGACGTGCGCCTCGAACGACCGGCCGTCGTTCCAGACGGCGACGAGTTCCAGCACCTGCCACAGCAGCGCGAACACGGCACCGCCGTACCAGCGGCGTCGGCCGGCGCGGATGACGTCCTCGGTCGCGCCCGGCGGGACGGCCCACGGGAACGAACGGGGCGACGGCCTGGAGGCACGGCGCGCCGCCGCCCCGTCGCTCACGGCGACGGGGCGGGTGCGGGAGTCGGTCATGTCGGTCAGCGTAGGGCCACGGCTCACTGCCGCGCCGCGTCGCGGCGGTAGCGCCACACGATCACGGCGGCGAGGGCGACCGCCCAACCCGTCAGCACGATTGCCGGCTCGACCATGCCGGTGCTGCCGGTGGCGCCCGCCCCCATCTGGCCGATGCGGTTGAGCCAGTAGGACGGCAGTAGGTGCGCGACGGTACCCATCCAGCTCGGCATGACCGACAGGGGCACCCAGAGGCCGCCGAGGATGGACAGGCCCATGAACACGACCATGAAGAGCGGCTGTGCGAACGACGGCTTCGCGAACTGCCCGACGAGGATCGCGATCAGTGCGAACGGGACGACGCCGCACCAGATGCCGAACGCCGCCGCGAGCCAGTGCACCGGGTCGAGCGTGGCGTGCAGGGCGACGACGGCGACGGCGATCGTGATCGTGATCGACAGCGCCGCGAACGCCATCGCCGCGATGACCTTGGACACCATGAAGCCCCAGCCGGACAGCGGCGTGACACGGAGCTGGCGGTTCCAGCCGATCGAGCGCTCGTTGACGATGGCGAAGGCCTGGCTGAGCGCGGCCATCATCGCGCCGTACGACGCCATCTGCAGCGTGGTGACGGTCAGGTAGCGCAGACCGGTGGACTGGTCGAGCTGCGACCCGTACGCGGCGCCGAACACCAGGAGCATGACCACCGGGATCGCGAAGGTGAACACCATCGCCTTGACGTTGCGGAGCTGGCGGGTGGTCTCGAGGGCGACGTAGCGGATCGGCAGGCGGCCCCGGACGGTGCGGGCGAGGGGACGGACGGTGGGAGCGGCGACGGTGGTCGCGGTCGTGCTGGTCATGCGGAGACCTCCTGCGGGTCGGCGGTGAGTGCGAGGAAGGCGTCGTCCATGGTCGAGGCGACCACCTGGACGTCGTGCGCCTGCGGGAACGCGGTGAGGAGTGCCCGCAGCGTGTCGTCGCTGCGGTCGGTGCGGAGCGTGACGGAGTCGTGCCGTGCCTCCAGGCCGGTGACGCCCGGCAGGGCGCGCAGGGCGACGTGCGCGTCGGGGCCGACGCCGGCGAACCGGACCGACCGGCTGGACGCGATGGCCTTGATCTCGGTCGGGGTGCCGTCGGCGACGACGCGACCGGAGCGCATGATGACGATGCGGTCGGCGAAGGTGTCGGCCTCGTCGAGGTAGTGGGTGGCGAAGACCACCGTGCGACCGGCGTCGGTGAACTCGTGCATCGACGACCAGAAGGTGTGCCGCGCCTCGACGTCCATCGCCGCCGTCGGTTCGTCGAGCACGAGGAGCTCCGGGTCCGAGACGACCGCGACCGCGAACCGCGCCCGTTGCAGCTGCCCGCCGGAGAGCTTGTTCACCCGTCGTCCGGCGATCTCGGTGCAGCGGGCTCGGCGGAGGGCCTCGTCGACGGGCATCGGGGTCCGGTGCGCGGCGCCCACGAGGGCGACCACGTCGCGGACCGTCATGTCGGGCAGCAGCGCACCGCCCTGCAGCATCGCCCCGACCCGCCCGTCGACGACCGCCGCACGGGGGTCCTCACCGAAGAGACGGACCTCGCCGGCGGTGGGCGTCGAGAGCCCGAGTGCCAGGTCGACCGTCGTGGTCTTGCCGGCGCCGTTCGGACCGAGGAGCGCGACGACCTCGCCGCGACGGATCGTGAGGTCCACGCCGTCGACGGCGTGCACGGCGCCGAAGCGCTTGTGGAGACCGCGCAGTGCGATGACCGCGTCGTCCGGGAGTCCTGTGCTGTTCATGGGCACCAATCTCGCGCCGATCGTGTCGCTGCACCGCTGCCGTCCGTCACGACGTCACCGTGACAATCGTCACGGCCGGATCCGCTGACCCGCCCTCTGGGGGTGCGCGTCCTCCGTTGTGGGGACACACGGTCGCTCGCCCGCGGCGTTACCGTGGAGGGCATGAGCCTCACCACCTCGCCGTCGAACGCCACCGCCCCGGACGCCGTGCGGCGGGCGGCGCTGCTCGCGGCGCTCGACGTGGTCGAGAGTGGTCCCGAGGAGCGGTTCGAGCGCATCACCCGCATCGCTCGGGAGGCCTTCGGGGTCACGGGTTCGTTCCTCAACCTCGCGGGCGAGTCCGTGCTGACGATCAAGTCGCAGCAGAGCGACACCCGGTTCGACCCGACGATCCCGCTGCAGGACACGTTCTGCGGCCGGACCCTCGGCGAGGCCGGCCCGGTCGTCGTCGAGGACGCCACGGCCGACGCCCGCTACGCCGACATGCCGATGGTCGTCGACGACCCGAACGTCCGGTTCTACGCCGGCGTGCCGCTGCGGCTCGGTGACGACGACGTCAAGGTCGGGACGCTCTGCCTCGTGGACCAAGCGCCGCGGACCCTCGGCGACGACGACCTGGCGCTGCTCGAGGAACTCGGGGTCTGGGCGGAGCGTGAACTCGCCGCCGGTGCCGACGAGGACCGCCTCCGAGCGGTCCTGGCCGGGCTCGAGCCGGCCGACGTCGTCCTGCCCGGGTACCGCGTCGCCGGCATGAGCATGCCGCACGGCGTCGTCTCCGGCGACCTGCACGAGTGGCACCGGTCGGGCGACGACCTCGTGGTCACCCTCGCCGACGTGATGGGCAAGGGGATGTCGGCGGGACTCCTCGCGGCGAACATCCGCGGGGCGCTCCTCGCCCGCGGCGACGAACGACCGGACACCGCGGTCGCCGGGCTCGAGGCGCAGGTCGCCCCGGAGCTCAGCCGCGCCGAGTCCTTCGCCACGCTCTTCCACGGCCGACTCGAGCCGTCGACCGGACACCTCGCGTTCACGGACGCCGGACACGGGCTCGTGCTGCACCTGCGCGCGGACGGCTCCGAGGAGGTGCTCCGCTCGTTCGACCTCCCGCTCGGCCTGCACCCCGCCGGCCTCACCCGGACGACGGGGTCGCTCGACCTCGGCGTCGGGGACGTGCTCGTCCTGGTGAGCGACGGCGCGCTCGAGCTCTGGGACTCCACGTTGGCGTCGCTGTCACGGCTCGGGGAGCTCTACCGCGGCGCGGCGGACATCGACGGGTTCCTCGGGGCGGTCCGGGCACGCGCGGTCGAGCACGACCCGGGCGACGACCTGACGGTCGTGGTCGTGGCGCGCGACGCCTGACGCGGGCTGGTCCGTCAGCGCGCGGTGTGCGCGCTGCGCGATGTCGGTGCCGGTCCGGCTCGTCGTCGCGCGTGACGCTCAGCGGTCCGGCTCGTCGTCGCGTGACGCTGAGCGGTCCGGCTCGTCGTCGCAGGCGTGCCGCGCGTCAGGCACCGAGGCGCTCGATGAGCTCCCGGTACCGTGCGGCGGTGCGCGCGACGATCTCGTCCGGGAGCACGGGCGGCGTGCCCTGGCGGTCCCAGTTCGCGCTGAGCCAGTCGCGCACGATCTGCTTGTCGAACGACTCGGTCCGGCTCTCGCCACGGACGTCCCAGTAGCGGCTCGAGTCGCTCGTGAGGACCTCGTCCGCGATCCGGATGGTCCCCTCGGCGTCGCGACCGAACTCGAACTTCGTGTCCGCGATGACGACCCCGTGCTCGAGCGCGATCGCCGCGGCCTCGGAGTAGACGCGGAGCGACAGGTCACGGAGGGCCTCGGCGTCCTGCTGCCCGACGAGCTCGACGGTCTGCTCGAACGAGATGTTCTCGTCGTGCTCACCCTGTGGAGCCTTGTACGCGGGCGTGTAGATCGGCTCCGGGAGGCGATCGCCGTTCGACAGTCCGGCCGGGAGCGCGACACCACAGACGCTGCCGGACTCCTGGTACTCGGCCCAGCCGCTGCCGACGAGGTAGCCGCGGACGACGCACTCCACGGGGAACATGGTCAGCGGCATCACGTGCATCGAGCGGGACGCGACCTCGGCGGGCACCGGGGTCCCGCCGGCGGACGCGGGCAGCAGGTGGTTCGGGACGTCCGACAGCCGGTCGAACCAGAAGCGGGACAGCCGGGTCAGCAGCTCGCCCTTGCCGGGGATCGGCGGTTCGAGCGCGAAGTCGTACGCGCTGACACGGTCGGACGCCACGAGGAGCAGCTCCCGGGCGTCCGCGACCCCGGCGGTGCCGGACGGGACGTAGAGCTCGCGGACCTTGCCCGAGGCGACGTGCTGCCAGCCCTCGACGACGGGGGCGCTCACCGGGCGACCTTCGCCGCGATGTCGGTGCGGTACTGCCCACCCTCGAGCGTGATGTCGTGCAGGCCGGCGTAGGCGCGCTCACGGGCCTCGGCGAAGTCGGCGCCGGTCGCGACGACGCTCAGGACCCGGCCGCCCGTGGCGACGAGCTCGCCGTCGAGGAGCCCGGTCGCGGCGTGCGCGACCGAGACGCCCGGACGCGCGTTCGCGGCGTCGATGCCGGTGATCCGACGACCGGTGTGCGGGTTCTCCGGGTAGCCCTCGCTCGCGAGGACCACCGTGACGGCGGCGTCCGCGCGGAACTCCGGGGCGGGGACGGACCCGAGCCGCCCCGTCGCCGCCGCGAGCATGAGGCCGCTCAGCGGGGTCGCGAGTCGGGGCAGGACGACCTGGGTCTCCGGGTCGCCGAACCGGGCGTTGAACTCGATGACGCGGACGCCCTGCTCGGTGACGATCAGACCGCAGTAGAGCAGCCCGACGAACGGCGTGCCCTCGTGCTCGAGCCGCCGGACCGTTGGAAGCGCCACCAGGTCGGTGACCTCGGCCACGAAGGCGTCCTCGGAGGCCCAGCGGTCGGTGAGCCAGGGCAGCGGCGAGTAGGCGCCCATGCCGCCGGTGTTCGGGCCGGTGTCGCCGTCGCCGAGCCGCTTGTGGTCCTGCGCGGGGCTGAGTGCCCGGACGTCGTGCCCGTCGCTCAGGAAGAACAGCGAGACCTCTTCGCCGTCGAGGAACTCCTCGACCACGACGTGCCCGTGCTGGAGCCAGTAGGTGGCGTGGTCGATCGCGGCCTGCCGGTCCTCGGTCACGAGGACGCCCTTGCCCGCCGCGAGTCCGTCGGCCTTGACGACGTACGGGGCGCCGAGCTCGTCGAGCGCGGCCACGGCTTCGTCCACCGTGCCCGCGTACACGGGACGCCCGGTCGGGACGCCGGCCTCGGCCATGATCCGCTTCGCGAACGCCTTCGACCCCTCGAGCTGCGCCGCCGCCTTGCCCGGACCGAAGACCGGGATGCCGCGGGTGCGGACGGGGTCGGCGACCCCGGCGATCAGCGGGGCCTCCGGACCGACGACGACGAGTTCGACGTCGTTCTCGATCGCGTACTCGGCGACGAGCGCACCGTTCGTCGGGTCGAGCGACACCGTCTCGACGTCCGCCGCGATGCCGGCGTTGCCCGGCGCGACCGTGATGACGTGCCCAACCTGCTCCGCGAGGAGGGCCGTGACGATGGCGTGCTCGCGGGCACCGGAACCGAGGACGAGGATTCGCACGCGGCCAGCCTACCGAGCGCCGGTCCCGCGTTGCGATCGGCGTCGCTAGCCTGTGGACATGCCCCGCAGGACGATCGACGACGAGGACGGACGGCGTGCGCTCGCCGCGGTGGTCGGGGGCAGCACGCAGCGCACCGACGTCGCGACCGCGGTCCGGTGGACGCTGCAGCGGCTCGCCGAGGACGTCCCGGGCAACAGCGTCGAGGTCCGCGTCCCGCCGTTCGCGGCCGTGCAGGCGATCCCCGGCCCACGGCACACCCGCGGGACCCCGCCGAACGTCGTCGAGACCGATGCAGCGACCTGGATCGCTCTGGCGACGGGGGAGCTGCGCTGGGAGGAGGCGGTCGGTGCTGCGCGGGTCAGCGCCTCCGGCTCGCGGGCGGACCTGACCGACTTCCTGCCGGTACGACTCCCGGCCTGACCCCGTGGCCGGCAGCGTGCCGGGCGGCGCGGCGGGAGATCCCTCGCGAGGCGAAGCGAATTAGGTAGGTCCTACCGATGCGCCCCGCGCAACCGGTTGCCTATCGTGGAAGTCGCCGGGATTCGGACCCGACCCGAACGGGTCCGAACCCGGCGACACGCCACACGTTACGCGATTTCCGGCTCGCTGTGTCAACCATCCGGCGCGTCGTGCTGCAACCCGCAACAGTTCGAGCGGGAAGCGGCCGCCCGAGGACGCGCCAGGACGACGTACGAGGCGAAACGTCCGGACCGCATCACAGCAGATCCGCGAGCTCGCTCCTCGCGTGCAGGTCCCACTTCTGGAACACCCGCGACAGGTGCGCGTCGATCGTCCGGACGGACAGGCCGAGCGTCTCCGCGATGCGTCGGTTGCTCAGGCCCTCGGCCGCGAGCTTGGCGACCTCGTACTCGCGGTTCGTCAGGGGCGGTCTCGTGTGACCGGCCGTCACCGCCATGCCGTGCGACGCCAGCACGCCCTGCGCGACGATGACCCGTGGGCGGTCCCGGGACCGGACGGCGTCGGCGTACCCGACGATCGCCGCCGCGAGGGGGCCGTCGACGGCGAGCGCGGCGTCGCGGAGCCGGTCGAGCGAGGGGCCGTCGTCGCGACCGGCCCGCATGTCGTTCGCGTAGTGGAGCGTCTGGCCGTACAGGACGTGCGTCCACGATCCCGTGGCGGTCGACCGCTCGATGACCTCGTCCATGTGTCGCAGTCCCTCGGGTCTGCCGAGCACCCACTCCGTCCAGGCGATCGACACGGCGACCTGCTCCCCGGTGATCCGCATCGCGCGGAGCGGGGTCGTCCGGGCGCGCTCCAGTGCCGACGCGGCCTCCTCGAGCCGCCCGGCGTAGGCGTACGCCATCGCGAGCCGGGCCCACGGGTAGGCCGCGAAGCCGCCGTGGTCCGCGACGTCGTAGCGCTCGCACGCCGCCGAGAACGCAGCGATCGCGTCGTCCCACCGCCGCTGCCCGATGGCGAGGTTGCCGTCGCCGATGAGCTCCAGCGTGAAGTCGTACATGAGGTAGGGGCTGGACCGTCGCACGGGCACCTCGACGAGCAGGTCGGCGATGTCCCCGCGCCACACCTGCACCTGGTGCAGGACGGACACGATCTCGCCGACGCTCCACGGAGCGTCCTCGAGGTTCACGACGGCGGTCTGCAGGCACTTGCGGGCGAGGGCGACCGCGTCGTCGAGGCGACCGGCGGTGGCCAGCGCCATCACGGCGCAGGGGGCGAGGCACAGGAACCCGAAGGGCACGGTCGGGGCGTGCACGATGCCGCTCGCCTCGACCTCGTACCGCACCTCCGTGAACCGACCGCCCCAGCCGAGGTGTGCGAGTCGGAGCAGCCGCAGTCGTTCGGCGGCCTCGGGTCCGACGAGCTCGGTCGCCGCGTCCGTGAGCGCGACCGCTGCGTCGACGTCGTCGTCGTGGAACTGCCGGATGTTCGCGAGCGTCTCGCACGCCTCGATGACCGCGGCGTCGTCGACGTCGTCCGACCCCCGCGCGATCGCCCACGCGGCCTCGGCGTCGGCGCGACCGGCTTCGCGACCGGCGCTGTACGAGTGGGCGAGGGACCGCAGCACGAGGGCGGCGATGCGCTGCGTGCACGCGAGAGGCGTCCGGAGCGCAGCCGAGGTCAGCGCGATGGCGCTCTCGAGCTCCTGCAGACGGACGGCGACCTGCGCGGCGTCGAGCAGCACCTCCGTCGCGGGCAGCACACCGCACTCGAGCGACCACAGCGCGGCGCGGAGCCGCGCGGCCGGCGGGGCACCCTCCGGACGGTCGGTCCGGAACGCGTTGGCGCGTGCGAAGAGCGCCGTGCGGCGGGCGACCGGGACGAGCGCACGGACGACCTCGCCGACCAGGGGGTGCGACGGCCGGACGACCGCGGTCCCGTCCTCGGTCGAGTCCATCCGCACGAGGCCGAGCGCCACCACGCGGTCGATGTCACCGCCGGGGACGAGGGCGAGCAATCGGGGGAGCGGGATCGGATCGGCGAGCGCGACGATGTCGACGACGTCCCGGAGGTCCTCGGGCAGGGTCCCGAGCTCGGTGCGGTACATGTCCGCGAGGCTGTTCGACGCGGTGACCCGACCGCGCCAGTACCAGCCGGACGCGGTCTGCTCGAGGGCCCCCGACGCCAGCGCGGCACGCACGACCTCGCGGACGTAGAGCGGGTTGCCCGCCGTGGCGCGGTGCACGCGTTCGGCCGAGGCGTTCTCGAGCTGGGCGCCGAGCGCGGTCGCGATGAGGTCGGACGTCCCGCGGAGGTCGAGCGGCGCGAGGTCGATCCGTTCGAGCAGGTCGTCCTGCCACAGCGCGCGCAGCGGTTCGGGCAGTGCGGTGAAGTCCCGGCAGGTCAGGACGAGCCGGGCGTCCTGGTGTCGGACGAGCCACGCCACGTACCGGGCCGAGATCGCGTCGAGGTGGTCGGCGTCGTCCACCCGGAGCAGCACGTCGCGGTCGGCGCCGCCGAGCGACCGGAGCCGCTCCGCCGCCTGGCGCTCGTCGGCGAGTTCCGCCAGCGTGGTCGGGAGCTCCCCGAAGTGTCCGGAAACCGCGTCGAACGGCATCGACCGCCCGGCCGCGACCGCGGTGATCGGCACGACGAGCGTCCGTCCCGAGGGGTCCCGACCGACGACCCGGTCGGTGATCCGCTCGGCTGCGGTGGTCTTCCCGAGGCCGGGGGCACCGACGAGCGCGACGCTCCACCGGTGCTCGGCGACGACCGCGACCGCACGGTCCTCCTCCTGCCGCCGCGCGATCGGCCAGGCGATGCGCGCGGGCGGGCGACGGCGTGGACCGGACCGGTGACCACGCTCGGTGCGTCCGCGCATGCGTGTCACCTCGTTCCCTCCCCACCCGTCGTCGGGGCGCGACCGGTGGGGACCATCCTGCACCGGATCGTGTGCAGCGCACAGGCCGGAGCACGTCCCACAGTGGGGGACAATGGCCTGGTGAGCACCACCGACGGACCCGAAGAACGACCGGCGCCGAACGCCGTCTCCACCTCCGACGAGGTCACCATCCGACGCGCGCCGAAGTTCGGCGTCTTCATCGTCGGCGGGGCGGTCCTCGGGTTCCTCGTGACCCTGGTCGTGGTGTCCGCGACGATGAACATCGATCGCGGGGACCAGCAGGAGACCGCGAGCTACGGCTCGCTGGTGGGGTACTTCTCGCTCTGGGGTGTGACCCTCGGGGCGTTCGTCGGCGCCCTGGTCGCGGTCGTGCTCGACCGCGTCTTCGCGCGCCGCGCGTCGGCGCTCACCGCCGAGCGCGTGGACGTCGAACCCGCGCCGGAGACGGTCGACGGCGAGGTCGAGGACCACGGCGACGACGTCGCCGGTCGCTGACGCGACCCCTGATCGGACGGGAGGCACGGTGCGGGCCCGCACCGTGCCTCCAGTCCGTCTGCTGGTCGCCCTGGGCGACCGGACCTAGCTGAGCTGGTTGGCCTCGACCCAGGACAGGTACTCGGGGCTGACGGTGCCCGTGACGTACTCGCCGGTGAAGCAGCTCATCTCGAGGTCGGTGACGTCCGACCCCTCGATGATCGCGTCACGCATGTCCGCGATCTCCTGGTAGATCAGGTGGTCGCTCCCGAGCACGCGGTTGATCTCCGGGATCTTCCGGTCGTGCGCGATGAGCTCGGCACGCGTCGGCATGTTGATGCCGAAGACGTGCGGGAAGCGGACAGGCGGAGCGGCGCTCGTGAAGGTGACCTCGTTCGCACCGGCCGCGCGGGCCATCTCCACGATCTCCTTGCTCGTCGTGCCGCGCACGATCGAGTCGTCGACGATGAGGATGTTCTTGCCCTTGAACTCCGACGACATGGCGTTGAGCTTCTGGCGGACGGACCGCTTGCGCTCCGCCTGCCCCGGCATGATGAACGTCCGGCCGACGTAGCGGTTCTTGTAGAAGCCCTCGCGGTACTCGATGCCGAGCTTCTGCGCGACCTGCATCGCCGCCGGGCGGGAGGAGTCCGGGATCGGCATGACGACGTCGATGTTCCCGGTCGGTGCGTACTGCTCGATGGTGTCGGCGAGGCGGTTGCCGAGCCGGAGCCGAGCGTCGTACACCGAGATGCCGTTCATGACCGAGTCGGGCCGGGCGAGGTAGACGTACTCGAACGAGCAGGGAACGAGGCGCGGGTTCTTCGCGCACTGCCGGGCGTGCATCTGACCGTTCATCTCGATGAACACGGCCTCGCCGGGGGCGATGTCCCGGACGATCTCGTAGCCGCCGGACTCGAGGACGAGCGACTCCGACGCCACGACCCACTCCGGCTGGCCGGCCTCGTCGAACTTGTGGCCGAGGATGAGCGGGCGGATGCCGAACGGGTCGCGGAAGGCGAGCAGGCCGTGGCCGGCGATGGTCGCGATCGCGGCGTAGGAGCCCTCGACGCGCTCGTGCACGCGCTCCACGGCGTCGAACACCTGGCCGGGGTCGAGGTCCTTGCCGCGGACCTGGCCCTGGAGCTCGTGCGCGAGGACGTTCACGAGGAGCTCGGTGTCGGAACTCGTGTTGAGGTGCCGGCGGTCGATGTCGAACAGCTCACGGGTGAGTTCCCGCGTGTTCGTCAGGTTGCCGTTGTGCACGAGGACGATGCCGTAGGGCGCGTTCACGTAGAACGGCTGCGCCTCTTCCTCGTTGCTCGCCGCGCCCTTCGTGGCGTAGCGCACGTGACCGAGGCCCATCGTGCCGAGCAGGGACCGCATGTCACGCGTGCGGAAAGCCTCTCGTACGTGCCCACGCGTCTTGTGCATGTGGTGGATGTGACCCTCGACCGTGGCGATGCCGGTCGAGTCCTGTCCTCGGTGCTGCAGGAGGAGCAGAGCGTCGTAGATGGATTGGTTGGCAGGACTCTGGGCGACGAGCCCGACGATGCCGCACATTCGCGGTGTGCTCCAGACCGTAGAATCGGGGGGACCGAACAAGTCTGCCATGCCCCGCGGAGGACGACGCATGACGAACCCCTACGCCGAGGCCGGCGTCGACACAGCAGCCGGCGACCTCGCGGTCGAACTCATGAAGTCGGCGGTCTCGGCCACGCACAACGCCTCGGTGATGGGCGGTGTCGGCGGGTTCGCGGGGCTCTACGACGTCTCGTTCCTGAAGGACTTCGAACGGCCGCTGCTCGCGACCTCGACGGACGGCGTCGGTACGAAGGTCGCCATCGCACAGGCGATCGACAAGCACGACACCATCGGGCAGGACCTCGTCGGCATGGTCGTCGACGACATCGTCGTGGTCGGTGCGAAGCCGCTCTTCATGACGGACTACATCGCGTGCGGCCGGGTCGTGCCGAACCGGATCGCGGACATCGTCGCCGGGATCGCCCGCGGCTGCTCGGAGACCGGGACCGCGCTCGTCGGCGGCGAGACCGCGGAGCACCCGGGGCTGCTCGGCCCGGACGACTACGACGTCGCGGGTGCGGCGACCGGAGTCGTCGAGGCCGGTGCCCAGCTCGGCGCGCACCTCGTCGAGGACGGCGACGTCGTCGTGGCGATCGCGTCGTCGGGGCTGCACTCGAACGGCTACTCGCTCGTCCGGCACATCCTGTCGACGCGGGGCGTCCAGTACACCGACCAGCTGCCGGAGTTCGGCGCCGGGGTGTCCGTCGGCGAAGCGCTCCTCGAGCCGACGCGCCTCTACACGACCCCGCTGCTGTCCCTGCTGTCGTCGCACCCGGGAGCGGTGCACTCGCTCTCGCACGTGACGGGTGGGGGCATCGCCGCGAACCTGGCCCGCGTGCTGCCCGTCGGCTCCTGGGTCGAGGTCGACCGCTCGACGTGGTCGCCGCTGCCGGTGTTCCGCGTGCTGGCCTCGATGGCGGGCACGCCCCTCGAGGACACCGAGGGCACGTGGAACCTCGGTATCGGGATGTTCGCCGTGGTGTCGGCCGGGGCAGCACCGGACGTCATCGCGTCGCTCGGTGCCGCGGGGCTGCCGTCGTGGGCGGTCGGGACGATCTCGACCGCGCCGCGCGAGGACCTCAGCGGCTTCGAGCAGGGTGCGAAGGGCGTCGACGGCGGGGCCGTGCGCCTCGTGGGGTCCTACTCGGCCTGACGCGCGGGGGTCGGACGCGGGCGGACGCGGGCGCGGCTGCTGGTCGCACGACTCGCCGTCGGCCGGCCGGGTCGGTCGCGCGAGGTGTCGTCAGTGGGTACGGGCAGCGACGACTTCTGCGACCGCGGCGACTCGCGCGCGGCATGTTGCGCGACCGAACGAGACAGCCCGCACGACACGCGGAAACGCCGCGCACCCGAGGGTGAGCGGCGTGTCGCACGAGTGCGGCTCAGGCGGACTTGTTCTGGTCCTCGTGTTGCTCGAGCTCGAGCTCTTCCTCGTCGTCACCGTACTGGTCAGCCCAGCGGTCGACGTAGGAGTTCTCGTCCGAGTGCTGCCCGGCGGAGAGCTCGCGTTCGAGCGCACCGTAGTTCGTCTCCGGGCTGAAGTACTTCAGCTCCCGGGCGACCTTGGTGTGCTTTGCCTTCTGACGGCCGCGCCCCATGCGTGACCCCCTCGTGATCGGCTCTGGTCCGATCCTGGCGGGTGCGATTGGACACCCGGGGAATCGGACGGTTCGTGGTTTGAAATCTGCCGATCACTCTACCATGTACCCCGATCTGGACGTCGCCCCGAGCACGGCGGACACAGCAGAATCGGATGTGATGAGCGACGCCACGAACACCGCCCCGGACCAGCACGCGCGTGTCGTCGTCATCGGCGCGGGTCAGGCCGGGCTGTCGGTCGCCCACCACCTGCGCCGCCTCGGACTCGTACCGGGCTCGGACCTCGTGGTGCTCGATCGCGGCCCGGACACGGGCGGCGCCTGGCAGTACCGGTGGGAGGCCCTGCGGCTCGGCGCGGCGCACCGGGTCCACGACCTGCCGGGGATGCGGGCGATGGGCCTCACGTTCGACGACGCCGATCGCGCCCGACCCGCGCGGGACGTCGTCGCCGAG
Source organism: Curtobacterium flaccumfaciens (assembly GCF_051548005.1). Taxonomy (GTDB): domain Bacteria; phylum Actinomycetota; class Actinomycetes; order Actinomycetales; family Microbacteriaceae; genus Curtobacterium. Next base: position 3,144 of record NZ_JBPUGH010000019.1, on the reverse strand, counting down.
TACTACCGGCGCTTCGAGCAGCACTACGACCTCCGGGTCCGCCGCCCGGTCACGGTCACCTCGGTCACCCGTGTCGAGGGGGCCGACCGACTCTGTACGACCCTGCAGACTCCTGACGAACGGACGAGCCGGATCAGCTCCGAGGTCGTCGTCAACGCCTCCGGGACGTGGGGCACCCCGTTCGTGCCCTGGTACCCGGGACGCGACGTCTTCACCGGGCGGCAGCTCGACACGACCGAGTACCGGAGCGCCTCCGAGTTCGCGGGGCAGGACGTCGTCGTGGTCGGCGGCGGGACGAGCGCGATCGGGTTCCTGCTCGAGCTCGACGGCGTCGCACGGTCCACGCGGTGGTTCACGCGGCGTCCGGTGGTCTGGTCGGACTCCGCATCGCTCGACCTCGAGTCCGCGGTCGCCGCGGTCGACGAGCAGGATCGTGCCGCGCGGGCCGGTCGGGTCCTGCCGAGCATCGTCAGCGGGACCGGGATCCCCGTCACGCGCCGCATCCGGGCGGGCATCGACCGCGGCACGCTGGTGGCCTCGCCGATGTTCGCCCGCCTGGACGCGACCGGGGTCGTGACGGCCGAGGGAGAGCACGTGCACGCCGACGCCGTCCTGTGGGCGACGGGCTTCCGTGCCGACCTCCGCCACCTCGCGCCGCTGCGGCTGCGGACGGCACAGGGCGGGATCGTCGTGGCGGACGGCCGCTCGGAGGACGAGCCGCGCCTCTTCCTCGCGGGCTACGGTCCGCAGGCCTCGACGATCGGCGCGAACCGCGCCGGTCGTCGCATCGCCCGACAGGTGGTGGACGTGCTCGCCGGCGCCTGAGAGCCTCGTGGGACGGGGCCCGCCGCACGGTGCGAGGTCGCACGCCAGCGGCGCGCACGGTGCGGGGTTCGCAGTCGCTCGCACGGTGCGAGGTCGTTCTCGGTTGCGCGCGCGTGGTGCGAGGTCTCGCGCTCGGTGCGAGGGCGGAGGGCTCGCACCACGCGCGAAACCTCGCACCGTGGCGGGCGAGCGCGAGCGGCGAGCGGTAGTCGGCGCCTGGCTGCACCGCGCCGCGCACGGATGCGCAGACGGACAGACGGGAGGCGCGGCGCGCGTCGTGCGCCGAGCCTCCCGTCCGTCAGTGGTCGCGTCGGGAGCGGGGCTCAGGCGGGCAGCGGCTCGTCCACGCCCCGCCGACGCCGGGTGGCGAGCAGCAGGAGTGCGTCGAGGGAGAAGCGCCCGGGGCCGGTCAGGGCGACGGCCAGGGAGCCGACGGCCAGGACGAGCACGTACTCGAAGCCGCCGTCCTGCGAGAAGAACCCGGCCGAGGAGTGGGCGAGCAGCCCCGCGACGACCATGTCGACCGCGAGGAGCACCCCGACGACGCGGGTCGCGACCCCGAGCACGAGGAACACACCGCCGACGAGTTCCAGCCCCGCGACGAGCGGAGCGGCGACGTCGGCGAGCGGGACGCCCATGCCCGCGAAGCCCTGGGTGACGTTCGGGATGCCCTGCGCGAACTTCTGCGCGCCGTGGGCGATGAACACCACGCCGAGGACGACGCGGAGCACGGTGAGGCCGATCGAGGTCGATGTCGTTCGCATGCCCGAGAAACTAGCGGGTGACACGTCATCGAGTACCCCCGGACGAGGGTCTCGACGGAGTTCGCCAGGGCATCGCCAGGACATGCCCAGACAGCGGTCCGCCGTTCGGCGGACCGGGGTTCAGGAAGCGGTGTCGGACCCGCGTCCGGTCTGCGCCTGGAGTCGCTCGATGTGCTCGGAGGCCTCGGCCTTCGTGAGGTCGGCCGGGAGTTCCTCGCCGGCCTCACGGGCGAGGGTGTCGAGGTAGCTCCGCTGCGGGCCGGTCATCGGCTCGTCGCCGGTGACCCAGTCCTCGGGGTCCTTGCTCGCGGTGGTCGAAGGGTCGGGGCGCGGTCCACCCAGCGTCTCGCCGGTGTGGTCGGTCTGGTCTGCATCGCTCATGCGGCGGACGCTACGCCCGGCCACCGACCCCCACCCCCGCGCGACGTCCCCCGGACAGCGTGGACCTAACGACAGCGCGGACCGGACGGACAGCGCGGACCGGACGGCAGCGCGGACCGGACGGCAGCGCGGACCGGACGGCAGCGCGGACCGGACGGACAGCGCGGACCGGACGGCAGCGCGGACGGGACGGACAGCGCGGACCGGACGACAGCGCGGACCGCTCCGCGGCGCGGACCGCACGACGGAGCGGTTCCCCCGCGAACGACTGCGCGCGCGGACGGCACCGATCCCCGGGTCAGGCGGGCGCGGCGGCGTAGCGCACGAGGTCCGGTCCGATCCCGCTCAGCGCGATCGGCACGACCGAGCCGTCGCGGTCGATCCACATCGTGGCAGCGCGCTCGTCGATCTGGTCCACCGTGTGCAGCGCACCGTCGAGCAGCACCGATGCCGTGACCAGCACGGACCCCGTCGCAGCGCGGGGCGCCAGGCCGGGGACGTCGGCCGCGTACGCGGCGTACGTGCCGGGCGACAGGAACGGTGACACGGGTGTCGTGACGATCTCGAGGCCCTCCGTGACCGCGGTCACCGCGACCAGTCGGACCGCCTGGTCCTTCGGCAGGGGAACGTCCACGACCGGGGCGTCGTCCGGACCGGCCAGTGCGCGGAAGGCGGGCCGACCGTCAGGGGCGAGCAGTGCCTCCCGGCTGTCGATCCGCACGCGCCCGCGCCCACGCGAGTCGGCGTACAGACCCGGGACGATGCCGGACCGCCGCGCCTCGAGACGGGTGATCACGAAGCGGTCCGGGCGGTACCAGTCCCGGAGCGTCGCGGGGTCCACCCACCCGATCGCGGGCTCGCCGCGCGACAGTGCGGACGAGTCGTCCGCCGCGCGTTCGTCCACCGCGCCCAGCGGGTGCTCCCCGCGCACGGCGACGAGGCCCTCGAGCGGGCTGCCGGCCGGAGGTTCGTGGTCGAGCACCTCGACGCGCTTGGACACCTTGCCGCCGTGCGCGTCGAACGTGGCGAAGGCGCGGAGGTCGGTCGGGGTCATGGCGTCACATCGTACGACCGGCTGCCGTCACCCGGTGTCACGAGCGGTCGGTGTCGGTCGGGGAGGCCGGCGTGCGCGCCGCGGGCGGGGCGCCGACCAGCGTGCGGAGCTCCCCGGTGC
>NZ_JBPUGH010000018.1:0-34065 GCF_051548005.1 Curtobacterium flaccumfaciens | reverse complement strand
ATCGTGCCCGTGCCGCCGAAGCGGTCCTCGGCGACGTCGCCGCCGACCTCCGCGTCGCGCAGGCCGAACACCGCCGGCTCGCCGAGGCCGTGGGTGACCTCGACGACGGCGACCTCGCGGCGGCGTTCGACCGCGCCACCGCCGCCGTGACGGCCGCGCAGGACGCCGCCCGCGCGGCCGACGCACTCGAACGCGAACTGACCGCGTTCGACGACGCCACGCGCGTGAGCGAACACGTCCGCAACGACACCGAGACCCGTCGTGCCGTACTGGCCGCCTCCGTCGAGGCGGACGCCGAGCGGCTGCGCGAGGAGACCGAGGCCATCGGCGCCGCGGTCGAGCGGCTGACCGCGCTGCCGGTGCCCGGGGTCGAGGGCAGCACGGACCTCGCTGAGGTGGTGCGGGCGATCGAGGCGCACGTGGCGGTGCTCGGCGCCGTGGCACGCGCTGACGCGGCGGTCGACCGGGATGCCCGGGTCGTGGCCGACCGGAGCGTCGAGGTCGACGCCGCACTCGAGGAGCACGGCTTCGACGAGGTGTCCGACGCCCGTGCGGCGCTCCTCGACGACGCCGGAGAACGTGGTCTGCGGCGGGCCGTCGACGACGCGATCGCGGCCCGGGGCGCCGTCGAGGCCGGACTCGCCGAACCCGCCGTGCAGGCTGCCGCCTCCGACGTCGACACGGAGTTCGACGTCGCGGGTGCGGCAGCGGAGCGGGAACGGACCGCCGGCCTGCTCGACGAGGCGACCCGTGCCGTGGTCACCGCCACCGATCGGTCGAACGCCGTACAGCGCTGCGCCGCCGAGCTCGCCGCGGCGGTCCGGGCGCGCGACGACACCAGTGCACGCAGCCGCGCGGTGGTCCGGCTGGCGGACATCGCGAACGGCGCCACGGCCGCCAACCCGTCCGGCATCACCCTCGGCACCTACGTGTTGATGCGCCGCTTCGAGGACGTCGTCGCGGCGGCGAACGACCGGCTCCGCGGCATGCTCGCGGGGCGGTTCACCCTCGAGACCTCCGACGAGCGCGAGTCCGGGTCGCGCGCCCGACGGACCGGGCTCGCGCTCGCGGTGCACGACCACACGACCGACACCGTCCGCGATCCGCGCAGCCTGTCCGGCGGCGAGACCTTCACGGTGTCGCTGTGCCTCGCGCTCGGTCTCGCCGACGTCGTCCAGGCCGAGGCCGGCGGCGTCTCGCTGGGCACCCTGTTCGTCGACGAGGGCTTCGGCACGCTCGACCCCGAGGCGCTCGACGGCGTGCTGGTGCAGTTGTCGCGGCTGACCGCCGGTGGCCGGCAGGTCGGGATCGTGAGCCACGTCGAGGAGCTCAAGCAACGGATCCCCGAGCGGATCGCGGTGCGCCGCACCGCTGCCGGAGGGTCCCGCGTCACGACGACGGTCTGAGCCCGCGGTGCGCTGCGGCCGCCGCTGCGCCTGCGGCGCGCGAGGGCGGCGGCTCGCTGCTGCGGCCACGGCCGCCATCGGTCTCCGCGACGTCGTCCGGCTGCGGTGACAGCCGTGCCTGAGGTGACAGCCGTGCCTGAGGTGACAGCCGCGGCTACGGTGACGGCGTCGTGTCGACCGTGCCGTCCGGCGGGGGCAGGATGTCCGCCGCGACCCACGGGAAGACCCAGGTGAACAGCACGATCACGATCGCCGCGAGCAGCACGACCAGCTCGATCACCTTGAGCGCGGTCGGCCCGGGCAGGAGCCGCCAGACGAGCGGGAAGATCACTTGGCGAGCTCCTTCGGCGTGCCCTCGGACACGGGCATCCAGTAGTCGAGCTTGGCGTGCACGATGTAGCGCTCCGCCGCGGACCACATCGGGTGGCAGGCGGTGAGCGTCAGCCAGCGGTCGTCCGCCGTTGGCTCGACCCCGGGCTTGTTCGGTACCGGGGCGATCGTCTCGACCTTGTCCGGCGTGACGATCTGGTGGTCGGTGACCTTGTAGACGTACCAGACGTCGAACTTCGTCGCCTTGTCGGTCACCCGGACGACGACCGCGTCGCCGTCCTGGAGCTCGGCGATCTGGTTGAGCGGCTTGCCGTACGTCACCCGGTGCCCGGCCACGGCGAAGTTGCCTTCGGCGCCCGGCATCGCGGTGTCCTGGTAGTGCCCGAGCCCGATGGTGTTGAGGACCTTCTCGCGGTCGGTGCCCTCGCCGATCGGCCGGTCGTAGTCCGCGCCGAACCGGGGGATCTGCATCGTGCCGAACACGTCCTCGACGTCCTTCGGCTCTGCGAGGACCGGGGCCGGGCCGCGGTGCTGGGTCCCCGTGCCGGTCGTCGGGTCGGTCTGGCCGAGCCCGTCGATGAGCTTCGTCTGGCCCTGGACCGCGACGACGTCCGTCCACCAGGCCGTCCACACCACGTAGAGTCCGGTACCCGCTCCGGCGATGATGAGGAGCTCGGCGATGAGCGAGACGATCGCGCCGCCGACGCTCTGACGACGGCGCGGCGTGCCACGTCGCGGCGCCCGACGGCCGGTGTCGCCGTCCGTGTCGTCGCCGGATCGCGACGGAAGGGTGTCGTGCGCGGTCACGGTGCTCCTGATCCTGGGGTGGTCGGACAGTTCTACCATCCCATGCCGACGTCCGGGTGATGCGGTTCTCCACAGACCGTTACCGTGAGGAGGTGCAGTACGTCATCCGCCCCTTCGCCCGCCCCGACACCGAGTCGGTCGTCGCGTTGTGGGAGGCGTGCGGCCTGGTCCGACCGTGGAACGACCCCCGCCGCGACATCGAACGGAAGCTCACGGTGCAGCCCGAGCTGTTCCTCGTCGCCGTCGACGCGGACGACCTCGTGGTCGGCGCCGGCATGGCCGGGTTCGACGGACATCGCGGGTGGGTGAACTACCTCGCCGTGCGGCCCGACCTCCAGGGCTCCGGGCTCGGGAGGACCTTCATGCGGGAGTTCGAGCAGCGCCTGGCCGCGATGGGGTGCCCGAAGCTCAACCTCCAGGTGCGCGCAGGCAACGAGCAGGTGCTCGGCTTCTACGAGTCGCTCGGGTACGCACCCGACCACGCGGTGTCACTCGGCAAGCGGCTCATCCCCGACGCCTGACACCCGCGCCCGCTCGCCCGTCCGTCCGCCGGCCCGCAGCTCGTCCGCCCACGAGTCTCGCCGTGAGCGACGAGTCTCGTGGCTCGCAGCACGAGACTCGACGCCCATCACGAGTCTCGTGCGCGCCGAGCCGAGTCTCGTGCGCGCCGAGCCGAGTCTCGTGCGCGCCGAGCCGAGACTCGGGTCACCGCCGTGCCCGTGAGACCGTCGCGCTCACACCAGCGCCAGCCCCACCGACGCCGTGAACGCCAGGACGATGCCGACCAGCTGCAGCGCGGTCAAGCGTTCCCGCAGCACCACGCCGGCGAGCACCACCGTGCCGATCGGGTAGAGCGCGTTCAGCACGCTCATCACCGGCAGGGTCAGCGGGTCGTCGCTCGCGTGCAGTCCCGCCTGGATGAACACGTTCGCCAGGGCGTCGAGCACACCGCACGCCACGACGGTCGCGACGAACCGGCCGGACCAGCGCGTCCGCCCCGCGGCGACGGCGGAAGACCCGGCGGCCGCGGCCGGCGGGTCGACGCGATCCGCGCCTCCAGGCCGGAGGACCCGACCTGCCCGCACGACCACGACCGCCGCCGCTCCCAGCACCATCACCTGCAGCACCCGCGCCACCAGCAGCGGGGCGACCCCGGAGTCCGCCGGGGTCATGTCGTAGGCCAGCACGATGCCGCCGAACCCGCACCCCGCCACCGCTGCCGCGACCACCCCGCGCACCGTGAGCCGCGCGCCCGAGCCGTCCCGCACCGACGCGACGAGCACCACGGCGACCACCGCCACGACGAGCATGACGACGGCGAGCGGCGACAGGGCCGTCCCCCGCACCACCGCGACGAGGACGGGCAGGGACGCGGCGAACACCGCGGTGACGGGCGACAGGACACTCATCGGGCCGATCGCGAGGGCCGCGTAGAGCAGCAGCACGGCGACCGCCCCCGCCCCACCACCGATCAGCCCCCAGACCACGGCCCCTGACGAGAAGGCCCCGCCGACCACGACCAGCCCGACGAGCAGCGGCACGATCCCCACGACGGCGGCGACCGCGGTGACGACGACGGGCCGGACCCGCCGCGAGGCCAACCCGCCGAGGAAGTCTGCGAACCCGTAGACGAGGGCGCCGGAGAGGCCGAGGACGACGGTGAGCACGGCTCCCATCCTGCCCGTCCTTGTACCCTGCACCGCGTGAGTGTTCCCTACCAGCGCCTGACCCGCATCGATGCCCGGTGGCGGTGGTGGCGGCCGCTCGTCGCGCTGGCGTTCCTCGCGGGGTGGTACCTCGTCTCGCAGATCCTCATCGTCATCGCCTACACGATCCCGGTCGGAGCGACGAGCGGCGCCGAGGGGCTCATCGACTTCGAGCAGAAGCTGTCCAGCGGTGCGCTCGACCCGACCGATCCACTGACGCTGTCGGTGTCGCTCGTGTCCCTCGTGGTGCTCCTGCCCGGGATCGTCCTGGCCGTGCGGATCGCGAGGCTCGGCCGCGGTGTGCTGTCGTCCGTGCGCTTCCGTGTCCGCTGGGGGTGGACGGCCTGGTGCCTCGTCCCGACGCTCGTCATCGCGGCGATCATGTTCGTGATGCAGGCGTTGTTCCCGTTCGGCGACGGCATGATCACGGGTGACGGCTGGAACCACGCGGCCATCGGCCAGTCGACGGTGACGCTCTCGACCCTCGTGCTCACGATCGTCCTCGTCGTCGCGATGGTGCCGTTCCAGGGCGCAGCGGAGGAGTACGTCTTCCGCGGCTTCCTCATGCAGACGATCGCCTCCTGGTTCCCGCGGCGGGTCGGGACGGTGATCGCCGTCGTGGTCTCGACCCTGGTCTTCGCCTCGCTGCACATCCCGAACGGCTACAACGTCTGGGGCATCCTCGACGTCGGCTCGTTCGGGCTCATCGCCGCGATCATCGTGCTCCGGACGGGTGGCCTCGAGGCGACGGTCCTCCAGCACGCGTTCAACAACATCATGATCTTCGTGCTGCAGGCCCCGGGCTGGTCGCGGATCGACCTGCAGTCGCAGGACGCCAACGGCTCGGTCGGCGGCTGGCTGGTCAGCCTGTGCACGTCGCTCGCGTACTGGGGCATGATCGAGCTGCTGGCGAAGTGGCGCCGACTCGACCGGCGCTCCGCCGCGCACGAGGCGCCCCGCTTCCGCGGTCCGGTCCCCGCCTGGGCGGGCGGCCCGCGGTGGACCCAGCCGGGAGGCACGGGCTGGCACGGCACACCGGCCCACGCCGCGGGGGTGGCCGGGTCCGGTCCGGTGGACGACGCACGTGTCGTGGGCAGCGCGGGTGCTGTGGACGATGCAGGTCCTGTGGACACGACCGCCGGTGTCGCCGACCGCTCGTAGGCTGGGGGCATGAGCACGACGGCCACGACCTCCCCGTCGCGGTCCGCCGCGCTCGACGTCCTGCACCGGGTGTGGGGCTACGACGCCTTCCGCGGGCAACAGGCCGCGATCATCGACCAGGTCGTCTCCGGCGGTGACGCCCTCGTGCTCATGCCGACCGGTGGCGGCAAGTCGCTCTGCTACCAGGTGCCCGCCCTCGTCCGCGACGGCATCGGCGTCGTGGTGTCGCCCCTCATCGCCCTCATGCAGGACCAGGTCGACGCCCTCGCCGCGAACGGCGTGCGCGCGGCGTTCCTCAACTCGACGCAGGGTCCGGACGAGCGCGCCCGGGTCGAGCGCGCGGTGGTGTCGGGCGAGGTCGACATACTCTACCTCGCGCCCGAACGGCTGCGGCTCGAGTCCACCCGCGCGCTGCTCGACCGGGCTCGCCTCGCCCTCTTCGCCATCGACGAGGCACACTGCGTGGCGCAGTGGGGCCACGACTTCCGGCCGGACTACCTCGAGCTGAGCATCCTGCACGAGCGCTGGCCGACCGTCCCCCGGGTGGCGCTGACCGCCACCGCGACGCCGCAGACCCACCGCGAGATCTCGGCACGGCTCGGCCTCGACGACGCCGCACACTTCGTCGCCGACTTCGACCGGCCGAACATCCAGTACCGCATCGAGCCGAAGACCGGCGCGCTGCAGCAGCTCCTCACCTTCATCCGGACCGAGCACAGCGGCGACGCCGGCATCGTCTACTGCCTGTCGCGCAACTCCGTCGAGCGCACCGCGGCAGCCCTCGCCGAGCAGGGCATCCCGGCGCTGCCGTACCACGCGGGGCTCGACGCCCGGGTGCGGGAACGCAACCAGTCGACGTTCCTGCGCGAGGACGGCGTCGTCATGGTCGCGACGATCGCGTTCGGCATGGGCATCGACAAGCCGGACGTCCGGTTCGTCGCCCACCTCGACCTCCCGAAGTCGGTCGAGGGCTACTACCAGGAGACCGGGCGAGCCGGCCGCGACGGCCTGCCCTCGACCGCGTGGCTCGCGTACGGGCTCAACGACGTGGTGCAGCAGCGGCGGATGATCGACCAGTCCGAGGGCGATGCCGCGCACCGACGGCAGCTGAGCGCGCACCTCGACGCCATGCTCGCCCTGTGCGAGACGATCGAGTGCCGGCGGGTCCGACTGCTCGCGTACTTCGGGCAGGAGAGCACGGCGTGCGGCAACTGCGACACGTGCATCGCGCCGCCGGAGTCCTGGGACGGCACCGTCCCCGCGCAGAAGCTCCTGTCCACCGTGGTCCGTCTGGAGCGTGAGCGCAGCCAGCGGTACGGCGTCGCACACCTCGTGGACATCCTCGTCGGCAAGCAGTCGCCGCGCGTGCAGGAGCTCCGGCACGACTCCCTCGCGACGTTCGGCATCGGCAACGACCTCTCCGAGGGGGAGTGGCGCGCCGTCGCCCGGCAGCTCCTCGCACAGGGCTTCATGGCCGTGTCGGGCGACGGCTACGGCACGATCGTCCTGAGCCCGACGAGTGCGGACGTCCTCGCCGGACGGGTCGTCGTGCGGATGCGCCGCGACCCGGTGAAAGCGCCGCGGGCGAGCCGGTCCCGCCGCTCCGTCGTGACCGACATGCCGCAGGAGGCCCTGGGGCTGTTCGAGGCACTCCGGGCATGGCGGGCGGAGCAGGCGCGGGAGCAGGGCGTCCCGGCGTACGTGGTGTTCAACGACGCGACGCTCCGCGGGATCGCCGCCGTCAAGCCCGCCGACGTCGACGCGCTCGGCGAGATCTCCGGGGTCGGGTCCGCCAAGCTCGAGCGCTACGGTCGAGCGGTGCTCGACGTGGTGGCCGCTGCCGCCGACTGACCGCTCGCCGCGCCGTCAGGCCGCGTATGCCGTGTCGGGCATGTGGCCCCGCGGGTGCTCACTACACTCGGAACCTCCCGTCACGAGGAGGCCCGGGTGTCCGGTTCGACGAAGTTCGCCACCGTTCTCAGCCGCGCGGTGGTCACGCCGCTCGCCCGGTTGCTGTGGCGTCCGCGGATCGTCGGACGACGGAACGTGCCCCGGCACGGCGCGGTCATCCTGGCGAGCAACCACCGGTCCTTCATCGACTCCCCGGCGATCACACTGATGGCCCCGCGGAAGGTGTCGTTCCTCGCGAAGCAGGAGTACTTCACCGGATCGGGTCTCAAGGGGGCGGTGTCGCGGGCGTTCTTCGGCGGCATCGGTGCGATCGGCGTCGAGCGCGGTGCGGGTTCGGCTGCACAGCACGCACTCGACCTCGGGCTCGAGCGGCTCGAGGCCGGAGAGGCCTTCGCGATCTACCCCGAGGGCACCCGTTCCCTCGACGGGCGGCTCTACAAGGGGCGGACCGGGGTCGCCTGGCTCGCGCTGACGAGTGGCGCGCCGGTCGTCCCGGTCGCGCTGACCGGCACCGAGGACGTGCAACCGGTGGGGTCGCGGATCCCGAAGCTCGCGAAGGTGACGATCGAGTTCGGGAAGCCGCTCGACCTGTCTTCCTTCGGCGAGGCGTCGTCCGGGCGTGCTCGACGTCACGCGACGGATGCCGTGATGGCAGCGATCCAGGAGCTCAGCGGCCAGGAGCCCGCGAATGCGTACAACAACCCGCCCGCGACGATCGTCGAGCGCGTGAAGCAGGCGCTGCGCCGGGACGACCCGACCGCCGCGGTCGAACCGGACTGAGTATTGCGTATCTGAAATACCGATGCTTCAATGGAGAGGTGCCGTCGGCACGCCGAGCGGACCGAACCGCTCGCCCAGTCGCACCGACCGGAAGGCAAGCAGCATGTCCTCCACGCCCCTCTTCGACTCCGTCACCCGCTCGCGCGAGCAGGCCGCCGCACCGACGTCCAGCGCGGTGCCGGTCCCGACCTCGCCGATGTCCGCGCCGCTCGGCGCCCGGTCCTCGGCGGCCGTCCCCGCCTCGCTGGTCGCGGCGATCGACGACATCCCGCAGCGCGTCACCGCAAGCCTCCGCGACGAGCACCGTGTCTCTGCTGAGCAGCTCGTCCTGGTCGAGGCCGTCGCTGACGCGATCACCCGCGCGGTCGTCGACGCCGTCGTGGCCGAGGTCGAACGCATCGCCCGCGACGGCGTCGTCCGCGTCTGAGCCGGACGTGGCACCCGTGGAACCGGGGCTCGGGTCGATCACCGGGCCCGAGGCGAGCACCCTCCCGACCCGACGCTCCCTCCGCGCTGCGGAACGAGCAGCGGAACGCGCACGGGAGTCCCGGACCGCCGGGGTGGCGGTGTCCCCGCCCGCCGCCCCGGTGTCGACCGCCGATCCCTCCGACGCGGTCCGCGCAGACGAGCTCCCCACCCGACGGAGCGTTCGAGCAGCGGCGGCCGCGTCCCGACGACACCCCTCCGTGCGCGACGTCACGGCGGCCGTCTCGGACGCGCTGACGGGGGCGATCACGGTTCCCCTCCGCGCCCTCGGCGACGTCGTGTCGACCACGCGGGCGATCCCGCTCACCGCGACGACCGTCGCCGCCTGCCTGGTCGTCTCGGTCGCGTCGCCGCAGTCCGCGACGGCATCGACGCCGCAGGCCACGACGCCCGCCGTCACGCTCGCCGGGCAGCAGTACGTCGCGCCGCGTGCCGTCTCCTCCGGCGTCGAGCGGGACGCCTTCGCCGTTGCCACCGCAGCCCGGGAACCCGCGCCCCGAGTCGCGCGTCAGGACGCTCGATCCTCCGCGCCGGGCATCGTCCGTCCGGTCGACGGGGTGATCCCGACCGCCGGCGGCTTCGGCGGTCGTCGGGTCGTCGGGTGCGGGGCGTGCTCGACCGACCACCGGGGGCTCGACTTCGCCGCGCCGCACGGAGCGCCGGTCGTCTCGGTGCTGCCGGGGCGGGTCCTCTCCGCGGGGGTCTTCGGCGGGTACGGCAACCAGGTCCTCGTCCAGCACGTCGACGGCACGCAGACCCGGTACGGCCACCTGTCCCGGATCGACGTCGTCGTGGGGCAGACGGTCCACGCCGGGCTGCAGCTCGGCGCGGTGGGCAGCACCGGGGTCTCCACCGGGGCACACCTGCACTTCGAGGTCATCGTCGGCGGCACCGCGACCGACCCGGCGCCCTGGCTCGCCGCCCGCGGGGTGCTCTGACGAGCGCGCTCACGGAGGCGCTGACGGTGTGCTCCGACCCGGCGGGCGTAGCGTCGGACCGGTCGCGGCACGGTGCCGCACAGGACGGAGTCGCTCGTGCGCGTGTCGGTGTTGGGAACGGGTGCGATGGGTGCCGGAGTCGCGGGGTCCCTCCTGCGGGCCGGGCACGAGGTCACGGTCTGGAATCGGACGCGGGACCGCGCCGAACCCCTCGCCTCGCAGGGTGCGACCATCGCGAGCGGGCCGGCCGAGGCCGTCGAGCACGCCGAGGCCGTGCTCCTGACGTTGTTCGACACGGACGCCGTCGTGGACGTCCTCGAGCAGGCCGCCGGGGACGCCCCGGAGAACGCCGTGTGGGTCCAGGCCTCGACGATCGGCACCGCGGGGACCGACACGATCGTGCAGCTCGCGGCGAAGTACGGCGTGACGCTCGTCGAGGCGATGATGCTCGGCACGAAGGCGCCGGCGGAGCAGGGCAAGCTGACGCTCCTCGCAGCCGGGCCCTCGGACGTCCTCGACGGGCTGACCCCGGTGTTCGACGCGATCGCGGTGAAGACCGTCCGGGCCGGGGACCAGGTGGGTCAGGGCACCGCGCTCAAGCTCGCGGCGAACGCCTGGATCGCGTCGATCACCGCGGCGACGGGGCAGTCGCTCGCGATCGCGCGGTCACTCGGGCTCGATCCGGGGCTGTTCCTCGAGGCGATCGACGGCAGCGCCAGCGACTCCCCCTACGCGCACACGAAGGGGGAGTCGATGATCCGGGGCGAGTTCCCCGCGCAGTTCGCGCTCGACGGGCTGCGGAAGGACATCGGCCTGATCACCGACGCCGCGCGCGATGCCGGGTTGTCCACGGTGCTGCTCGACGCCTTGGGTCGGGTCTACGCGGACGCGAGCGCGGCGGGGCACGGCGGCGACGACATCGCGGCGGTCGGCACGGCGTTCTGACCCGGCGGCGCGCCGCGGCACGACACACCCCGCGCCGCGCCGGCCCGCGCTGCGGCACGGTTCGGCGCCGCGGCACGGCACATCCCGCTCCGCGGCACGGCCCCGCGGCACGGCCCGCGCAGCAGAGCCTCAGTGCCGCCGCAGCCACCGCCGGATCGCGCCCGTGAACCGTCCGACGGCCTCGTCGTTCATGGTGTTCGCGAGGTCGAAAGCCTCGCGCGCGGGATCGGCACCGGCGCGGATCCGACGGAGCGCGGCGTCCGCACGTGCTCGGGCATCGAGCTCGGCGAGCGGCATGTCGTCCTCGGGGTGGTGCCCCTCGGGACCCGGGTCCGCGCGCGTCATGCGCTGAGGTTACGCGACGGCGACGTCGTCGGACTGTGCGTCCTCCGGGGCGATGTGGTCGACGACGCGGGTCATGTCCTCGAGGAAGGACACGATGACGCGGAGGTCCGGCTCACTCAGGGAGGACGCGACGGTGGCGCCGCTCTCGTCGAGCTGGTCGAGGACCCGGAGCGCCTCTCGCATGGACCCGCCGGAGGCCGTGAGGAACACCCCGCGGCGGTCGTGCGGATCGGGGTGCCGTTCGACGTGTCCGCTGCGGACGAGTCGGTCCACGAGCGCCGACGTCGACGCGGCGGTGATGCCGAGCTCCTCGGCGAGCAGCTTCGAGTTGACGCGCCGCCCGGTCTGGTCGGCGTCGAGCAGCACCCGGATCGCGAGGAGTGCGTTCTCCCCGACGCCCAGGGCCTCACGGGCGCGACGCTGTGCGGCGTTCTCGGCCGTGCGGTAGCGGCGGAGGGCGTTCAGCACGTCGACCGCGTCGACCCTCGAGCGATCGTCGTACCAGTACCCCGCCGAGTGGGTGGCTTCCTCGGTGGACATACCACAATGCTAGACGCTCTAGTTAGATTGTCTAGCGAGTGCGCGCCCTTCGGCCATGCAACACTGGCGACCCGTGCCGGAAACACCCCGGCAACGACCGCTCAGTAGGTTCGCGGCATGCGGGTGCGGACGTGCTGAGCCATCTCGCCGGGAGCGTCTTCCGCCTCGGTGCCGCCGTCGAGCACACCGACGCCGTGGCCCGGCTCCTCGACGTCTACGTCGCCCGGCGGCACCCGTCGGTCGCGCCGTCGGTGCAGGTGACCTCCGCGGCGCTCCGGTCCGTGGTGGGTGCCACGGTCCGGCCCGACGCCGACCTCGCGGTCACGCTCGACGCACTCGCGCTCGACCGTCACGAGCCCGCCTCCATCGCGAGTGCGATCGCCGTCGCGCGGGACAGTGCGCGCCGGGCCCGCGAGGTGGTGTCCACCGAGCTCTGGGACTGCCTCGACGTGACCCGCTCCCGGATGCCCCGAAAGGTCGGTGGTGACCGAGCGCACGACTTCCTCTCCTGGGCGAAGGAACGCAGCGCCCTCGCGGTCGGTGTGGTCGACGGGGACGCGAGTCGCGACGAGGTGTGGGCGTTCTTCACGCTCGGACGATCGCTCACACGGACCCGGACGACCGCGGGGCTGCTCGGCTCGCCGCTGCTCGACCCGGAGTCCGCCGAGTCCTGGTCGGACGCGCTCCGCGGGTGCGGCGCCCGCGAGGCGTTCCACCGCGGGACCCACCACGACGTCGAACCTGCGGACGCTGCCGCGTTCCTGCTCCTCGACACCCACAGTCCGCGAGCGCTCGGCTTCCTCGCCCACCGCGCCGCCGAGGGGCTGGTCGGCGTGGCTCCCGCGTGCGTCGCCGAGCAGGTGGCGGACTTCCGCCGCGCGGTCGCCGCCCTCGACGCGGTCGCGCCCGCCGACGCGCTGACCGCGCTGCTCGGCGTGACGACGCAGCTCGTGAGGGCGGTCGCGGCGGTCGACGCGGCGCTCGAGGAGCGGTTGTTCTCGGTGGTCGCCCCCGTCACCTGACCGGTTGCCCGGGCCGGGCACGGGACGGCCGGGAGGCGCGTGGCGGCACCGCGCACCGCCTCCCGTCCGACGGTGGGCGAGGACGGACGGGAGGCGCGTGGCGGCACCGAACCGCGCCTCCAGTCCGGCGGGCGGACGCGTCCGCGACGCGAGCCGTCAGACGCCGCTCGACCGGTTCGCGACCGCCTCGTCCCGCGAGAGGTCCTGCCGCAGCGCAGCCCGCGTCGCCCGTGGACTGATGACCGGCACGGCGTGGGTCACCGCGAGGTGCAGGCGGGAGTCGGCGTCGTAGCGGAGGCGGAAGCGCTCGAACCGCACGAGCCAGACCAGGGCGATCGCGAGGGCGACGAACCCGGAGGCCGCGCCGACCCCGATCGCCCAGCGGGGGCCCGCGGCATCGGCGATGGCACCGACGATCGGAGCACCGATCGGGGTGCCTCCGGCGAAGATCGCCATGTAGAGCGCCATCACCCGGCCGCGCATCGCCGGCTCCGTGGTGGTCTGCACGAGGGCGTTCGCGGTGGTCATGAAGGTCAGGGACGCGAGGCCGACGAGCGTCAGGACGACCGCGAAGCTCCAGTACGTCGGGGCGAACGCGGCCGCGGTGCAGGCGAGGCCGAACCCGGCGGAGGCGATCACGAGCGTGCGCATCCGTGGGCGGTCCCGTCGTGCGGAGAGCAGGGCGCCGAGGACCGAGCCGATCGCCATCACCGAGTTGAGCAGCCCGAACTCGCCGGCACCGCGGTGGAACTCGATCCTCGCCATCGTCGAGGTGAAGATCGGGAAGTTCACGCCGAACGTCCCCACGACGAAGATCATGCAGAGCACGACGATGATGTCGGGCCGCGTCCGCACGTACCGGAAGCCCGCGACGATCTGCCCCTTGCCCCGCTTCGCCCGCGGTCGGTCGGCGAGCTGCGCCGGGTCGACGAAGCGCAGGGCGAGGAGCACGGCGAGGAACGACGCGGCGTTGATGACGAACACCCACCCGGAGCCGATCGCCGCGATGAGCACACCGGCGACCGCGGGACCGATCAGGCGTGCGGCGTTGAACGACGCGGAGTTGAGCGCCACGGCGTTGGACACGTTCTCGCCCTGCACGACGTCGGACACGAAGGTCTGCCGGATCGGGGTGTCGAACGCGGCGACGATGCCGAGCGCGAGCGCGAAGCCGTACAGCGAGAGCAGGGTCGCGGTGTGGGTGAGCACCATCACGCCGAGTCCGAGGCCGAGTGCACCCATCAGCCCCTGCGTGAGCATGAGCATCCTCCGACGGTCGAACCGGTCGGCGACGAGCCCGGTGAGGGGGAGGAGGAGCAGCTGAGGCCCGAACTGGAGCGCCATGGTGACGCCGACGGCGACGGCGTTGTTGTCCGAGAGCTGCGTGAGGACGATCCAGTCCTGCGCGGTGCGTTGCATCCAGGTGCCGACGTTCGACACCAGGGCACCGGCGAACCAGATGCGGTAGTTGCGTCCCGACAGGGACCGGAACATGGCCGTCACTGCTGAGCGAGCCTCCTCATGATCTCGGTGGCCTCGGCGAGCGTCGCGCGCTCGGCAGGGGTCAACTCGGTGAGCCGCGGGGTGAGCCACCCGTCGCGGCGGCGTCGGGTCTCCTCGACGAAGGCCGTGCCGGCGTCGGTGGTACCGATGAGCACCTTGCGGCGGTCGTCGCCGTGCAGGTGCTTCGACACGAGCCCGCGCTCCATCAGGACCGCGACGGTCTTCGTCATCGACGGCGGGGTCACGCCGTCCTGCCGGCTGAGCTCGGCGAGGGTCATCGCTCCGTCGCGGTGGAGTCGGGCGAGGGCGGAGAACTGCGCGTCCGTGACCGTCTGGTCGGCCTTCTGGTTGCGCAGGGTCCGCGACAGCCGGTTCACCGCGATGCGGAGATCGGTCGCGAGCGACGCACGGGTGGCGGTGGCAGGCATGATCGTTAGCCTACCAAATTAGTTCAGTGAACGAACCGGTTGTGCGCAGAGCGGACTCGGAACGGGCGCAGCGGGTGTACCGTTCGGACTGTGGGCAACAGGTGTTGCTCAAATGAACGGAAGAAGGAGCACATGTCCGAGTTCGAGGGCAAGGTCGCCGTCGTCACCGGTGGCGGCAGCGGCATCGGCGAGGCCATCGCGAAGGAGCTCGCCGCGGCGGGCGCGGAGGTCGTCGTCACCGACATCAAGCAGGACGCCGCACAGCGCGTCGTGGGTGAGATCGAGGCCACCGGCGGGACCGCGAGCGCGTTCGAGGCGAACTCCGCGCTGGCCGCCGACAACGAGCGCATGGTGCAGTTCGCGGTCGACACGTACGGCGCACTCCACCTCGCGGTGAACAACGCGGGCATCGGCGCAGCCCCGCAGCCGATCGGCGAGTACGACGTCGCCGCCTGGGACCGCGTCCGTGCGGTCGACCTCGACGGTGTCTTCTACGGCCTCCGCTACGAGATCCCCGCGATGCTCGCCGCCGGCGGGGGCGCGATCGTGAACATGTCCTCGGTGCTCGGCTCGGTCGGCATCGCCCAGAACGCCGCGTACGTCGCGTCGAAGCACGCGCTCGTCGGGCTCACCAAGGTCGCCGCGCTCGAGTACACCGCGCAGGGCGTCCGCACCAACGCGGTCGGCCCGGGCTTCATCGACACCCCGCTCGTCCGCTCGTCGCTCTCGGCCGAGGCGCTCACGGCACTCGAGCAGGAGCACGCCGCCGGTCGCCTCGGCACCGACGCCGAGGTCGCAGCGCTCGTGCTCTTCCTGCTGAGCGACAGGGCGTCCTTCATCAGCGGCAGCTACCACCTGGTGGACGGCGGCTACAGCGCCCACTGACGTGGGCAGACGGACGGGAGGCCCGGATCACGTGACCGACGTCGGTCACGGGACCCGCGCCTCCCGTCCGTCCCCGACCGGAGCGATGCGTCAGCCGACCAGCGTGATCGCGTCGTGGGGGAGCAGGGCGTGCACGCCCCACGTGCGGTTCGCGACCTGGGTGACCCGCATGCTCACCGCGACGCTCGCCATGGCGAGCGCTTCGGCACGACCGATGCTGAACATGCTAGCGATCCACCCCACCATGGCGTCGAGGGCCGTCGTCGTCGCGGTGTTGAGGTCGGCGTCGAACCCGAACGTGATCCGACCGGCGGGGGTCGTCGCGTGGATGCCCGCGACGGGTGCGCCGTCGAGGACGTCGAGCGTCATCGTGGTCGTCATCCCGCACTCGATCGCCGTCCCCGAGACCTCGCCGTCTCCCTGGGCCGCGTGGCCGTCGCCCACCCACAGCACCGCGTCCGGCACGGTGACCGGGAGGAACAGCGTGGACCCGGCGACGAGTTCCCGGCAGTCGATGTTCCCACCGCCGACCGGTCGCGGCGGGATCGTCGAGTGCTCGCCCGTCGGTTCCGGCGGCAGCCCGACGACGCCGAGGAAGGGTGCCGTGCGGACGGACAGCCCGAGTTGGTTCCGGGCCGTGCGTCCCGCCCGGTCGATCTGCCACAGCAGCGGGCCGCGTTCGGCCGGCTCGACGAGCCCCAGCGCCCGGTTGACGGGGGTGTCGACGCCTCCGGAGCCGGTGTAGCCCCAGTCGTCGGGCACGAGTTCGTCGAACCGCACCGCCAGGACCTGACCCGGGCGGGCAGCGGTGACCGCGATCGGACCGACCAGGCAGTGGCCGCGTCGGGACGGCAGGAGCGTCGGGACCTCGGCTCCGGGCTCCGGCTGACGCTCGGTGTAGCCGGCTGCACTCAGCGTCCGGACCGTCACGGCGTCACCGGGATCCACCCGCAGCACTGGTGAGCGGTCGGCGTCGAACACGTCGGCAGCGGTGTCGGACGATGCGTCGATGCGATGTGCGGTCACGCGTCGATCCTCGCAGCCGCTCCACCCCTACTGGTGGAACTGCGGGATGGTCAGCCAGATCCCGAACAGCACCGCCGCGCCGCAGACCGCGAAGCACGTCCATGCGCCGACCACGGCGGGCAGCGGGGTGTGGCCGGACCGCGGCGTCTCCTCCGCGTACTGCGTCCGCTCACCGCCGGCGTCGACGGGCTGACCGGTCCCGAGCAGCCGCAGCCCGAGCGTGTAGAGCAGCACCACGCCCACCGCCGCGACGAACCCCACCCACGCGACCGTCGCGATCGCTCCGAAGTCGATGTCCATCTCGTCCTCCGATCAGGCCGCGACCGGCTGCTGGGCCGGCTGCTCGTCGTTGACGTTGTCCTGCGTCACCGGCTTGCGGCGCGCGAGGAAGAAGAAGCCGAGCCCGGCAGCGAGGGCGAGCACCGCGACGAGCACGAGCCCGATCGTCGAGGTCGCCGCCACCGCCGTCGCGAGCGCGCCCACGACCGCGGCCGCCGGGAGCGTGATCACCCACGCGACCACGATCCGGCCGACGACCGACCAATGCACGTCCGCGAGCTTCTTGCCGAGGCCGGACCCGATCACCGAGCCGCTCGTCACGTGCGTGGTGGAGAGTGCGAACCCGAGGTGCGACGACACCAGGATCGTGGCGGCCGAACTGGCCTCCGCGGCGAAGCCCTGCGGGGACTGCACATCCGAGATCCGCTTGCCGACCGTCCGCATGATGCGCCAGCCGCCCATGTACGTGCCGAGGCCGATCGCGAGGCCGCACGCCAGGATCACCCAGAGTGCCGGACCGCTGCCGGACGGCTGGTAGTTCGCGGCGATGAGGGTCAGCGTGATGACGCCCATCGTCTTCTGCGCGTCGTTCGTGCCGTGGGCGAGCGAGACGAGCGACGCGGAGATCGTCTGCCCGTGCCGGAACCCGGTCGCGGCGCCGTGCGTGGTGGCGTTCTTCGTGAGCGAGTAGGCGAGGTACGTCGCGACGAGGGCGATCACACCCGCGATGACCGGCGAGAGCAGCGCCGGGAGCACGACCTTCGACACGACGGTCGCCCAGTCGACCGAGTTCAGCCCGGCGCCGATGATCGACGCGCCGATGAGCCCGCCGAACAGTGCGTGCGTGGACGACGACGGCAGGCCGAAGTACCACGTCGCGAGGTTCCACAGCACGGCGCCGACGAGGCCCGCGAAGATCATCACGGGGGAGATGTGGACGCCGTCCTGGCCCTCGCGGATGATGCCCTGCGAGACGGTCTTGGCGACCTCGGTGGAGAGGAACGCGCCGACCACGTTGAGGACGGCGGAGATGAGCACGGCGGTCCGGGGCTTCAGGGCTCCGGTGGCGACCGAGGTGGCCATGGCGTTCGCGGTGTCGTGGAAGCCGTTCGTGAAGTCGAACACGAGGGCCACCACGATCACCAGCACGACGGTGACGAGGACGTCCATGCGCGGAACGGTAGGCCCGCCCCGAGCCCGCTGCGTGAACACCGGGTGAACACGCCACGGAACCCGTGCGGCAGCGGCCCGTCTGCCAGGATGCAGAGGTGCCGACCTTCTCCGCAGCCCGAGGGGACTCCTCGTTCACCGACGCGCACGGCGTCGAGATCGTCTACTCGACCTGGCGCGCCGGCAAACCGAAGGGCGTCGTGCAGATCGCGCACGGCGTCGGCGAGCACTCGCTCCGCTACGAGCCGCTCGCACAGGACCTCGTGCGCGCCGGGTGGACGGTCGTCGCCAACGACCACCGCGGCCACGGTCGGACCGGGCTCGCGCAGTGGGACGGCGACCACGCGAAGCTCGGCCGGCTCGGGCCCGGGGGCCTGCGCGCCGCGATCGCAGCGGTCGAGCAGCTGAGCGCCCTCGCCCGCGAGGACACCCCCGGCGTCCCGCTCGTCCTGCTCGGGCACTCGTGGGGGTCGCTCATGGCGCAGCGGATCGTCAACACCTCGAGCGCGCTCTACGACGGCGTCGTGCTCTCCGCGACCGCGTACCGGTTGCCCGGGTGGATGAACAGCGGCGACCTCAACGCGCGGTTCGCCGGGGCCGGACCGACGAAGTACGAGTGGATCAGCCGTGACCGGGCGGTGATCGACGCGATCGGCCTGGACCCGCTCGCGGTCGAGGCCGACGTCATCCGGCTCTTCGGGCTCCCGGACACCTTGCGATTGCTCGGGGTGCCACGGCGGGGGATCCCGCACGACCTCCCGATGCTCCTGCAGGTCGGGTCCGACGACACCCTCGGCGGACCGCGGTCGGTCGAGCGTCTGGCCCGGGCGTACCGGTCGCGCGGGAAGCTGTCGGACGTCGAGGTGCGCGTGTACGAGGGGGCGCGGCACGAGGTCTACAACGAGACGAACCGCGACGAGTTCGTCGGCGACCTCGTCGCGTGGCTGGAGCGCGCGGTCGCGCGCTGACGGCGGCGCGGCGGTCGGCGGTCGGTCCGTCGGTCCGTCGGTCCGTCGGTCCGTCGGCATCGTCGGTCGTCCGGAACCAGGTTCCGGACACAGCACCGTGGAGAAGCGTGGTTCCGTGTCCGGAACCAGGTTCCGGCGGTGGGGTGGACGTGCGCACGGGACGGACTGGAGGCACGGTGCGGCGCCGCCACGCGCCTCCGGGCAGACACGTGGCGGCGTAGGGTCGTGGTGTGCACGGTGAGTACAAGGTCCCAGGCGGGAAGCTCGTCGTCGTCGACCTCGAGGTCGTCGACGGATCGATCCAGGAGTTCCGGCTCGCCGGCGACTTCTTCCTCGAACCCGACGACGCGCTCCCGCTGATCGACGCCGCCGTGAACGGCCTGCCGTCGACGACGGACGCCGCGGGGATCGCCGCCGCCGTCCGCGGCGCACTGCCCGAGGGCGCCCAGCTGCTCGGCTTCACGCCCGAGTCGGTCGGTGTCGCCGTCCGTCGGGCCCTCTCGCGGGCGTCGTCGTGGCAGGACTACGACTGGGAGGTCATCCACGAGGGGCCGATCTCCCCGAACGAGCACCTCGCGCTCGACCAGGTGCTCACCGAGGAGGTCGGCGCCGGCCGACGTGGTCCGACGCTCCGCATCTGGGAGTGGGACGAGTCGGCGGTCGTGATCGGCTCGTTCCAGTCCCTCAAGAACGAGGTCGACCCCGAGGGCGCCGAGAAGTACGGCGTGCAGGTCGTGCGGCGGATCTCCGGCGGCGGCGCGATGTTCATGGAGGCGGGCGCGATCATCTCGTACTCGCTCTACGTGCCGGCCGACCTCGTGCAGGGCATGACCTTCGCCGACTCGTACGCCTACCTCGACGAGTGGGTGATCGAGGCGCTGAAGTCCCTCGGCATCGACGCGTACTACCAACCGCTCAACGACATCACCTCGGCGAAGGGCAAGATCGGCGGGGCCGCACAGAAGCGCCTCGGCACCGGTGCGGTCCTGCACCACGCGACGATGAGCTACGACATGGACGGCCAGAAGATGGTCGAGGTGCTCCGGATCGGGCGCGAGAAGATGAGCGACAAGGGGACGACCTCGGCGGCGAAGCGCGTCGACCCGCTCCGGTCGCAGACCGGCCTGCCCCGTGCGGAGGTCATCGAGCGGCTGATCGGCACGTTCACGAAGCTCTACGGCGCGCACGAGGGGCACGTCACCGAGGCCGAGCGGCAGCGGGCGCGGGAGCTCATCGCGACGAAGTTCGCGACGAAGGAGTGGCTCGAACGCGTGCCCTGATCGCGGCGCCCCAGATGGGGCCCCCGGACTGGGGTCGATGTTTGTGCATAGAACCCTGTCCGCACTATGGGGGACCGAGGTAGATTCTCGGCCAGGAGTCGAGAGCTGCTCAGGCCACCCTGGACGGTCGTCGCAGCGGTGACTCCCGGCACCGGTCAGCCGCGCCCGTGAACCGTCTCGGGGGGAAGACGCCGCCTGCCGACACCGCTACCCGATCCCGTGTGTCGGCGCTCTTCGGCGTGCCTCGGCGCGCGGGAACGGATCCTCATGCACAAGATCGTCACCGGTGTCGTCGCGGGTGCCGCGGGCGTCGCCCTCCTCCTCGGTGGAGCGGGTTCGCTCGCGCTCTGGAACGCGAACGCCTCCAGTGCCGCGGGCATCGTCAGCTCCGGCTCGCTCACGCTCACTGCGCTGGACGACGGCACCTGGACGGACGTCACGAACGGTCGGTCGGTCACCATCGACCCGTCGAAGGTGCTCATGGTGCCGGGCAACAAGTACCAGTTCACGCAGACCCTCTCGATCGGCGCCACGGGCGACGACCTGTCCGCCGATCTCACCTACGCCCCGCAGAGCATCACCGGCGACGCCGGACTCCTCGCCGCGACGACGAAGACGCTCTCGGTGACCTCCGCGAGCGGCACCGTCGTCCAGCAGGCGGACCCGAACGCGAACACGTTCCGGGTCTCGCCGTCGTCCACGGCGTCGCGGGTGAAGGTCCTGTTCACGATCGAGCTGCCGAGCTCGGCCACGACGGGGCAGAACGGCTCCGTCAACGTCGGTGCACTGGCCTTCACGCTGACGCAGCGGGCCATCGGGTCCTGAGCGTGGAGCCGCTCGCCCGACCCCGTGCACGCCACCGTGCCCCGCGCCGGCGACGCTGGCCGGTGGCGCTCGGTGTCGTGCTCGTCGCCGTCGTCACCGCGTCCGTCGTCGCGACCGGTGGGACGTACGCGCTCTGGAACGCAGCGGCGGGGACGAGCAACGCGGTCACCATCACGTCCGGCAGCGCGACCATCCGGGTGAGCGTCCTCAGCGCGATGCGGTCGCCGGCCCTCGCTCCGGGATCGAGCACCACGGGGACCTTCACGGTGCGGAACACCGGGACCGTCCCGCTCTCGATGCGGGTCGCCACCACGGCGACGAAGGTCTCGTACGTCAGCGTGCCGGACAGCACCGTGCTCGGGACGCAGACGCTCCACCTCAACTCCGTGCAGTCGGCTGCCTCCTGTCGACCCGGCACCGGTGGAGCCTCCGGCCCCCTCGCCTCGTTCGACACCGGCAGCGGGTACTTCACCCTGCCGGTCGGCGTCACCGCGACCGCGTGTGTCGAGATCGTCGTCGCGCGGGATGCGCCGCAGAGCGTGTCGGGCGCGGTCACCGACTTCACGCTGACCGTGACCGGGACGCAGGTGCCGTCGTGATGCGCCTCCGACTCCTCGCCTTCGCGGCCGTCGTCGCCGCGCTCGTGGTCGGCGCACCGAGCGTGGCGTGGGCGCTGTGGACCGCGACGGGCAGCAACTCGTCCAGCACGACCATGGGCAAGCCAGCGGGCTCGATCAGCGGGACGGACGACATGACCGTGACGTTCTCGTCGACCGTGCGCTCCGTCACGAAGCCGATCACCCTCACGAACACGGGCAACCTCGCCGGGACGACCACCACGAGCGTCGCGGTCGTCGACGGGAGTTCGACCGCCCTCGCGGCGGCCGTCGACGTCGTCGCCTGGCCGGTCGTCGGCGCCGGGTCGTGCACGGACACAGCCGCAGTCGGCAGTGGGGCGCTCTCCGGGACCTGGGCGTCCCTTCCCAGCCTCACCTCGTCGCTCGACCTCGGCGCGTCCGCGGTGTGGTGCGCGCGCAGTACGATCCGTGCCGACGCGCCTCCGAGCGCGACGGCGAACGTCCGGGTCTCGCTCACGGTGCAGCGTGCCGGCTGGACGTCGGACGCGGTGACCGGCGGGTTCTACCTCAACAGCCCGGCGGCCGGCTCGTGACCGCGGTCGTGCCGCGCCGAGGTGCGCACCTCGCCCCGCGCCGGCGTGCTCGGACCGCGCCCGAGCGGCGCCGGAGCGGGCTCGCGGTGGTCGTGCACGCCGTGGCCCTCGGTGCCGGCATCGGTGCCCTGGCGATCGTCGCGCTGCTCGCGCTCGTCCTGGTCGTCGTGCCGAAGGCGACCGGGTCCCTCCCGCTCACGGTGCTCACACGGTCGATGGAGCCGACCCTGCCTGCCGGCACCCTCGTCGTCGTCCGGCCCACCGCCGCGGCCGACGTCCGGGTGGGGAACGTCCTGACCTACCAGCTGCGCTCGGGGGACCCGACGGTGGTGACGCACCGGGTCGTCGCGGTGACGACGGCGTCGGACGGCTCGCGCAGGTTCCAGCTCCAGGGCGACGCCAACCCGGCACCCGACCCCGCTGACGTCCTGCCCGTGCAGGTCCGTGGCGTCGTCTGGTACAGCGTGCCCTGGGTGGGGTGGGTGAACCAGGCCGTGAACGGCTCGCGTCCCTGGCTGGTACCGACGCTCGCCGGCCTGCTCATCGCCTACGGGGCGGTCTCGGTCGCGTCCGGCGGCGTGGAAGCGGCTCGCCGGCGACGACGGCCTGCACGTCACGCCCGCCGTGTCGTCGCGCACGGAACGATCTCCGGTTCGCCGGAGGACGGGACGACCGCACGAGCGAACTGACCGCGAGCGCGACTCCGCTCATCGGTCAGGGCTTCGCGCCGTTGCCGTACGAGCCGTGCAACGTGGTGTCCTGGAACGCCGTCTGATCAGTCTGCACGACGGGGACGCGGTCCCCGCGCCACGGCGTGGTCGGCGGCCCGGGAGGGGGGAACCGGGCCGCCGCTTCCCCAGTCTCGGTGTCCTCCCCAAGAACGACGTGTGTGGATCAGGAGAATCCCCCGCGCGGCTGATGTCGGCACCGGGTCCCCCACGTAGCGTCGTGCACGTGAACTGGTTGATCCTCCTGGGGGCGGTGTCCGCCGCGGTCGTCGCGATGTGGGTCGCCGATCGCGCGGGGTGGATCGACCTGTCGAACAAGGCCACGCGCTCGGGCGGCTCCGGCGGTGTCGTGTCGATGATGGACGAGGTGTTCGCGCCGACCCGGCACGAGGCCCAGGCCGAGTACGAACGGCAGTCGCGGTTGCCACGGGAGGCACCGACGCCGGCCGACGACGACCACGACCTGCTGAGCGGGCACGTGCTCATCAAGGTGCCGGGTGTCCGGGCAGGCGGTCGTCACGAGGTCCGCGCCGGGACCCACGACCGCACGTACTGACGGAACCGGGCGACCGCAGCCGCGCCGATCAGCGCGCGGTGAGCTCCTGGTAGTCCGGGTGCCGCTCGATCCAGGCCTTGACGTAGCTGCACAGGGGGACGACCGTGCGCGACGAGTTCGCGCGGACGTCGTCGAGCGCTGCCTGCACGAGCATCGACGCGTGTCCGCCGCCCCGGTGCTCGGGGTCGACCTCGGTGTGCACGAAGCGGATCTCGTCGCCCTCGATCTCGTACGCGGCGAGCCCGATCACCTCCCCGTCCTCGACGAGGGAGTACTGCTGCTGCTCGGTGTCGTTCCGGACCTCGGGTGTCGCCATGCGGACGACGCTACGCCGCACGGCCCGAAGAAGGGGCTGTGAGGCGGCCGTGCGGAGCGCTACGCTCCGCCACGTGCAGCACCACGACGAGCTCCCGTTCCGCTTCCGGACACCGCCGGGATGGCCCTCGCCCTCGGACGACTGGGTGGCCGGGCACCCGCTCGTCGAACCGGTACCGGGCTGGACTCCCGTGCCGGACGTCCCACCCGCGCCGACGGGGTGGGTCTTCTGGCAGACGGACCGCCGTGCGCTCCGCGCCTTCCTGCCCCCGTCCGCGCGCCGGCTCGTCGTCGCACGGGCCGCCGGTGCGGTGCTCGCGGTGCTCGGCCTCGTCGCGGGCGCCGTCGCGTCGTTCCGCGGCAGCGTGCTCGCCTTCGCGGTGCTCCCGGTGATCATCGCCGGCGTCGCGCTGGTGGTCGTGGCGGGTGCACGTCTGCTCGACCTCCGGACGGCGACGATCCGCGAGATCAACGGCATCGTGCTCGGTGACGGCACACCGCTCGACACCCCGTGGGACGTCCCCGGCGCGCTCCCCTTCCGGGCGGCCGACCCGGCGGCGTCCGACCGTCGGCTGCGACGCTCGGACGGCCGGGCGCTCGCACTCGTCGCGGGTGCGGCCGCGCTCGTGCTCGTCGCCGGCGTGACCGCCGCGGCGGTCCCGACCTCCCGTGTCCTGGTCGCGCTGGCCGACCAGGGGAGCGCCGCGGTGCAGCAGGCTTCGCCGGACGACGGCTCGGGCGGACAGGGCGCCGCCCCTGGCGACCCGTCCAGCACTCCGGCCGCCCCGGACGACGGCAGCGACGCGGACCACGGTGACGGGTGGGAGGACCCGCAACCGTTCGTGACCCGGGACGGCGCGGTGACGGTCGCGTTCCTCGGCGACGACGACAGTGCCGAGGCGACGTGCGGCACGGTCGGCGTCGACACGGACCGAGGCTGCTGGTCGTGGTACGCCACCGGCGAGTGCGACGGCCGCCTCGCGGTGACGATCGGGTTCTCGGCGACCGAGGACGGGCCGGTCACCCGTACCGTGCACCGGACGGTCGAGGTCGACCAGGACGACCCGGCGGCCTTCGTCGAGACGGGGACCGAACAGTACGCCGTGGTCGAGGACGCCGCGTGCACCGACGCGCGACCGAAGTCCCCGATGGGCCTCACCCGCAAGGACGTGCTCGACCCGAGCGCCGCTCCGGACGGCTCCTGGCCGACCGCGTGCGACGACCTCGGCTGCACCGGGTGGACGATCACGTCCGACCAGAGCTGCGCCGACGCCCAGGCCGTCTACCGCGTCGACGAGCCGGTGGGGGTACTGGACGGCCCGCACTCCGTGGCGGTCGAGTCGCCCGTCGTCGCCGGCCGCCCGGTGACGATCTACGCCGCGGGGGTGCTCGACCAGGACGAGGCGCAGCTCGTCCAGGTCACCTGCCCCTGACACCCGTGCGCCGGCCGCGGTCGTCCGTGCGCGAGGATGGACCCGTGCACGACGACCGCGGACCGGACCGGGTGGTCCACGGGGACGCCCTCGACGTCCTGACCACGCTCGACGACGGGTCCTTCACGCTCGTCTACCTCGACCCGCCGTTCAACACCGGCCGGAAGCAGCGTCGACACGCGAGCACGGCCGTCCGGAGCGCGGACGACGCGGCGTCGGCTCCCGGTCGTCGCGAGACGGTCACGGGCTTCCGCGGTGGCACGTACGAGCGGGTCCGCGGCGACCTGCTCCGGTTCGACGACCGCTTCGACGACTACTGGTCGTTCCTCGAACCCCGGCTGCTCGAGGCCTGGCGGGTCCTCGCTGACGACGGGACCCTCTACCTGCACCTCGACTACCGGGAGTCGCACTACGCGAAGGTGCTGCTCGACGCGCTCTTCGGCCGCGAGTCGTTCCTCAACGAGATCGTCTGGGCCTACGACTTCGGGGCGAAGTCGAAGACGCGGTGGCCGACGAAGCACGACACGATCCTCGTGTACGTGAAGGACCCTGCCCGGTACCACTTCGACTCCGCGGCGGTGGACCGTGAGCCGTACATGGCACCCGGGCTCGTGACGCCCGAGCAGCGGGAGCGCGGCAAGCTCCCGACGGACGTCTGGTGGCACACGATCGTGTCGCCGACGGGGCGCGAGAAGACCGGGTACCCGACGCAGAAGCCCGAGGGTGTCCTGCGGCGCATCGTCCAGGCGTCCTCCCGCGAGGGCGACTGGGTGCTCGACTTCTTCGCCGGCAGCGGCACCACCGGCGCGGTCGCGTCCACGCTCGGCCGCCGCTACGTGCTCGTCGACGACAACGCCGCCGCGATCGACGTCATGCGCCGTCGACTCCCCGGCGCCTCGTTCTCCGCCGTCGGCTGACGGCGGAGAACGGGCGGTTGATCGGCTGGTCGGCTACTCGGCCGAGTGGCGACCGTGCGGGTGGTCGCCCTGGTCCGGCCGGGAGGCACGGCTCGCCTCCGCCGGGTCGGCCTGCGGCGCCGGCGTGGTCGCGTCCGGGGCGGACGCATCCGTTCCGTCGGCCGGTGCGGCGTGCGCCGGACGGGTCCGGATGGTGCCCGTCGTCGTCGGCGGCTCGTCCACCGGCGCGGCAGCCGAGTGTGCGCCGTGGGTCGTCGCGTCGGGCAGCGGGGCACGGGTGTCGGCCGCGGCCGGCGATGCGGGAGCCGACCATCCGTTGGACGCGACGGGTCCGGCGGGGGAGGCCGTGCCTCCCGGCTGGTCCTGACGGGGGACCGTCACGTCCGGCGAGGTCGGCACCACGTCCATCGACCCGGTGTGCGGGGTGACGAGCGAGCCCGTGTTCGCGGCGGCCTCCTGCGCGTCGGCGGTGAGGCGGTCCTGCCCGTCCTTCGCGGCGTTCGCCTGCTCCTGCAGGGCCGACACCTTGCGGAGCGGCGGGACCCGGAAGAACCAGGTGAGCACGAACGCGAGCAGGATCACGCCGAGGCCGACGTAGTAGACGGTGACCGCGGAGCTGCTGAAGCCGACGAGGAACGACCGGGTGAGCCGCGGGTCCGCGCCGTTGAGGAACGACGTGTCGCTCGTCGTCGAGGAACTCGACGAGCTCGTCGTGCCCTTCTCGAGCTGCTTCTTGATCGTCGGAGCGACCTCGTCGACGACGTTCTTGCGCTGCGTCGCGTTCGCGTAGTCGACCTGGACCGTCCCGTCGACGACCTCGGCCTTCGCCTGGGACGCGACCTGCTCGAGCGCCTGCTGCTCGGCGTCGGGCTTGGCTGCCGCGACCTGTTCGGCGATGACCGACTCCGCGGAAGCGGCAGGGACCTGGCCGGCGGCGACGGCCTGCTGGACCTTCGCGATGACCTGCTCCGTGACGGCCTCGTCCGCGGCGGCCTTGGCCTTCGCGGCACCCGCGTTGAGCTGGTCCTGCACGTTGGACTGGATCGGGTCGACGATCTTGTTCCAGATCTGGTCCATGACCGCCTTGTTGTCCGAGGCGTTCGCGACGGACGGGGTCAGCGCGGCGTTGAGGCTGCTCTTCAGCGTGGACTCGTTCTGCAGCGCCGTGGTGATGTTCGTCGGCATGAGCGAGAACAGGACGGAGAGCAGGACGGCCGTGCCCATGGTGCCGCCGATCTGGCGGAAGAAGGTCGCCGCGCTCGTGGCGACGCCGATGTCCCGCGGGGACACCGAGTTCTGCGCGGCGAGGGTCAGGGTCTGCATGAGCTGCCCGAGCCCGAGTCCGATGCCGAACATGCCGAGCATGAGGAACCACAGCGGGCTGTCGGCGGTGAGGAACGTCAGCACCGTGAAGCCGATCGCCGTGAACGCCGTGCCGGTGACGGGGAACACCTGGTACTTGCCGGTGCGGGAGATGATCTGACCCGAGGCGATCGACGCGATCATCAGGCCGAGGACCATCGGCAGCATCGCGAAGCCGGACTCGGTCGGCGTGACGCCCTTCACGATCTGCAGGTACAGCGGGATCGTGAGCATCGCGCCGAACATGCCGAAGCCGACGAGCACGCTGAGGACCGCGGCCATCGAGAACACGTGCGAGTGGAAGAGCTTCAGCGGCAGGATCGCGTTGTCGCCCATCGCCCGCTCGACGATGACGAACGCGATGAGCCCCAGGAGGCCGACGGCGTAGCAGGCGATCGAGCCAGCCGACCACCATCCCCAGTCGCGGCCCTGCTCGGCGACGAGGAGCAGCGGCACGAGGGTGACGATGACGAGCGCCGCACCCCACCAGTCGATGCGCGGCTTGCCGCGGTCGCCGAACTTCGGCAGGTGCAGGAACGTCGTCACCATGATCAGCGCGATGATGCCGATCGGGACGTTGATCAGGAACACCCAGCGCCAGCCGGAGATGAACGCGATCTCGGACGCGCCGGCGAAGAGACCACCGACGAGCGGGCCGATGACGCTCGAGATGCCGAACACGGCGAGGAAGTAGCCCTGGTACTTCGCGCGCTCGCGGGGAGCGAGCATGTCGCCCATGATCGCGAGCGGCAGGGACATGAGGCCACCGGCGCCGAGGCCCTGCAGGGCTCGGAAGCCGGCGAGCATCAGCATCGAGGTGGAGAACGACGCGAGCAGCGACCCGACGATGAAGATGCCGATCGCGGTCAGGAACAGCGGGCGACGGCCGAAGATGTCGGAGAGCTTGCCGTAGATGGGCGTGGTGATCGTGCTGGCGATCAGGTAGCCGGTGGTCACCCAGGCCTGCTGGTCGAGTCCGTGCAGATCGTCACCGATCGTCCGGATCGCGGTGCCGACGATCGTCTGGTCGAGGGCACCGAGGAACATGCCGGCCATGAGGCCGTAGATCACCAGCAGGATCTGCCGGTGGTTCATCACGGCGTTCGAGGACGTCGTGGGAGCCGCGGGTGCGGTCGCGGTCTGGGTCATGAGCAGGTCTCCCGAAACTTTGCGCTGGGTGCAAAGTTACAACCCCCGCAAGGCGAAGGTCCGCCCGGAGCCCGTTCCTGAGTGGATCGGCAGCCCTCCGGCTGCTGCCGACCAGCCGGAGGCTACGCCTGTGTCTCCCTACGCGCCGAGGGCGGCGTCGACGATCTCCTTGGCCTCGCGCTGGACCTGCTCGAGGTGCTCTTGGCCGACGAAGCTCTCGGCGTAGATCTTGTAGACGTCCTCGGTGCCGGACGGTCGCGCGGCGAACCAGGCCCGGTCGGTGACCACCTTGACGCCGCCGACCGCCGCGTCGTTGCCCGGCGCCTTCGACAGCTTCGCCGTGATCGGGTCGCCCGCGAGCGTGTCCGCGGTGATGGCGTCGCCGTCGAGCTTCGACAGGCGTGCCTTCTGCTCCTTGCTCGCCGCGGCGTCCACGCGCTGGTAGACGGGGGCGCCGAACCGCTCGGTCAGCTCGGCGTAGAGCTGCGACGGGGTCTTGCCGGTCACCGCGATGATCTCCGAGGCGAGGAGCGCCAGGATGATGCCGTCCTTGTCGGTGGTCCACGCGGTGCCGTCCTTGCGGAGGAAGCTCGCGCCTGCGGACTCCTCACCGCCGAACGCCACCGAGCCGTCGATGAGGCCGGGGACGAACCACTTGAAGCCGACCGGGACCTCCCACAGCCGGCGCCCGAGGGACTCCGCCACCCGGTCGATGATGCTCGACGAGACGAGGGTCTTCCCGATCGCGGCGTCGTCGCGCCACTCCGGGCGGTGGGCGTACAGGTACTCGATCGCGACCGCGAGGTAGTGGTTCGGGTTCATCAGGCCGGCGTCCGGCGTCACGATGCCGTGCCGGTCGGAGTCGGCGTCGTTGCCCGTGAGCACGTCGAACTCGTCCTTGCGGGCGACCACGGACGCCATCGCGCTCGCGCTCGACGGGTCCATGCGGATCTTGCCGTCCCAGTCGAGGGTCATGAACGCCCACGTCGGGTCGACCTCGGGGTTCACCACGGTGAGGTCGAGGCCGTAGTGGTCGCGGATGCGTTCCCAGTACGGCAGCGACGCCCCGCCGAGGGGGTCGGCGCCGATGCGGACCCCGGCGCGCTTGATCGCGTCGATGTCGATGATGTTCTCGAGGTCTGCCACGTAGGAGCCGAGGTAGTCGTAGCCCTCGGCAGCGGTGGCGTCCTGGCGCTGTACGTCCGCGTTGCCGCCGGCGATGATGGCGTTCGCGCGGTCGGCGATCCAGCTCGTGGCGTCACTGTCCGCCGGGCCGCCGTGCGGGGGGTTGTACTTGAAGCCGCCGTCGCGGGGCGGGTTGTGGCTCGGCGTGATGACGATGCCGTCCGCAGTGTCCGGGTTGCCGGCGCGGTTGTAGGCGATGATCGCGTGGCTGAGGGCGGGGGTCGGGACGTACCCGTCGGCGCTGTCCGCCAGCACCCGGACGCCGTTCGCGGCGAGGACCTCGAGCGCGGTCCGCTCGGCCGGGGCGGAGAGGGCATGGGTGTCGCGCCCGATGAAGAGCGGGCCGTCGGTGCCCTGCTGGGTCCGGTACTCGACGATCGCCTGCGTGATCGCGGCGATGTGGGTGTCGTTGAACGCGGTGTCGAGGGACGAACCGCGGTGGCCCGAGGTACCGAAGACGACCTTCTGCTCGGGGACCGAGACGTCCGGGACGCGCTCGTGGTACGCGGCGAGCAGGGCGTCGAGGTCGACGAGGTCGTCGGCGGTCGCGGGGGTTCCGGCGCGGTCGTTCATGGGTCCATCCTGGCACCGGGTCTCGGTGCGCGTGCTGGTCGTCCGTGTCGCGCGGCCGGTCGGGCTCCGGGCGGCCCGGGTACCGGGGTGCCCCGGGTGTTCGGCGGGGGTGGGAACGAAGCGAGCGGTCGCCCGGCCCGGATCGGTAGGGGGGACGATCCGGTGGGCGACCGCTCGCGGTCAGGGGGTGGCGCTGTCGAGGCTCAGGCGGTGCGGAACGAGCCCGTCGCCGTGCGGAGCGAGCCCGTCGCGGTCCGGAACGAGCCGGTCGCGGTGCGCACGGAGCCCGTCGCGGTCGTGCCACGGGTCGCCTGCGTGTCGACGAAGCGTCCGAGGGTGCTCGTGACGGGGACGCCCGTGTAGGTGCCGAGCGGGCGCTCGGCCGCGGTGACGGCGTAGGCGCCGAGCTCATCGCGCCGCGTGGTGCCGCTCACGTAGGAGCCGCTGAAGGGGAAGTCGCGGTTCTGCATGGAAGCGATGGTACCCGCCTGTCTTGAATCATGCAAAACAAACGGTCCGGCGAGGAGCCTGGTCGGCGAGGAGCTCAGGCGATGAGCTCGCAGAACGTCCGGCCCTCGGCCGTCCAGCTCTGCCGTGCGAGCAGCCCCGCCTCGGCGGCGTGGCCGTGCAGGGCGTCGAGTCCGACCTCGGCCCACGGGAACGCTGCGCTCTCGTGGCCCTCGGCGTCCATCACGCGGGCGGTGTACGTCCGGTCGGCGGCACGGTCCGGGTTCGTCTCGACGACCACGCGGCCGCCGGGGCGGACGATCGCGCGACACCGGGCCAGGAGAGCCGTCGGGTCACCGCCGATGCCGACGTTCCCGTCGATGACGAGCGCGGTGTCCCAGTGCCCCTCGTCGGGGACCGTGTCGAACACGGAGCCCTGGACGGCGTTGCCTCCGGAACGGCGGGCGATCGCGACCGCCTCCGCCGAGACGTCGACCCCGAGCGAGGGCAGACCGACGGCCCGCGCGGCGACGAGCATCCGACCCGGCCCGCAGCCGATGTCGATGACCCCGCCGTCGGCGTCGTCGAGCAGCGACCGGTCGACCCGGTCGGCAGCGGCGCTCCAGCGGCCGACGTCCATCGTGACGACGGTGCCCGGGCGGTCCGGGTCGGTCAGCCGCAGTCGTCCGTCGGAGCGGAGCGCGCGGGCGTACGGCTCGCCGCCGCCGGCACCGAACGTCATCGGGGCGTGCATGGTCATCGGGCACCTCCGGAGGTCGTGCGCTCGGACGCGAGTGCTGCAGCGAACGCGGATTCGGGAGCGAGTTCGGCCACGCGGTCGGCGTCCGCGATCTCGTCCACGTCGAGCAGGGGCGTGAGGTCGCCGACGTCCAGTCCGGCGTCCACGAGTCGGGCGCGCTGCACGGCCCCGGTGTCACCACGGGACATCGGCACGCCACGGATGAGCGAGCCGTCCGGGACGTGCAGGTACAACGCCCAGAAGCCGCCGTCCTCCGCCGGGCCGAACCAGGCATCGCGCTCCGGGTGCTCGAACACCGCGGCCACGTCGTCCGGGCGCACCTGCGGGGTGTCCATGCCGACGAGCAGGAGCGGGCCCTGGACGGCGTCGAAGAGCGTGCCGAGACGCTCGTCGAGGTCGCCGGTCGGCTGCGGCAGGACGTGGAAGCCCTCCGCCGCCGCCGGGACGACCTCGCCGTCGAAGAACAGGATGCGACGGGCGGCCGGCAGGGCGCGCACCGTCGCCAGGGTGTCCGCGAGGCTGGCGGCGGCGACGCGGGCGGCGCCCTCGGGGCCGAGCGCCGGGATGAGCCGGGTCTTGACGCGGCCCGGCAGGCACTCCTTGGCGACGACCGCGACCGTCACGGCGGTCACGAGCGGACGCCTTCGACCGGACCGGCCACGTGCTCGAGGGGAGCGGTGTCGGCGGGGGTGGGGCGAGCCTCCAGGCCGGTGGCGGTGACCGACGTGCGGACGGCGGTGCCCGGTCGGCGCTCGCCGGAGCGGTAGGCGCGGAGGAGACGCGACATGTCGCGGACCGCGTTGATCGTGCCGCGCAGCGTGCCGGTCACCTTGCTGTCGCCGATGCGCTGCGCGTACCCGATGTCGCTCTCGTCGACGCGGAGGCCGGCGGCGTGCGCGGCGAGGACCATCTCGAGCGGGTAACCGCTGCGGCGGTCCTGCAGGTCGAGGGCGACCAGCTGCTCGCGGCGCATCACCCGCATCGGGCCGAGGTCGCGGAGTCGGTAGCCGGTGGCGCGGCGCATGAGGATCGCGAGCACCCGGTTCGCGAAGCGGGCGTGCGGCGCCCAGGCCCCGCGGGAGGTCGGGACGCGACGGCCGAGCGCGAGGTCGGTGCGACCCGACACGACCCGGTCGAGCAGGCCGGGGAGTTCGGCCGGGTCCATCGAGGCGTCCGCGTCGCAGAACGCCACGAAGTCGGCAGTGGCGGCTGCGACGCCTGCCGCGCACGCCGAGCCGAAGCCGCGGCGGGGTTCCGTGACGACGAGGGCACCGTGTGCCCGGGCGACGTCGGCGGAGCCGTCGGTCGAGTCGTTGTCGACAACGATCGCCCGGTAGCCCTGCGGCAGGCGCCCGATCACGCGGGGGAGTGCGTCGGCCTCGTCGAGGCACGGCAGGATCACGTCGACGTTCATGCCGTCTGTTCGGTGCGGACGGCCGGATCGACGGGGATCACCGTGCGGATCGGGGTTCGCGGGACTCGCGGGCGTCGACGACATGGTGTCCACGGTGCCCGGTCGGCCTGATCGGAACCGGCCCGAGCTGTACCCCGCTGTCCAGATGCGGCGTCCCCCGATGTGGGGCGGCGGGGCCGTGGCGGCGGGGCCGGGCCGGCGGGACGGTGGAGCGGGCGGGCCGAGTCTCGTGGTGGCGGACAAGTCTCGCGCTCCTGGGCACGAGACTTGTCCGTCTGCACGAGACTCGCCGTACGCGGCACGAGACTCGGGGCGTGCGGTGACGCAGCGCGCGGCCCGGCGGCGTCAGCGCGCGGCCCGGCGGCGTCAGCGCACCGCGGCCCGCAGGGGCGCCGTCGCGAACTCGCGCATGCCCTGCTCGAAGTCCACCTCGGCGCGCCACCCGAGCTCCCGCCCGATCCGCTCCGACGACGCGGTCACGTGCCGGACGTCCCCGAGCCGGTACTCGCCAGTGACGACCGGCTGCGGTCCCTCGGGCCCGGCGATCGCGGCGGCCATCTCCCCGATGGTGTGGACGGTGCCCGAACCGACGTTGTACGCCCGGAAGGAGTCGTCCGGCAGGTCGGCGGTCGCCGCGATGGACGCTGCGTTGGCCCCGGCGACGTCGTCGACGTGCACGAAGTCCCGGCGCTGCCGACCGTCCTCGAAGACCCGGGGTGCCTCGCCACGGGCGAGTGCGGAGCGGAACAGCGACGCGACGCCCGCGTACGGCGTGTTCGCGGGCATGCCCGGCCCGTAGACGTTGTGGTAGCGGAGCGCGATGGCCCGGCCGCCGGTGGCCCGTGCCCACGAGGACGCGAGGTGCTCCTGCGCCACCTTGGTCTGCGCGTACACGTTGCGGGGGTCGAGTGCGGCGTCCTCGTCGATGAGGCCGGGGACGAGCGGCTGCCCGTCGGGCCCGATCGGGTCGAAGCGCCCGGCGTCGAGGTCCTCCCGGCGGCGTGCCGGCGGACGGGTCGGCTCGCCCGATGCGGTCGCGTACGCGCCCTCGCCGTAGACGACCATCGAACTCGCGACGACGAGTCGGCCGATGCCGTGCCGGTCCATCGCGGCGAGGACGTGCGCCGTCCCGGTGTCGTTCGAGGACACGTAGTCGGGGGCGTCCTGGAAGTCGACGCCGAGCCCGACCTTCGCGGCCTGGTGGCAGACGACGTCGATCCCGTCGAGGGCCGCGTCGAGGACGGCGTCGTCCCGGACGTCCCCGCGCACGAAGTCGACGCCGACGGGCACGGTCGCGGGCCGGCCGGACGCGCC